>JARGNK010000111.1 GCA_029213145.1 Rubripirellula sp. | reverse complement strand
CTGGCTTTGTGCTGGATTCTGGCTTTGTGCTGGATTCTGGCTTTGTACCGGTCAATGATCTGGCAAAGCGGAGTAGTTCATTTAGTGTTTCCGTGTCATCTCCCTGGGACAGAATGACCATCGGAAGATCTTTTTCTGTAAGGTCGAATCCCAAATGACTCATGTCAGTTGATACCACAGAACTCGATGGGAACTGCATTCGAAGGTTTCCCGCGATCCGGTAATCGTTGGTGACAAATACCTTGGGAGCCTCGCCCGTTGCATCTGAAATGTGACGGCTTACGGCTGCGTAAGGAAGGTTCAGACGGCAGTACCTGCCCGTGATGGATGCTCCTGCGGTGCGGAAATAAATTCCAATTGAAACAGCTAGCATCAGTGTGACTGCGACTGCAGCAAAACGAATCCTTGATCGCTGCTCGACGACGGCCGTTGCATTCATCTTCAAGACAATGTAGAGCGGTAATAGAAAGAGCACAGGTTGCAACCAACGATCTTTGAAATCAGTGACATCGCCGGTGATTACCAAAGCGGTGAGTATGATCGCCGTCGTTCCAAAAATCCGGTTCAGAAGGCGTATCTCTGGGGAATCTGCCCAGGTGGATTTGAGAAATGTTCGCCCGAACACGAGCAAGAAAAGGAGCATCGGCAGAGCGTTGAAATTCAGGATCGCAGACAGGAGTGACTGGGTTCCTGTCGCGACATTCAGCCACCATGTTTCCCCCGCGTTGGCCGAGATCTTGGCGACTGTTGTGCCCGAGGCTAACTGCAAATGGTTCAGCAACCAAAGGTAATGCGGCGTTACAATCAGCAAAGCGGGGACTACCGCATAGGAAATCTTTGGGCTAAGCACCCGCCAACGATATTCCCGCATCGAAACCAAGGCGGTTAACGTGGAGAATATTAGTAAAAGAGTGTTGTACTTCGAGGTCATTGCAATGCCGATTGCAACGCCGGTGAAAAAATAGTCTAACCGCTGCTGCGTTTTTAGTGCCCGAAATACTCCGTAAATGAATGCTGATGACGCAAAGGTCGCGGCGACAGTGTGGGCGAGATCCCGTTGGCTTTCCCATGCGATCTGCGGAATGGTTAGAAGACCCAGCGTTGCAACGGCAGCTAGGCCGTTGTCGCGAGTGATCAAGCGTGCCGCCGAAAAGTAACAGAGGTACGTTAAGAAAAGTAACGTGTTCTTAAATGCGGCCAGGATAAGAACCGATGGGCCAAATAAGTGAATCAGGAGTGTTTGGACCCAGTTGTAAAATGGCGGCTGAGCGTTGTAGCCCAGATGGAACCACTGTGACAGAAAGATTTGTTCACTCTCATCGATGTCTAATGAATCAGACAATGCGACGCGAAGTACCACCTGAAAAGCAAAGTAACATGCTAGCAAAATGAAGAGTTGGTGCGGCTTCCTTGTGATTCCATCAAGCATCTGTGTAACCCAGGTCTTTTCTTAACGCTGACGATTTGCTGATTGGCCAGCAAGCGTTACGAGCCAAGGCAGAACGTCGGGGACTCGCCCGCATTTTTCGCACCCGCGGCCTTTTTTCGTACCCGTACCCGTACCCGTACCCGTATACAGCAGCCAGTTCTCTATTTCTGCTTATCGATTGATCGGATTGCGGGGGCGTTAGGCTTCAACGAATCGAAGAAAAGAGAGGGGCGAGCGTCTTGCGTGAAACACAGCGAACGCAAGCGGTTTAGGCACACCGCATTCACCTCGGATGCACTCTCCCCTACAGGATCATGTCAGAACAGCGTGAACAGCTTCGGAGTCCGTTCTCACCGAACTTTCCTCTCAGCTCGAGATAAACTGAGTCACTTTCCGCCAGCCGTCCTTGTGTTGTAGCCACACGATTACGGGCTTGCGGTTAACGATTGATGGTCATGGTCAATCGGAAACATGCCTCTTGGTTCGATTTGCAATCGCTGCGACTGACAACCGGTTTGGGGAGCATTTAACGCTGAAGCATCTACAGCCTCGTAAGTCCGTACCCGTGCCCTCCTTGCACTGCCTTGTCTTTGACGCTTTGCGTTCTGTCGGCCAAGTTTTGGTCAAGTCTCTGATCGCAGATGATTGCCTGCGGTTTCTGAAGGGGTTGAGCCACGGGTGAAATCAACTGCCGAAGGCAGTTGTGATGATGTTGGACGATTTTAGATTTACCGGTCAAAACGACTGTAAAACAGGCGAGTTGTCGCTTTTCGAAGAGCAGTCACAAAACTGCCGCCGGAAGTAATCTCCATCACCGCGTCAGTGAACTGAACCGGTTTACTCACTCATTTTCAATGCGAGGAAATGGTCTTCTAACGCCTCCATTGTCCTTTCCCGGTGCATGCTTTCCAGCGTTTCGTGCAACTCATCCACGCCCCAGAGGGCAGCCGGGTCAGGCGACGAAGATAGAGGTTCACCATTAGCTTGGTGCACCACGCGATCAAGGCCGATCATGTCGAAGCGATCGGCCGATCCGAATTCATCGAATTCCCCTTCCCAAGTCGAGAATACTTCATCACTTGCGAGCGATCCATCGGCAATCGGGGGCTGAGCCGAATTCGGATTGCTGATGGATTCACCTTCGAGCTTGGAGCTGCGGTCGAGGTCATTGATTACAACCAAGATGTCGATGGCCGTTAGCCGCCTATCATCGTTCGTGTCGTAAAGATCATCGGTGCTGTTGGGCGAGCCCTCCAAGTTGACAATGCCGACTTCCTGCAGTTCATTGATCAGAGTGAGTGCGTCCAGTGCGGAGACTCTCAAATCACGATTCACATCTGACCGAAGCGATTGGTTGTGCCAGTTGACGAGTGATCCGTTCAGCCAGACATCATTGACGCCCTGGCCAGCCGCAATCCAGTCGCTCGCATTTGCGTGGTAAATCTGGTCGTTTTGACTCCCGGCGAAAATCCAATTCACGCCACCAGAATCGTGCACCTCGTTGTTCCCCGCGCCCGCATCGATTCTGTCTCGGCCTGGACCGGTACGAATTGTATCCATGCCCGATGCGGTTTTGATCACGTTGTTTCCAGACAAGTCAATCACGGAAGTATCAGAATTAGTCTCGATTTGAATCCAATCACTACCTGGACCGCCTTCCACGAAAAGAGGAGCAGTCGCGCTGCCATCCACCAGCAAACTATCATCACCATCAAGTAGGATGAATCTCAACGCATCAAAATCCATCGATTCGAAATCGCGTCGCAAGTCATTTGTTTCATTCCATAGCCCGATCAAGCTGGTGGATGGATTGCTGAGGTCAATGAAAAGGTCGTCGCTGCCTGCGGTTCCCACCAGTGTCAGGGTATTGTCCGGGAATGCTTCGTGATCAATTTCGACTGCATTGGAGATTTCTGGTCGAAGGGCAGACAATTCATTTTCGACAAGTAGTTTCTCGATGGCGGAATGCTGGATCTCAAAATCGCCGACGTGCACGATTCCTTCTGCCAACCAAATCGGAGTGCCATTTCCATCGATTAGGAGCTGTTCCAAGTCGCTTCCACCGGAAAGGCTGATTGCTTTAGGTAGACCGTCGAGGGCACCTGCAAACTCATATTGGTTGGAACCACCCGTGTCATTGATGTTAAGCGAATTCATTTGCCAGCTGGGTTCCGTTCGGAATGAATCGGAACCGCTCCCCAGATCCATTCGCAAGGTTTGAAGTTCGCCTAATTCGAGGTTGGCAACTTCTGACTCAAGCCGCCTACTGGTGGCCACGTAATTTTTGCCAAGGCTGGAATGACTGTCATCCAAATGCAGGGTCGAAAAATCGATGAGCGACGCTTCCAGTGGATTTCCAGCGATTCCGATCCAATCGGAAATTGCAACCTGCAGCGAGTCGCTGTCTGCTCCCGATAGCATCTGAAGCGGACCACCCCGGAACAGTCCGAGCAACCGCATTCTGTGTGTTTCTTCTGAACCAAGCTCTGCTGCGCCGCCCGATAGGGATACACCGGCCGAACTCTCGATGATTGATCCGATTTCTGTCGATAGGGTTCGATCGGCATGCAATCGGATCGAACCTTGGTTGGAAAGCAGATTCGCACCGGAGAGGAAACTCAGCACACCGGTGTCACCCTCAGTGCGGAAATCGACCTCCGTGTCCGCCATGACTTTTGCATCTACGGTGATCGCCGAATCACCAAGCAGTTTGACGGCGCCTCCGGCCAGCAGTGGATCCGCGATCAACAGGTCACCGATCTGTCCAAGGTTGATGTCACCCAACACCGTTTTTGCCGCAAGCTGCGAGACCTGAAGTTGTAATTCGTTGTTACGCTCACCAATGTTCTTCAGGCCCATGATGGAGAGCGTTTCGGCTGCTACGTGGGGTAATTCACTGAGAGACGCAAGATTCTCAGTGCCGAGAATGACGAGTGCATCGGCGGTCGATGAAGCATCGGACGTCAAAACTGAACCTGCAGGAGCACTAAGTTGCACGCTTCCATCGCTGGTGGCCGAATCGATTAGTAAATCGCCACTGATTTGGGTCAAGTAGACCCCGTCGGGTGCGGCGGCCTGCACGCCCCCGAGAGCAAGAATCAAAATCGGATTTTGAGACGCCCCGATTTGTACTCCTGAATTAATTATCAATTCGTTTGTTTCGACCGACGGAGCACCGTATGCAAAACTGAACCCTGTGATTTCTTGAGTCGCAGTTTGGCCGTCTCCCACAGCAACGAATCCTGCTCGTGCTTGATTCGTTCCGATGACTTTGAGCAGATCGAGCCCCGGCAGGTCTAAGGTGAACGATTTTCCTGCGTTGGTCAAAGTGACTGAAGCCGTTCGCGTTAAAGTTTCATAAATCATCAGCACCTCAATCGGATCACCTGAGGAGAGTCCAATCTCAGCAGGAACCGGTGTCGATTTAACTTCGCCGTCGTACGAAGCACTGATTGCTTGAGACGTTGAGCAGCCTTCGCATTGGTTATCGATCACCAAAGCAAAGGTGTTCGGGATAGATGCTTCACCCGCCTGAGCGAGTGTTGCGACATCGGTGTCAATCGAGGCAAGTACAAACCGCAAATTCGAATCAAAGCCGTCATTCTTGTAAACAAAGCTGGAAATGAATCGGTTCTCGATCGTCACCGGGGTTTCAATTTGAGTTGCTGCTTTGCTGTACCAAGTCTCTGCTGCCCCAGACGGTGCAGCATCATTCTGTAAGGTCAATGTATCGTCAGCAAAGGTAACCGATCCCTGAGCTGATTCACTGTTCCAGCCATTCCCCATTCCGTCGGCGCCGAAGCCGGCGATGGAGCCTTTGAAGAAGTTTTCAACGGCGAAAATATTGGCATTCGGAGCATCGATCGTGGCATCCCCGCCTGCATAGATTGCGTTCAATCGCAGGTTGTTGCTGGAGCGATGCGTTAAGTAAAGATCATCCGTCGCGAAGACGTCCAAGTGGCCGCCAACCTGCACGTTCAGCGGGTTCGATTCCATGCCGATCGCAATCCCCGCAACCAAACGCAAGTCACTTGAGACAATGCCGGGTGATCGTGTGATTCTAACGTCATCAAGGAAAACCGTTTGGTCGATTGACGCAGCATCTACTCCGGTAAATGTAAGCGTGTGCTGCCCCGTATATTTCCAACCACCAAATCCACTGATCACCGGGGATGCGTTTTGATTTTCCCGGTATAGTCTGAAGTCCGTTACAGTTTGGGTCGACGTAGCGCCACCGTCTCCACCGGTGAATCCGATGTAGGCAGTTTCGCCCAGCAGCGTTGCAAGATTGACTCCACTGTAGGTGCGAGAAAAGCTGGTCTGTTGGACCGTGTCAGTCAGTGTTTCCATGACCGTCTGCTGGTCAGCATCAAAGACCAGTTGAACCTGGATTGGATTACCACTGTTGAAATTAACAAGGTCTGTCGGCAGATAGGTTTCCGAAGTATTCGTCGTGACGAAGTTAGACCCTCGCTGGTGGCCATCGTACAGATTGATCTGATAGGCGGCGGTGGGGCCTGTGATGCCCACATAACCGAGTGATCCGCCGGTCGCGCCCAGGGCGTTCGTGCCTTCCTTTTGAAACGCAAATGTCAATCCGTCTGCTGCCGCATCACCGCCTGCTTGGTAGGTGAACTCGACAGTGAACTGTCCGGCGTCACTGATTGGCAGAGGTGATTGATACCAGTATGCATTTGCATTGTTGCTTTGGCCGTCAGTCAATTGCAATGATGTTTTATCAAGTACGAACGG
This sequence comes from Rubripirellula sp., assembly GCA_029213145.1. Classification (GTDB taxonomy): domain Bacteria; phylum Planctomycetota; class Planctomycetia; order Pirellulales; family Pirellulaceae; genus Rubripirellula. The sequence continues at coordinate 19,751 of JARGNK010000111.1, read as the reverse complement.
GATCGAAACCGTTTCGTAATTGGTCGATGTTGGTGTCTGCGTTGTTAGTATTTGGCCGTCCAAGTCCACGGTAAATGTGGGTGCCGGATAACCGGCTCTCTGGGCCACATCGAATTCGAGCGAATAGGATTGACCGGCAACCAGCCCATTGAGTTCTTGCGAAATGAAACCTTGTTCTTGGATGAATGCAACCTGGTTGCCAAGTGGTGCACTTGGGTTGTTCTGGGTGAAACCACTCCTGTTGCTTGATACGCCGGATTGACTGCTGAACGTCCAGTCGGTTGTCGCAGGGTGATAGGTAAAGCCACCGGTCGACTGAACGGGGGCTTCGAAGCTACCATTTTCAATTAAGCCGGTTGAGAAAACAGGGCTACCCAGCGTGAAATCAGTCGGTGTGTAGACCAAATCTGAATTTGTATAACCTAATACACCGTTGACATCGCTCGACCAACCCGCGGCCGACTCCGAATGATTTAAGGAAGTATTGAAGACATTGGCTTGGGCGACCAATTTGACAGTTGTCGAAGTTTCGGCGTGCAGAATGTTGAGATCGCCTGTTGATTCGGTCAAGTTGATTGAGTCGTCCGCCTGCAATTGCGCCAGCCCGTTTTCTGCTAAATCAACGATGATTGGCTTGTCGATGCGAACTAACACTGCAACTGGCGTTACACCGGCTGGACGACTGCCCGAGGAATAAGCGACCCGTTGACCAGCTGGATTGACGCCGACGAATTGCAATTCACCTGCCGCAGTTGCCTGTGTTAAGATCGCTTTTTCTTGGTTTGTTAAGCTTCCCTGCTGAAACTTGGAGTAGTCAATTTCGATGACGTGGAATGGCAGTCCAATGCTTCCAGCCGAATTCAGATCCAAGAATGTCGTTTGGACTGCTGGCGTGACGGGACCAATCAGTTCGTTCCCTTTCGGGCCCAATGCTGCGAGCGATAACATCGCGAAAGAATTACTCAGGTCCGTTGCCCCATAGGTCAATTCGTCGACGACGAATTCCGATGCCGTAAACGTGTACGCGGGGTCGTAGCTTTGGAACTGTGTCAGGCTGGCCCAATTCACGCCAAATACAAACTCGTTCTGGAAGACTTCAACGCTGTTTTGATAAAGCGAGTTGCCATATTCCTGTACTTGCGATTCGCTTGCGGTTACCTGCGTGTCACTACCCGCTTGTTCGGTGTAGTAAAGGTTCGCCAACGGCTGATAATAAGCAAGGCCATCTTGATTGAGAACAAAGGTCTCGGTGGTTTCGTCGTAGGTTCCTCTGGAAGGTAGAAGTGTCCAGTATTGTAAGTAGCTTTGATCAACCGAGGCCTCGAACGCGGTCACCGTCAAATCGGCAGTATTTTGTTGGGTGTTCTTGATTTGCTTGATCAAATTGACCGCATCTTCACGGGTCAGTTGATTGAGTTTGAAAACATCGGAAGTATTGCCGTCGGTGATGTCGCCCCCTTGGGTGGCAATCGAAACCACGCCCATAGAAGAACTTGTTGTCACCGACAGTAGGCGAAGGTCACCAGCGGGCTGAACCAGGTAGATTTCGGTATCCGCAGCGGCTGTCAACAATCCATCAGTTACCGTCCCTGATTCAAGTTGTGAGGTCTTGGTTTGAATCGTTAACGGTTCTGCCTGAGTTCCGATATTGCCATTCTCTGCCTGCAAAGAAATGTTGTCGCCGGCGATTAATGTGTCACTGCCACCAACGCTGAAATTTGCAGCAGCTTTCAATTCAACCGGGCCCGTCGATGTAGTGATCTGTCCAACGACCAAATCACCTGCCGACGCGAGATAGATGCCGCTTGATGCGTTGGCATTGGTCGAACTCGTTGGATCAACACTGATATGAATTGGCGAAGTTTTTTGCCCAATGCTGCCGCTGTTGGATTTCAAATCAACTTGGTTTGCTGCGACGATTGCATTGTTCGCCTGGGTCAGATTGCCATTTGTAGACAGACTCACCGTACCAGGGAAAATGATGCTCCCTCCTAGTTGCAAATCGGAATCTGAGCCGATGTCAAGACTGCCATATTGCACGCCGGAGAAATCAATGGAAATCGAATTGGCAGCTGGAACTTGGTAAAGGCTTTGCAACAAGATTTCGGTCGGGTAGGTCCAGTCCCATGTGGTTGAAGGGCCGTAGTTCCAAGCATCCTTGTACGAACTCGCAAACTTAGTTGTTGCCGATTCACTTTGCGTGATGACTGCCGTCACTCTTTGCAGGGCGTCACCACTGCCCGTTGCCGTCTCACCCAGGTCGATGACTTCTTGATGATATAAACCGTTCCAGAGACCGAAGTCGCTCAACTCGGTCGATCCGCTCATGGTGAAATCACTTGCGGTTTGAATGGATGTTGCCCCGCCGTCACCGCCAGTGAACCCAATGTAAGCTTCTGAACCTAATACGGAAGTCAAATCGATGTTCTGATAGGTTCTCGTAAAAGTATCGCCGGTTGTTTTATCCGTGAGGCTTTCCTGCATCGTATTGTCGGCTGGGTCGTAAACGAGTGTCACTTCGATGGGGTTGCCGCTGTTGAAATCGACGTTTCCGGTGGCAAGATAAATCCCTGAGGTATTCGCCGTGACAAAATTGGACCCGCGTTGTTCACCGTCGTAAAGGTTGATCTGATAGGCAGCCGTTTGTCCTGAGATGCCGACGTAGCCTAACGCCCCGCCCGTTCCGCCGACGGCATTTGCTCCTTCATTTTGAAATGCGAAGGTGATGCCATCAGCGGCTTTGTCACCACTGGCTTGATAAGTGAACGTAACGGTGAAGCTCTCGCTGGTGGGAATGTCGATCTTGGATGGGTGCCAGTAGGCATTGGCATCGTTGTTTTGGCCGTCCGATAGCAGCACGGTGTCAATCGATGGGAATGGGTTGCTTGAGATTTTCTTGTCGTTGCTCGTGGTGGCGGCGCGTCCCCAAACCCATGAATCATTTGTGGAAGGAGCTTCGAGATCGTAGCCGCCACTCTCGTTGCCAGTGAATGTTAGTTCTCGCGATATCCAGGCATTCGTTGTCCACTCATAAGACATGCTCGACGAACTGACACTGCCCGCTACGTAGGGCTGATCTGAACCAGGTTGGAAGTTTCCAGAGTCACCACTCGATGAATCGACTAGGCGCATATCAGCGATCGCAGCATTCAGGTCGCCTTGATAGACACGGATCTCTCCGTTTGGACTGTAAAGGTAGGCGGTTGATTGATCGGTGATTGTGTCATTAAACACGACCGTGCCGGACAACTTTTGATTCGCCGCCGAGATGTTTTCCAGCACTAACGGGTAGGTCGTCTGGTTCTGGATGTTGACATCGCCTGGGTCACTATGAACATTGATCTCACCGGAATCTGTGGTGGAGATAATCGCTCCGGTGAAAACAGCCTCTGCCATGCCGGCATTGATGGCGAATGGATCGAGAACAATTTTTCCAGAAACGGCATCGAAGTATCCGGTAATCCCAGACATGCCGAAGTATGCATCGAGATCTAGTGTCGCACTGGATTCCAGGCCGTTTTGATAAGTTTGTTGATAGTCATCGAGTTGTTGCTGCATGTCGCTACCGAGCGTAATGTCGATAGCTTGATTTATGGCCCCCACGTTGATTGGGCCATTGATATCCAAGTACAACGCGGTCACGTCTAGAGAACCAGCAGTGATTCCACTTCCACCAAGTGCTCGGCTCTCCGGACTGGAGACCGACACGGAGGTCGGGAAGTAGGCAGGCACGACCGGAAAGATTCCGCGGCCTGGCGAGACATTGTCATTTTGAGGGCCTGTCCCTTGCGTTACATTGAGATTTGAATCCGATGGATTTCCACTGGCAGCAACGCTGTAGGTTTGAGCATTGGCTAATGTGTCAGCGTAACCCAAGTCATCCGTCAAATAGTTCGATCCCGAGATGTTAGGCGTTGCTCCTGTCCAAAGGTATGGAATCTCACTTCCGAAGAAAATGATCCCATTCCCTTGCTGATTGGAGCCATAGTTGTCGCCCACTTTTCTGGGATAGTTGCTGCCGTAGTTTCCGGGAGAAACATTGGTGTTCACATTGATCACGTGATCACCGCGGTTATAGAGCCAGCTTGAAAAATCGCTGGAACTTGATTTGCCCGACTGACTGAGATAGAGAGCATTGGCGGCGGTCGTCGCGGCAAGGTCTGCGGTGTAATCCTGGACATAGGAATTAAGTCCCGGTACGAATCCGTCTGGATTGGTTGATAAGACCAAGTTGTCCAGGAAAACAGTTTCATCTACACCACTTGGCTCTAACCCAGTGATGGTGAGAAGCCGGCTGCCATTGGCCTCCCAATTGCCGAAGCCCTGAATCAATGGAGTTGCGCTGGATTCGCTGACTGTCAATGAAAAATCGGTGACAGTTTGCGTCGAGGTTGCGCCGCCGTCACCTCCCGTGAATCCAATGTAGGCTTCCGAACCAAGTACCGAACTCAAGTCGATGTTGTTATAGGTTCTTGTGAACGTTTCATCGGTTGTCGTGTCAGTGAGTTTTTCCGTCACCGTCTTCGCATCGACATCGTAAACCAGCTGAACCTCAATCGGATTGCCGCTATTAAAGCTGACGGGATTCGTCGCCAAATAGTTGGTTGACGTGTTGTCGGTAACGAAATTTGAGCCTTGGGTGTGACCACTGTAAAGATTGATTTGATATGCCGCTGTGGGGCCAGCAATCCCAACGTAGCCCAAGTCGCCACCGCCACCGCCAATCGCATCGACACCTTCGATTTGGAATGCCAGTGCGATGCCGTCGGCTGCTTTATCGCCGCCAGATTGATAAGTGAAGTCAATTGTCATCGAACCCGATGTCGGAAATACAACTTGGTCCTGATGCCAGAAAGCAGTCGCAGTGCTTACCACGCCATCGGTTAAAAGTAGGGAGTCCTCGTTAGGTGATTCCTTTGCCGGTGCTTGGAACGAACATGTATAGGATTGATAGTCAGTCGATGTTGGTGTGATTTCACACAGTTCCTGACCATCTAAAGCTATGACGACGGTCTGATCGGGATAGTCAGCTCGCTGAGCGGCGTCAAACTGCATGACGTAACTAGCGCCACCCGTCATGCTGGCGATCAACTGACTGAGTTCGCCTGTCTTCTGAACGAAAGCAACTTGTTTGCCTTGAGGCGCATCGGGGTTCCCCGATGTAAATCCACTGTTATTCGCCGAAACACCGGTCGATCCGTTGAACTCCCAAGCGGTGCCGGTCGGGTTGTAGACATAAGAACCCGTTGCTGGCGATTCAAAGGTCCCGTCCTGTACGAGCTGAGTGCCTGCGGTCCAGTAGTCCTTGATTTCGCCACTTGAGCCGTAATAGTCCGCCGGCGTGTTGACGATGTAGGCCGAGTTAGGAGTGCTGATGGAAACCGTTTGAGCATTGATCGGTGCGATCTGGACTAAAGCACCTTTTTCATTGGTGATTTGAACCGATCCTGCCGTGTTGAGGACGGTGTCGTTTACAGCAATCGCAGGACCAGAGGTCGAGTCGCCGACAGGTTGTTCGTAAGATTGCAGCACAACGATCGATGGGACGCCATCATTCTCGTTGAATGTCATGCCGCTGGGCCTGGCCGCGCCGCCGGCGATCGTCACCTTTCCCATATTCAGCGTGTTCGCGATGCCAACTCCATCAAGCAAAAGATAGGCATTACTTTCATTAGTGATCGAAATGTTTGGCAAACTTGCCGTAATCTTCGCGCCGCCTTGCAGGTCGGTTGCGTGGAGGACCACTTGGCCACCAACTGCTGCTAAGTCGGTTAGTGTGATCGCGGGGACTTCTGTCTTTGAAATCGATGACTCCAAAATCGCTTTCGACGTTTCGTCGAGACCGTCAAGCAACTGAGTTGCATCATAGGACGAATCGTAGCTGACTTTGAAAGGGATAAATGCCCCTGACTCGGTGAAAGCTAGGTCTGTTTCTGCAGGCGTTGCGTCGGGATCTGCAAAAACTTGGTCTGGCGAAATAATGATTTGATCACTTGCGATTGACTGGTTGGTCGAACCATTGACGCTGAGTCTTTGTCCCGCAGCGGGGATCTCGATCGTTAGCTGGTTCGTGTTTCCAGCGGTCACGTCGCCGTCGATTGTGACGCTATTGGTTTCGGACAAGCCATCACTTCCTTGATGAACTTTGCCTTTTGCGCCGTCGATGTTGGCGAAGGTGTACCAAGACGCATTGTTGATTCCGGGAACGGTGCCAAGTTCGACATCCGCGTGACTGATGATCGAAGTGTCCGAGTCAATGTTAACGGAGTTGTTGACAGTTGCACTTGCATCAGCTGTGGTGGTTGGAATCTCCAGCAGGCCGGCGCAGCGGGCCGTCACAACCGCATAGACATCCATCAGGCTGCCCTGCTGTTCAACCGGGTTGTAACCAGCAGTAACAACGATGTCTCGGCCCGCATAGAGCGTCGAATTGCTGCCGATTGCCACCGTTTGTGTGGAGGTCATCTTGTTACTGGAATCACTATTACTTCCACCGGCTAACCCAAACGTGTAGGAATCTGCATTGCTGGTGGTCGCGCTGTAATTTCGAGTGCCAATTCCGATTTCACCCTGGGGCGCGAACATCTCGACATTCGATCCGAGGGTGATTGTGTTGTTTAAGGTGGAGTCCAGGATCGATTGGACTCCTGCGCCATTGATGGCGCCTCCGGTTCCCAAATGAGTTAATTGGGTGGATTGCCAGTCATTTATGGAGCTTACCTGAATGTTTCCGTTGCCCGTGGATTCGATCGAGACGTGATCGTTCAATTCGATGGTTGAACTACCTTTCGTCGTGGAATTGGCGGTGCCACCAAATCCTGAGACGCCTCCCCCGGCCCCGACTCGCGCCATGAAACCTGCCGCATTTTTGCTGTTACCATCGCCAACCCCCACCAACGTGTTGGAAGCTGAGATATCAACCGTGCCAGAGGCTTGTATGGTCGTGTCTGAATTGGTTGCTCCCTCAGTGCCAATGCTCAGCGTCAAGGTTGGCTCGGAGGTGTTGTAAGATCTGGCAGCGGATCCCCCGATCGCCGTGGCGTAAACGGAGTTTGCGTTGGTCGAATAAATGGTCTCAATGCTGCCTGAAATGGTCGTTGACCTGGAGGAGGTCAAATCCATTTGCTCGATGGTCAGTCTGGCGTTGGGGGAATTGGTGGACGTGGCTTTTGCCGCATCTCCACCTACCAAAGATCCCGATCCTGATTTGGATTCCGTGTTGTTTTGGTTTGTCGCGCTGAGATCAAACGTCGCCGTTCCCTTCACGTCGACCTTGACTTCCGAAACCTGCAACGAAATGTTGGGAGAAACATCGCTGTTGACTTTAAAGAATCCAACGCCCATCAGCGACGCGCTGATATCCTCGCCCTCTCCTCCAGAGCCACTGGTCCTTGCCGTTGCTGTGTTGGTTGAACTGGATGTGGCGAGAAGATCTCCCTCAATGTTCCATTGCTGATTTTGCCCTTGAAGGGTCGTAGTGACCGACTCGGAAACGGTCACGTTGTGATTCTCGCCCGTGCCGGCCAAGCCACCGACGGTCACCGACATTCCCTGTGAAATCACGCTTTGGTCAGCCGATGCAATCACGCTGAGATCGTTCACATCGATCGCTCCAGCAGTATCAATGCTCGCCATCGTCGACCCAGCGCGTATGGCATCGGAGTTGAATACACCCACCGAACCGAGGCCTGCTGAACCACCAAAAATTTCGGCCAGTAAAGTCTCCTTGCTATCTGCGTTGATTTTCAAGTCACCGGGCGCGTATCCGGTCATCGCCGTCACGATGGAACCATCCCCCAGAGATGCGGCGATTTCTGCATTGCTGGTGATGTTTGATTTACCACCTGCACCCGACGCACCAATGCTGATCGAAAGTGAAGTGGCAACCGCATCGGTCGTCAGCTCAACCGTATCCGTTGCGATGATTTCGACCGGTGTGCCTGTGGAAATGGTGCCGCTTGTTTTGATGTCCGAGTTCTGGATTTCTGCGACAACCTGATCGTTGTTGACGAGTTCTGCGAGTGAAATCCCAATCGAGGCACCGAACCAGCCAATCGAGGCGGCCGCTGTTCCAACGGTGATGTCATTGCTTCCGGAATCGGATGCCGTGACACTCAAGCCATTGGAGCCCCCAACCGTCAAATCGGAAACTCCATTGACTGCCGATTTGATGATGTTGTTCGTGGTGATGGTCGAAGACGCGCCCGAACCGGCGCCCGCCGCACTCGCAAAATCTGGGGCGACGGACACACTGACTGCAACCGCAATCGCGTTGTTTCGAATTTCCTGATCACAGGTTGCCGCGACGGTGATTCCTCCCCCCGCACTGATGCTCGAACCGTCGGCGGTGACAGAACTGTCGACAAGAGTGCCATCGGTGAGAGGTCGGTCTCCAATCCAAGCGAGTACCAAGTTGCCGACCGTTACTTTGTTGGTGACCGCGCTAGGGGCAAGCGAGACAGCGGCGCCACTTCCGTAGGAAACCTGCAAGCTTCCCGCACCACTGCCGGTTTTCATGCTCGATTGATCATCCGCCTGAAGGGTGATTGTGTCCCTGATCTCGACATCGCTGTCTGAGATGGCGGCCAGCACCACATCGGATTGATCGGCTTGTAGAAAAGCGCCGGAGAATCCAAAAGCGCCGCCAAACATAGAGGTTGAAACAGCCACCGAAACAGCAACGCCGAATGCGATGTTGTCAATTTCTGGCGCATGGGAGGCTACGATCTCCAAACTCTCTGCAACGACAGAAGAGTTATCCGCGATCGTCGCGCTGGTTTCATTCCATGAGTTGAACGAGTTGTCAGCACCACCTACCGCAATGTCAACCGACGTCCCGCTCAACGAAACGCTCTCCGAGACTGACGCCCCACCAGCGTCGGTTGACACGGTGAGCTGATTGGTTGCCAGGACTTCGACCGTCGATGTCGATTCACCGACTGAAGTCTCTTCATTGATGCTCGAGTTGGTTGTTACAGTTGCCTGGGTATTGATCTTTAAATCGGTGACCACGACTGCGCCATTGACGACAATCCCAGCTGAAAAAAAGCTCTCAGCGGAGTTTTCGCCTTGCGCGCTTCCGGCAATCGCCAAAGCATGAAGACTCTGTTCACCGACCAAAGATTCGGCCAACTCCTGATTAGGAACGAAGGAAGAAGTTTGATCGTCGAGGGCCCCGGTGTAAGCCCGGACCGTTAAATCACCCGCGCGGTTGATGTTCGAATTGGAAACCTGCGCCAATGTCGGCAACGCGGCGTCATTCGCATCTTGCGGACCCAGGCGGTTCACGATAACTGCAGCGCCGACGCCAACACCCAATTGGGTCTCTTTTGTCGACAGCGGCTTACCGAACTCGAGCGAGAAATAACCCGCGAATGAATCAAGATAGGGCGCCAAGACCGCCACCACATCCATCGGATCATCGGTCGTCACATTCTCGATCGTGCTACCGGTGATCTGAGCGGTCGTGCTTGGTGAAACGTAATTGGTCGCCCACATGCCTCCAATTTCAATCGCGACCCCGGAAGGCACGGCAACGTTCACACCCGCGCTAAGAACACGGCTTGAGGTAAAGTCTTCTGCCGTTACATCAAAACCACCTTCATTCTGATTCAGGTTGCTATCCACAACTTCTGCTGTGGTTGTATTGGTGATTCCATTCCAAACGGCGCTCATGCCGACGCCGACAGCTGTCTTTGCTTTTGGGCGATCACTGCGGCGGTCGTAAGTGACTGCCGCCGTTCCGGCACCTCCCCAGATCTCGTCGAGTTGCAGTGCACTTACGCCGACCTCGCCCAATCCTTCGGTCTGGAACACGTTTTTGAGTGAGGCGATGGTATGGTTTGTGATTTCGTTGACAACAACGGAACCGGCGATTTGAAGATCTGCGCCTTTGGGCGCTTGGACCTGAAGCCCCGCCGCGCAAGTACCAATCCGTTTTTCATTGAGAGCTTTGACATCAATCCCGAGTGATTCGATGTTTACGTTTTCAAGTGTCGCCGTGACATGGGATTGATATTCGGCGACGGAAGCCGATCCTGCGATGCCTGCCATTGCACCCGACCTGCCACGCGCGATGGAAATGGTCGCTTGACCGCCTATCGGATTCATGATCGATTCATTCTTTGCTGAGATCTCCAGCACGTTCAGTTCTGTTCCCTCACTTTCGATACCAGACAGCGTGCCTGGGCTGTTCAAGTAAGATTGAACCTGGTCATCCACGAAAGCACCGGAAAAGTCACCCGAGATTCCGAGTCCCCATTTACCATCGATACTCGATGCCGCGCCGACACTGCCGTCCGCTGGAACCGTGTCTTTGCCGTCGCCACCAATGGGAGAGTTGCGACTCGCTGAAATCGCGCCGACGAGCGCCATTGGCATGATTGTGCCATCGATCGCTGCGTCGATCGTGAAGTTACCACCTGCCTGTCTTCGATTCGTCGATTTGGGCGTTCCGGTTGTGGTTCTTGAGCCAACGCCGGCTGCAGCATCTCGATTCAATTCGACCACCGAGGCGCTGACACCAATTCCCTTAGTCGAACCCAGCATCACCGCACCGCTGATTGCCCAAAGGTCACTACTGTCCGCCGCCTCCACCAGGACTTCACCGGCGGTGCCGCTGATCGGTGTCAACTCAATGGGCAGATTCGCCGAATTGAGCTCGGCATACGTGAACTGACCACGATCAGCATCGTTTTCTTCATTCTCGCCCATCAGCAGATAGGTCGTGCTGGCCTCGATTCCAAAACCCGAGCTGCTGGCGGCTGATTGGCTGATTTCAAGTAGCTTCGTTACCGTTTCAGCCTGAACCGATAAACCGATCTCCTCTTCGCCACCGCCATATTTCACGTTGGTGGAAGTGTTCTCAGGTGTATTGCCATCGGGATCGACGCCACCAAGCAATGCTCGCGTTTGCTCTGAAATGATGACAAAGTTGGCCGAACCACCGAACGCGTTTCGGCTCGATTTCTTAAATGGCAGGACATTATTTGCAAGGTCAGCTGTGCCGAGTGTGAGTAAGTCCAGACCAATGTAGAGCTGACCTGCGATGCCCCACTGCGTCATGTCGCTCTTGGCTTCGATGGACACCCCATTGCTTTCCTCTAATTCGCCGAGATCAGCCGTTTGGAGCGTCATGTCCGTTGCGGCGTCATACCAGGAAAACTCGGATGTGCTTTGGTTGATCTGCGCACCATCGGCGATTTGCGCCAGATTGCGATTGGTGATGTCTTGAACAATGACGCTTCCCGTCAGGATCCAATCCAGTCTCTTCGAGTCTTCGCTGCCAACTCCTTTGATGCCAACGTTGGTCGACGTATTGAAGAACCAAGACTCGACCGCATTGACAGTCGGATTCAGAGCCAGGCTTTTGATGATGCCGTAGGCTTCATCCCAGCCACCGCCATCGGAGCCCGGAATGGAGTCACGGCGGGGGTAGGTGATCTCCGAAGCGACTTCGACACCCTCTGTACCGGTCACCTCCGCATCCGATTCAATCACTGCTTGGCTGGAGTTGTTTAAAACTGCCACCACGGTTGCGACGGCTACGGCACTGCTTTCCTTGTAATCCACCGCCGACGCACCATTCGAGCTTCGTTTCGCCAAACCGGCGTTCGCGGAGGCGTGGATCTTTTCGGTCAAATCGCTCTTTACGGCGACATTACCTTCCACCCCGATCGTGGCTGTGTTGCCGATGACTGATTGAACATCGTTCTTGACATCCAAAATTGACACACCGAACGTCGCGGAGAATCGATTGACTTTATCTGCGAGATGTTCCGGAGTTCGCTCGCTGATCTCATGGTCAATCGCGCTGGGACCCTTCGCTTTCTCTTTTGAGAACCATCTCGACTTGGCCGACTTGGCACCATCGGTGTAATAGCCCAGCATCGGGCGACCGCCGATCCCAGCGGAAGCCGTCACTGCGTCGCCTGATTCCAATTCGGTGCTGATCTCCAGTTCCAGAGCCTCGGGGACTGCGGTGAGCGATTCCTCCGCACCGGTCATGATCGTGGAGGGACCTGTAATCAGATCGAGTGAGGCGGAGAGTGACAGCAGGACGGGAGGATCCGCCATCGCGTCGGCGACACTGCCAGCCAAGCCCACGATGAGCATGTCCGCATCCAACGCTTGCGGATTGATCACTGCATAGTAGGTTTGGCCATCAAGCAGTCCGAGACTTTGCAGGTCCCAAGAATCATTGAACGTCAGGGCATCACCGGTTTCGATCGGTTGTGCGAGCCCAATGATGACCCACGGTTCGGCTTCTGTTCCACGGCCAAACACCTCGACACTGACGCTTGATAAGGAGGCACGCAGCACATCGGTCACCTCGCCAGCGGTCGCATCGTAAGCAATTGGATTCGATTCGACTGTCTCACCGTCCACGGAAAATGTCAGCGTGAACGTGCCACCGTCGGCATCCGTGGTCACGACGTTGGCGGCATACGATGTCGAACGATAAAACAAGTTGGTTTGTGTTGTTCCCTTCAGTAGGCTGTCACTATTCACATCCAACTGGTCCGCGTTCATTCCACTGATCAGCCAAGGTGATTGAATTGAACCACTGCCATTCACTTCCACCGAGATCCCGCTTGAGTCGGTGATCTTTGCTGCAACTGTCGAAGCATCAGCATTCCAGGCGATGGAATCTGTTGTGGAAATGGCCCCTGTTCTTGGATTCGTGATGGTGAGCGTAAACGTTCCACTGTCGGCAAACGAAAACATCTGTGTAGCCCCGGCACCCACCGAACTGAATGTCACGCTGCCGTTTTCGAGCGATGCGCCATCGGCTGATACCACAGGAGCCTCATCGGTCAGCAGCAAGGTCAGTGTGTTTTCGTCGATGTTCGCTCCGGTCAGGGTGAATGAATCGCCGTCCGCCTGGAAGGTTTGACCGATCCAAAACGCGGCCTGCAAATCACTGGTCATCTGCACCGTCGCTTCCTGTTGGAATCGGTTGATCAGCGAAGTGCTGTCAACGGTGACTTCCGAAGGAAGTAGTCCCTGGATTCGCCAAGGTGAAATCGCGTTACCCATTCCACTGACAGATACAGCTAGATTTGGGAGCGCATTGAGTGCGGTGGCAACTTGAGCAGGGGTGGCATTCCAGGCCAGAGGCGCCGTCGCAAAGGATTGTTTGGCCGTTTCGAGGGAAGCGGACGCTGCCGAGTCGCCGTTGCTGAGCAGGCTCGAATCAATCGTGATTTCGTTGTCGCCCATGCCGGTGATCAGCCAAGGCGACAGCGATGTTCCGCTTCCACTTACTGACACCGCACCCCCTGAATTTGGTAACGCATTGATTGCTGCGGCTAATTCACTCGGCGATGCATCCCAGTCGATCAGGTTGGTCGTCTCTGAAGTGTCCAGGGAATCGGTTAGCGTTAACGTGAACGTGCCAGAATCAGCCGTAATACTTAGCTCGAACTCGCCGGGGATGCTGAGGGCAGGGTCGGTATAGGTCATGGTAAACGTCCCGGACACGGCATCCGAGTTCAACACAATTCCCATCCCTGCTTGCTGCAGGGTAACCGTTGCGGCCGAACCTCCCTCACTGAGTTGACTTGAGTCAATCGTAATGTCGTCATCTCCCAAGCCTTCGATCAACCAAGGTGACTGAGATGTTCCAAACCCGCTAACCGCGACTGAGACACCGGGAAGTTGCAAGGCATCAATCGCCTCGTTCAGGTCATCCGACGCGGCATTCCATGCGATCGGTCCGGTGATGCCTTGGCCACCCTCTGCATCGGTGACTGTCAAGGTGAACGTACCCGAATCTGCGGTGGTGCTCAGTTCAACTGCCGCGGGATCCACCAATGCAATGATGTATTGAGGGACGGCCGGATTTGCGTTGACATTGTTCACGTTGTAGGCGACGTAGGTCGCCTGGTCGATTAAGCCATTAATCGGCTTTTGCGCAACCGCGTTGTAAACGACCGATGTGCCATCGGGGATATTCGGATCCTCCGAGAATGTCAGTCCGAGACCCATTTCGAAGTTACCGATCGGGATCGTCACCGTCTGACCATCTACCTCTGCGGTCAAAGAAGCCTGCGCATTTTGCACCGCCGGATTCGATGACTCCGCCTGTGAAGGTGTTGAGGCGAGTTGAATGATCCCTTCGTTACTGGTGTCAACGATCGCATAGTAGGTCACTCCTTTCTCAAGGGTTGTGACGCTGTTGTTTAGTCCCGGATGAAAAACCAGCGACTCGCCCTGTTGAACTGGCACGGCGGGAGGCGTGGCAATTACTTCGTTGGTTGATGAGTCGATTTCGAGAGTGGAAAGATCTACTGAGTCCTCGGTCGAGTTATAAGAACTGATTGGGTATAGGGTTCCCGATGCACTTTGCAAATACGATGCACCGTTGAGTGCAATCGGATTACCTGAGTTGTCGATTAACTCGATGGCGAGCGGATATTGTTCCTCAAAAGGTGAATCGGCGGTCGCAACGGTGTAGGAACCCTCCGCTAATGGAGCTACGAGATTGTTGTTCTGATCTTCGTAACCGAGGAACCGGTTCACCGCCGAAGCGTAGGTCACGACGTCGCCATTCTCATAAAGAGATTCTCCGGCTAGCGTCTCGTCATACCCGAACAAAATCAGATGTCGCCCTTCCGAATCGATGACGGTGATCGTGATCGGAGCAGTCACGTTGGTGCGGGCATTGGTCAGGCTCGGGAAAGCAGCACCAAATGGAATCGGTTCATTGTTGGTCGCATCCTCGGCGGTCGCAGCAAACTGAAGCTGATAGGTTTCGTTGGTCGTATCACTGGTGACAATCAGGTAATACACCGTGTCGGGAATCAGGCCAGGAATCGTGCCGCTATCGGCGCTGGTAAAGAGAACGGCATCTGCGGTCTCGTAATCGGTCGTCCCGGTGAACTGAACCGAGCTGTTTGTGAAGTCGACTTGTAACGCAGGATTGAAATCGAGTGCGTCCGGTGAGGTTTCTGATTCTTCTGCCGCGATCTCATGCGACATGGTGATCTTCCCATCGACCACTGCCGAAATGGTGCCATCTGTGTAGGTAAAGCCGGCTGCTGCGCCGACGACTCCATCTCGGTAAGCAGTTGCCTTGACCGAGTTGCTGTTGTCATCTTCCCCGGTTGCTTCCACCTTGACGTTCCCAGAACTGCTGATCAGGGAGTTCTGGTCGACGTGAACTGTCGATGTCGTTCGGAGGTCGGTTAGTCCGAATCCGATTGCCACCGATGAAGGATTCGTGTTGCTAAGTCCGTTGTTGGTGACTGCATTGACTTCGAGCTCAATCTCATTTTTGACTTCTGACGATACCTCCACGCCATCGCCCGAGATCACCGTGTCAAGAATATCTACCGTCGCGGTGGCATCGGTGAAGAAAAAACCAGCTGCCCCGCCACCTTTATCGAAGCCTCGCCCTTCGCCCGCTTTCTCTCCTGTCCCAACGACGCGATTCCAGACCGCTTTGCCCTTGGCGTTGGCTTCGGCAATCGCCGATACGGTGATTTCGCCACCCTCTGATACCAAGGTCGCATTCTGAGTTGTGACTTCAGCTGATGGGTTCCAAACCTGAACTGATACCGGCAACGTAAACAAGTCGGGCTTCCCCAATAACTCCATCACCACTGGGTAGATGTTTTTGAAGTACGTGTTGGCCCCAATGTTATACTTGTCGTTGATGCCAGCTTCCGCGGTGATCGAGACACCTTCGGCGCCACTGATTAGTACGGCGTTGGATTCGTTTCCAATCGTCACTTCCAGTTGTCCAGAACCGAGCGTCAATAAGTCTTGGATTTGATCGAGCGCGCTGATTCCAAAGTTCAACCTTTTGTGAACTGCTTCCAGTGTGATTTCTCCTCCACTGCTTAGGATGTCGGCGGAAACATCGATTGATTTGTGAGAGGTGATCTCAATCTCACCAGCCGACTGCAGCGTCGCACCAATGGTGATCTCGTCGTCGGCGTCAAATGTGAGGCCTCCTTCACTGCTGACCACGTTGGCGGCTATTTGAATTGTTTGTTCGGAGGTGAGCTCAATTTCATCGGCTGCCTGCAATGACGCGGTAATCGTGATCTCATCGTTGGCATCAAGCGTAATCGCATTCTCGTCACTGGTGATGGTCCCATTAATCGTTAGCGACTGATCGCTACTGAGATCAATCGATCCCATCGTGCTGGCGATCGCCGCGTTGATTGTGATCGATCGATTCGTTGTGGTGTCATCATTCAGTGGCAGTAAGGTTTTAATTTCAATTCCTTTGGCTGCCTGCAAAGCAGCGCCGACGATGATCTCCTCATTTGAATCGAGCGTAATCTCTTCTTCATCACTGGTGATGGCCTGATTGATCATCAGCGATTGGGTACTTGTGAGACTAACGGATCCCGTTGTGCTAATGACCTCCGCATTGATCGTGATTGGCTGATCGACATCAATATTGATGGATCCCTCGAAGCAGATTGGTGCGCTGATTTCTAGCGGTAAAGCTGTCTCCGTAAGGTTGTAGTCACCGGCGATGGGTTCCGCGCCGCCGGGGCAGGCGGTCAACAGGAGTCGATGCTCCAGTTGTTCAAGCCGCCTGCGAAAGCTTAATCGCAAGTCTCGATGTTTTCGTCGTGGTCGTTTCTTGAAGCCGATAATGGAGCGGGAACTCATGACCGATCGCTTTCTGCAATTGATTGGATTCGGGGCAAAGTATTGAGGCAATCAAAAACCCGATTAATGCTGGAATTCTAGTTGTGTCAGCGCCAGTTGCGAGTCTCGCAGCTGCCGATCCGTTCTGCGTTCAACGATGAGTTTTTGGTGATTCAGGGGGGCTTAGCGTCCCCTTGCCCTGCTCAATGGCCACTCGTTGAATCACTAGCTTTATTCGCTCCCCTGAGTGCCCTGCCTGGCGTTGCGCATGTGTGTTCTGCTGAGTGTTATGGCTGAGTGTGCTCCCACGCATGAACTTCAAATGAAACCCTCCGTTGGGAAGCAACCGAGAATGCAGTTCGTGCGAGTCTGGGGCCATTGCGGCTTAATCGCCGTCGTGAGCGGCGGATTTGGACCTTCTCAGCAGCACAGCGTCTCTGTTTCGAAGGTTTTACTTGATTCACAGAGTGGCCAACTGACGCGGGTTCGGCCGTCTTTCCGCAACAGCATGCGGTGTCTCCCGTGTGAAGGCCCTGCGTAAGATGGCTCTTTATCTGGCACCGCTTATTACCAGCGCGTCAAGGATTTGGTAGCTCAAGAAACAAATGCAGCTTCGTCGTTCAGCCAGCGTTCAGTTTGCTTTTACGGGAGGATGGAGTGCGGTAAATACTTAGCAGATGCGGTAAATACTGCGTTGGTTAACTTGCATTTTGGGCATTCATGCGATGCCCATCGATACGAAGTCTCTTCAAAGAAATTGAAGAGGCAGTGCCCAATGGTAAGTCTGCCCCTGAGTTCGAGCAAATCGTTTATCGTTCAATTCAGTCCTGAGAATTTTCCGAAGCGATACCTCGTAAGTGCTGATTAAACCATTTGACATAGATGTCATCCAAGTCTTTCGGCCGCTTATCGAAGAATTGAAACGCATGCTGTCCGCCGGGGACTCGAATGAACCGGCTGCTGACCGAAGCATCTGTAAGCCGCTTAAAGAAAAGTTCGGAGAGGCGGAACGGGACATCTGTATCCGCATCACCATGGACCAACAAAATCGGGGCGTCGTCGGGAGAGACATGAGTTGTCGGAGAAGCTTCCAACGCTAATCTGTTTTCAATCGTATTGGGTTGTGTTCTTTCTTTGTATCGAACACCTAGGAAATGTTCGGCACCATCCCATTCTATAAAGTCACTTGGCGCTTCAACGGCAATCACACACTGGACCTTGCCGCTTTCTTGGTTGATTGGGTCTTCATCCATTCGGTTTTCATCGCCATTCAGAACGCCAAGCATGCTGACGAGGTGGCCCCCTGACGATCCGCCAATCGCCCCGATTTTTTCACGATCGATCCCGTAGCGATCAGCCTCGTGGCGTATGAACCGAACTGCTCGCTGTACATCCGCGACTTGATCGGGATACTGAAACCGCGGTGCCGCCCGGTGATTGAGCGCAAAAACTGCGTAGCCCGCTGCCAGTAGGGGTCGCGCTTCGTTTGGAACGTGAGGACTGTGTTTCAGTTGCCGCGCGTCGTAGCGAAGTTGTCGGGTGAATCCACTCCCCGAAATTTGGACGATACCGTAACCATTCGGCGTTTGGGGATAGTAAACATCCATCAGCAAGGCCAGGCCGGAAACCATGCCATAAACAGTATCGCGGTCTACCTTGGCAACCTCAGGAACTTGACCTTCCGTGAACCAGTTTTCCATCATTGCCAGGATGTGTGATGTGTCTCTCTTGGGTGGTGATGGTTCTTGGCCGCTCAAAGGCGAAGAGGACAGTCCGCAGACGGCCATCACCACCAAAAGAGTTCTCCTATGAGTTTTCATCTTGCTCCCTCGATTTGCACGGTTTTGTCTTGGCGTCTGTTGCAGGTCGCCACACCACTAATGCGTTTTCTGAGCTAGCAATGCCCAGCACTATTCTTGTTTTTCCAATTCGGTTCTTCCCGTCTGAAAAACATGTCTAAGCTCATTCAGCGTGGAGGCTTGGTATTCAGGGTTCTGTCGCAGTGACGAATCATGCAGATTCGCGTGCTCGTGAAGATTCGAGAGTTATTCAGTAAAAACTTCCGGAGCGTGCAAGGGGCCAGAGCGCGCAACGAACAATGACGCGTAGTGAATGTTCATCGTCTTGATCGCTGACGCTCTATTGAGTTACGCCGGACACGGGTTGCAGCCTGGCCATCAAGCATGCAAGGCATTTGGCGTTTTTGCCGAGACGAGTGTTTTCAGGGGGGGGCGAATCGCCCGGTCACTCGAAGAACAGGAAAGTCCCTCCGGCAATGCGCCCACACGCGTTTATGTAGAAGCGAGAGCCAGGTGTTTCAGTCAATGGTGGACAGACACGTTGCGATAGGCGGCAAGGCAACCTTCTTAATCGGTCCAGATCAGTCCGGTCGCCCACAGTACGCCAAGGAACAGCACGATCAGACCGCTGACCTGATAGAAGCGATGAACGGCGTCGCCTTCACCCCAAAGGAGCCTCGAACGCGCCACCATCAAACGATACAGGATGAATTCGCTTTTTGCTGTTCCTGCGACCAGCATCAATAAGCCAATCGTCGCAGTGAGTGATCCCCAGAGGATGTTCATCGATACTTGGTCTCTTTGTATGGTGCTTGATTGTTGATTTTAACACGTTGTGATTTCGCGACATTGAAAGTGACTTACTGGGGTTGAAATGTGGCGAAAAACAATCACATCGATCTCGATAGCTACTTTGGAGAACTGTCCTCTCGACGTCGGCATTCAATGACGGTTTGTCGGAATCGTTGTCGTCAAGAGCTTTACCGATTTAGGTGGCTTCAAATAGTGGGTGTGAATTGTCCATGCGAACGACTATCCGCCTCCATTGGAAAAAAAAAAACTGTCACAGTTTTAGGAAAAAACAGCGGTGATGCATTGGGCTTGGCGGGCCCTCCCGGATGTTGGGATTCCGAACAGAAACACGGAGCTTACCCGCCAAATTGCTGTCCACTAGCTAAAGTGGTCCGTATGCTTAAAGCTTCGGAAAACAACTGACAAGTTTATTGAGGTCGGGATCATGAATCAGCGGACACACTTCACCCGTCGTCGATTTCTTGAGGGGACGGGGATCGCCTTGACGCTGCCGCTGATGGAGAGTGAGTTGACTGGGGCAGATGCAAA
>JARGNK010000326.1 GCA_029213145.1 Rubripirellula sp. | reverse complement strand
TAAGCTTTCGCTCACTCGCTGATGATTTCGACTCGATTCCAATAGGCCCATTCGCAGTGCCATTGGGTCGGATGGTTTTCAATCGACAATTGGATTTTCTGACCGGCAAACCGGGAGAGGTCAACATCAACGTTCAGCCACTCATCTTTCGCCACGGTCTTGGAGCCGACGGCTTGATTGGCAAGAACTTCGCCAGCGGCGACGACGCGCAGTTGCCAGTCACCGTGCGGATGGTGGCTAACTCGTAATTTCAGCATGGTCTGCTTGCCGGCTGGAACCTCTAACATCCGAACCAGACTGCTAGGAGTCTTTCGATCGAGAGGGTGCGTTTGCACGGCAGCAGCGTTACGAAATGTTCGATGGTGGACAACACCACCTTCGCCGACGTTGCGAACTTTAAATCCAGGCGCAACCTTTTGAACCAACGTTTGCCATTCAGCTTTCGGCCGGTTCTTTTTGCTTGGTTCAAGATTAACAACCTGATCGCCACTTAACATTCGGCGGGCGACGAATTCTTGCAGACGCGGCATCTGTCCTTGCACCGCAAGTGCAAGTGCTTCCTCTGGATGATCTGGGACCATCGGCTCGAGACCAAACCATGCCATGCGTGGCAGGTTGTTGTCGTCGATGTCCTCCGCATGCGATGCGAGTCCCTGCAAAATCGGCCAGCGGTCGGCGAAGGGAAGACGACCGACCGCCGAAGCAAGATATAATCTCACAATCGGGGACTCGTCTTCGGTTGCCAGTTTGATGAACTGCTCAAGTGTCTGACGAGTGACCACTGGTTGCTTCGCTTTGGCGGCAACCTGAAACGAATTGATCGAGCTTTCATCGCAAAGAAACTGAACACACCAAGCACGGATGTACGCGTCTCGATCTGTCAGTAGCTGATTGAGTCGACTCTGGTCGAGGCCATTGGTGACGTAAAGGGACCAGAGCGCCCGAAGGCGTTTCGGTGTCGTTAATTCGTCCGATGCCAACATGGCATTGAGTTTTGAATGGACCGCAGCCTGATCAAGCTTGCCGGCGTGCGACCGCGAGTGAAGTAATAATCTTGCTTGTCGCACATACCAATCATTGTTGTGCAATTGCAGGTCAACCAATTCGAGATCGGACAAACTGCGCAGGTTCGGCCGCGCAATTGGTTTCGCTCCCTCAGGCATGATTCGATAAATCCTGCCGCTGTTGGGAAAGTTGATCGTGTTTCCGCAAACGTCCGTATCGTGCCAATCGAGGATATAAACCCCACCTTCGGGACCGGTTTCGACACTGAATCCAACCCAGGCGAGGTCGTTGGTTGGCATGAAATCGTCACCGTGCCGTCCGATAAAACTGGAGCCATTCGGCTCGAGGATATCGGTTAGCACTGCATGCTCATGGATGTTGCACATGAACAGACGGTTGCGATACTCCGGTGGGAACGCATCGGCGAGATAGACCCGCGCTCCACCGTGAGCAGAAAGGTGCGTATGATCACGGATCGTTTTGATATCGTCGTAAATGTGCGGGTTCACATGGGGACGACTTTGCTTCGTGTACACACCGCCCTGAACGACGTGAAACAAGTGTGGGATCACACAACAAGTTGCAAACCCTTGGCCGTGGTCGTTGAAATCAAAGCCCCACGGATTCGAAAGGCCGCGTGCAAATACTTCGAATACCTTGCGAGTTGGGTGATAACGCCAAATTCCGCCATCGATAAATTGTCGACTTTCGTCTGCATCACCCGGCTTGCCAACACGCGATTGAGTGAAGACGCCGTGGCAACCATATAGCCAGCCATCCGGCCCCCAGATAAAGCTATTCAAGGTTTCGTGGCGATCATTGATTCCCCAGCCATCCAGCAATATCTGCGGCGGTCCATCGGGAACATCATCCCCATCAGCATCAGGGATAAAAGTCAAATTAGGTGGCGAGCCAACGAACACACCGCCGAATCCTGGTGCTAATCCCGAGGTGAAGGTAAGCGTATCAGTGAATGTCTTTTTCTTGTCAAAGACTCCATCTCCATCGGTATCTTCCAAGATCTGAATTCGACTTACCGGCTCGTCTGTATGATTACGTCGCGTGCGGTAATTGAAATTCTCGGCAACCCAAATTCGGCCTCGATCATCAAAACAAAATCCAATGGGTTCAGCGATATCGGGTTCCGAGGCAAAAATGGAAACCTCGAACCCCTCTGGGATCGCCATCTTTTCAACCGCTTCCAGCGGCTTCAGAAACGGCGCATCGCTGGTGCGATGCTGTTTTTTGGGAAGTTCATTGCGAGGTTTCGTCGGTGGGTTTTCGGCTTCACAGATTGAGGGTGTCACTAGACACCCCGCAGCGATCAAGATGATGATCAAACCCCGCGAGACAATCGAATCAAGATTCGTTGCGGCACGTAGCAAGCTGGTTTGGTTGGTGCGATTCATTTCTGCAACTCCACTTGCTCGGTGGTTCGTAGGTATTTGATCAGGTCGATGATTTCTTGCGGTTTCATTTGATCAAGCTGGCCATCAGGCATCATTGATTTGGTCGAGACCTTGCGTGCTTCAATATCGTCTTTTGCGATCACAACTTCTGGTTGCTCGACCGTTTTCAGGACAACACGGGTGGCATCTTCTTCCGCGATCACCCCATTCAAGAGGCGACCATCCACGGTTTGAATCAAAACCATCTTGTAGCCATCCGGAACGTCATAACTCGGGTCGACGCTATTGAGCAGGATGTAATCCAGGTTCGCGCGATTTGAGCCTGTCAGATCTGGTCCAATTTTTCCGCCCGTTCCATAGAGCAGGTGGCAAGAGGCACAGGTTTTCTCAAAAACCGCACGACCTCTTGCGGCATCCCCGTCAGCAATCGCTTCAGGAGTGCAAATTGACTTGTATTTCGCCAGCAGCTTGGTGCGGTCGGCTGAAAGGTCTCTCACTTCACCGAAAACTCTGACAAACGATTCCCCCAGCAACAAATTCAACGATCTGGCAACGTGCGCGGTGATCGCTGAACGCTCGACGGCACCCACCTCGATCGCTTTCAGCAGCGACTCCGCGTATCGCTTACGCGTCGCCAGTGTTTCGATGACGGCACGACGCGAGGGGGGGGGCCATTTTTTGTAACGCTCCAACAGAATTTGAGGGGCCGCAGCATTCTCGATCGATGCATAACCACGAATGGCGTCTAGACGAATCTGCGGATCGTCGAGCAGGGACTCAAGAAGTGCCGATATCTGGTCGTTTTGTTGCGTCAATA
>JARGNK010000110.1:23789-26207 GCA_029213145.1 Rubripirellula sp. | reverse complement strand
GCCAATCCATTCGGTGATCACTATCAATCGCAAGGAGATTCGTTCATCAGTCAACGACGAGCCCAGTCTATCCGACGACGCCAATCGTTTGCCGAGACGAGAATTTTGCTGAGCACGCTGCTCGGGCACACGATTTCCGCGGGGATTACCGAGCTGCTCTGGAATGAGGTTGCCTGTTACAAATATTCAGCCACCGGCAAGACAAAAATCTTGCCGTCACCGATCCGACCACTCCGAGCGACGCTCACGATTTTCTCCAGAATTTCTTCGCAACGAGAATCGTCCACGTAGAGAGTGATCTCCACCTTGGGAATGAATGCGGTGGAGTATTCCGTTTCCTGGTACTCGTCCAGGTAGCTTTTCTGACGCCCGAAACCTTTGATCTCCGTCACACTCAAAGCCTCAATCGGCGCGCGACGCAGCGATGTTAGCACCTCCTCGGCCAAGTGGGGTCGAACGACAGTCACAATTTGTTTCATAAGCTCAAGTGTAACCCTTCCCGAGCTAGCTGGCATGCCCAAACTCGCGGGCAGAATGACGCTCGCGGGCAGAATGAGGCCCTTAGGCAGGACGGGACTCGCTGGCAGGACGGGACTCGCTGGCAAACGAGAACGCGAAACCAGCGTCAATCGCTTCCCAACCTTTTTTCCTCCCTGCAATTCACTTAGTAATCCTTCAACCAACGATGCAAACGGCTGCTTACAATGCTTTTACATTGTTCTGAATCCAATCCGACCATTGAAAACGCGAAAACGAGTGCAATGAGCAGTGTTCGATTCAAAACAACTGCGTTTCGTGAAAGGAGACTGTGATGTTCCGTTCATCCTTGATGACAGCTACCTGCATTGGCCTGCTGACCCTCGGTGGTATTGCAAACCCATCCCTGTCCGCTGCAAGCCAAGTCTCGCTCCAAGTAGGGGTCGTCAATCCGACGATGCTAGCCGGATCCAAGCAGACGAATTATGTCCGTATTTCTTTAACCGGCTTTGATTTGCCGCAGCCCGAGACCCGCCCCCCCGTCAACGTCGCAATCGTGATCGACACCAGCGGTTCGATGAACGGAACAAAAATTGGCCAAGCCCGCGAGGCAGCCATCGCAGCCGTCAAGCGACTGCGAGACAACGACGTTGTCTCCGTCATCCTGTACAACTCGTCGGTCCAAGTCCTTGTCCCTGCAACCAAGGCAACCGATCGTCAACAAATCATCCAACAGATCCGTTCGGTTAAAGCTAGCGGCAATACCGCACTGTTCGCGGGAGTCAGCAAGGGTGCAGCGGAAGTTCGTAAATTCATCGACAAGGATTCCGTGAACCGTGTGATTCTGTTGTCAGACGGACTGGCCAATGTTGGACCAAGCACCCCACGTGACTTGGAACGATTGGGAAGAACCTTGGTAAAGGAGGGCATCAGTGTCAGTACGCTTGGTCTGGGACTCGGCTACAACGAAGATCTGATGAGCAGTTTGGCGGCAGCAGGTAGTGGCAACCACATTTTCGTCGAGGACGCCGAGAACCTGATCGCGGTATTCAACAACGAATTCAATGATTTGATGAGTGTCGTCGCGGGTGACTTTAAAATTCACGCCCGGGTGGGACCCGGTGTTCGCCCCGTCCGTGTGCTCGGCACCAGAGCCGACATCACCGGTCAACAAATCCACATTCCACTAGCTCAACTTTACGCCAATCAACAACGTTACTTTGTACTCGAAGTGGAAGTCGACGCGAACGAATCCGGTGACTCTATGTCGCTTGTGAATGTCGAGGTCGAATACCAAAACTTAATCACCGAAACAAAAGACAAAGTAAGCAGCGACATCGAAGTGCGATTCAATGAATCCATTGCGATCGTGCAACGAGATCTGGATGTTCAAACCCAAGCCTACTGTGCCGTTCAAATCGCCAACGAACGAAATATCCAGGCCACGGCCTTGCGTGATGCAGGCGAAGTCGATGCGGCAAAAAAACTGCTGAATCAAAATGTCATTGAATTGCGATCGATCCAAGCGATTTGCGTGGAACAGCAAGTCACTGAAGTGATCCCGGAATTAGAACTCAATATCAACCTCAACTACACTCAGGCCGACTACGTGGAAGGCAAGGATTGGAATCGTGGACGAAAGATCATGCGAGCCCAACAAAACCAAATCCAATCTCAGCAGGTCCAACCGAGTCCACCCCAAAGCAATAATCAATAGGGACTTCGCCCGTTCCAGCACATCAAAGCATCACGCCCGATGCTGAAAACAAAGACGGGCAATGCAAAAGCAATCACACCGCGGAGGAAATCAGTAGCGATCAATGATTGAATCGTGAGTGAACCGGGATGCCAAAACGGCCCACGTTTTGGCATCCCTTTCTCAAGCAATTTTCCAATTTTCCTACCAAGCTCACTTCAACATGTGAGTAACTCGCACGCATT
>JARGNK010000110.1:1694-23689 GCA_029213145.1 Rubripirellula sp. | reverse complement strand
CACTGGTCCCTGCGACACACTGGTCCCTGCGACACGTCCGCCAACATTCGACGATGCCTAAAAGACTCCTGTTCGCATTGTTGCTGCTCGTCGCAGCTCCCTTAGTTCTGCTGGGGTGGCTCTCCGCGTCGACCTACCAACAACAGCAGCGACAGGCTCGGGAACAGTTGTCGCTTTTTTTTCGTTCGCGGCTTGGGGAAATCGATCGTTCGCTTTCAGAGGTGATTGACACTTACGAGCGCACGCTACGATCCCAACTGGACGTCCCCTTGGTGACCCTCGACTCGCTGCGGCAGCTCGACCTCGAAAACCCGATCGTTCGCAGCAGCATCTTTGTCAACCAAAACGGCGCTTTACTTTACCCGCTGAAACCACAACCAGAACAATCAGAGAAGGTCGCCCTCTTCGCTACCTTGCCAGCGATCATTCGCAGCCGGCCTGACTTAGGTGCCTACTCAGCACAAACGAAAGCCGCGGCACCGACCAAACGAGTCGCAACCGGCAAGACGTCGACACGCTCCCGATCACCGATACCCTCTCTATCACAGTTCAATGATCAAGTTCCAATTGGCGAGCAAGTTCCAATTGGCGAGCAAGTTCCAATTGGCGAGCAAGTTCCAATTGGCAAGCAAGTTCCAATTGGCAAGCAAGGAATCATCGGCGAGGGAAAATGGCAGGTCTGGTACATGGACGAAGGCGTTCAGTTGATTTACTGGATGCAGCACAGCGAAGGCTCGATCATCGGAATCCTGCTCGAGCGTGCTCGCTGGATTGCCGATCTCACCACCCAACTGCCCGATACCGTCGCAGTCACAACGGTCGACGAGCGTTCCGGCGAACTCTCCAATGCGACACCCGTTACACAACTTGAAGCCTCGTCTTCCTCGCAGCAACAAGCAAGCGCAGCGACCCTGTCGGGATTTACCGCACTGACGGATGAAGCCAACCGAATCGTCTATCGCTGGGGAGAAGATGGAACTCGCCTCAACCAACCGCTTGCCAAGTTGAACCTCGCTCCACCTTTGGCAAATTGGCAATTGGAATACCACCACCGCGATGCCCTGGCAGGGCCATCACCGACTGTTTTTCTGGTCGCCCCGATTGTGGGAACCGGTTTGATCTTGCTGAGCCTTGGTATCTATGTGTTGACGAATGTGCAGCGACAAATGCGTTCTGCCCGCCAACGAGTCAGTTTCGCATCGCAGGTCTCTCACGAGTTACGAACACCACTAACCAATATTCGTTTATATGCCGAGTTAGCCGAAGGTGATTTACAAACTTTCCCAGACGGCGAAACCAAGGAATCTGTCGGCCGAAGATTGAAAGTCATCGATACCGAGACTCGACGACTCAGCCGCTTGGTTTCGGGTGTGCTGGAAATGATTCGCGATCCAAACAAACGGCGTGAGCCACGAATTTCAGCGGTCAGCGCAGACGACGTGATCAACCATACGCTCACACAATTCATGCCCAGTTTTGAAAAGGCGGGTTTGCAGGTCAATCGGCAAGCTGAAGCGTCCCAAACGATTGGAATCGACTCAGACATTCTGGAATTAATTCTGGTCAACCTTCTCAGCAATGTCGAGAAATATGCTGCCTGCGGAGGTAGCGTTACGGTCCGCTCTAAAATCAACAATGACCAACTGATAATCGATGTCGCTGACAAGGGTCCAGGCATCCCCTGGCATGCTCGCAAACGCGTCTTTCGACCCTTCATGCGACTGGACGATTCGATCCAGGCACCGAGTGGAACGGGAATCGGCTTAACCCTCGCCCGACAATTGGCCAGGCGACACGGTGGCGATCTTGAGCTAGTCCAAGACGAGGCCCATCCCGGAGCCTGCTTTCGTCTGCAAATCGAAATCTTCCCCACGAAGGTGACACCACCATCTGAGGCAGCATCACAACAATGAGCATGAATATTTTGGTCGCTGAAGATAACCCACATACGCGGGCAGCGTTGGCGGAACTCTTACGCAAAGAGGGCCATCAGGTTACCGAGGCAGCAGACGGTTTGCAGGCAAAATCCCTTTTCGATTCACGCATCCCAGACTTAGCCTGCTTGGATGTGATGATGCCAGGCCTGAGCGGATTCGATTTGTGTCGACATTTCCGCCAAGTCAGTCCGCGGATGCCGATTCTATTCATCACCGCCAAAGCGGAAGAAATCGATAAAGTCGTCGGACTGGAACTAGGCGGCGACGACTATATCGTCAAACCATTTGGCACCAAGGAAGTGATCGCCCGCATTCGAGCCGTCATGCGGCGGTGCCTTCCCCCGGAAGAAACGAACGACAATAAAATCTCGCTCGCTGAAGATGACTTTCAAATGCATGACCTGCATGTCATGCCGCGAGCCTTGCGGGCCGCGCGGGGCGAAGAGACGTTTGAATTGACTGCCCGCGAAATACGAATCTTGCAACTACTGGCACACCACCAGGGCGAAGTCGTCTCGCGTGAGGAACTGTTTCGAGTGGCCTGGAACGAACACCATATCCCCAACAGCCGCACCCTCGACCAAACGGTCAGCCAACTCAGAAAACGAATCGAACACGATCCAAAACAGCCCAAGATCATCCAAACCGTCTATGGCGTGGGATACCGTTTCGAGTGATCTCCACGCCGAAACAAACGCAGTGCAAATCCAGATCAGTGCTGGTACCAGATCAGTGCGACATTAATCGGCTGAATCCACCGCGACCAATTCGATAACGAGTCGGGTCGATAGCGAGTCGGGTCGATAGCGAGTCGGGTCGATAGCGAGTCGGGGCAAGCGGCCCAACGGAGCCAACAAGAGCAACGCCAGCACTCACTGAAATTCAACTCAGAACCGTGGCCTGCGAGTCAACGGGTCGGGTTTGAGCAGGTTAAGATATGACGGTCTCGGGCACTCACCGTTAGAATCCGCCAAGAATGGAGCGTTCGCAATGCGTGCCATCGCGTGTTTGATTTACCTGTTCACCGCCGCCATTTCGATATCCGCGGCCGATTGGCCCCAATTGCAGGGGGATGCTCTACGAAGCGGAAACGCGCCGCATGTCCGACTGCCAAGTGAGCTTGGACTCAAAGCAGCAATCCAACTTTCTGATGCAATCTACGCAGCTCCGATCGTCGGCGAGGGGAATGTGTTTGTGATCGATGGAGCGGGATTGGTGACCGCCATCGACTGCTCGACGCATCAAATCAAGTGGCAGTTTCAAACACGAGGGGCAACCGGCAATTGCAACAACGTGGCAGCGCCAGCGTTGTTTGGTCGCTACCTACATGTCGCGACGATGATGGGTGACTATTACGTGCTCGACTGCGGCTCCGGTGCAGTTGTCCGGCAATTGAATTTCGGGGAACCAATCTTTGCTTCCCCGGTGGCTGGCCAAGAACGTGTTTATGTTGCCACATTAGGAGCACAGGTCCACGCCTTGATGCCCGATGGTGAAGAAGTTTGGCACTGGGATTTTGTTCGTGAAGTCATCAAGTTTCCCGGAGATCGCTGGAACGGATCAGATTGGCTGGCGTTTCGAGGTGACCGTGTCACGTGGAAGGACCATTTCGTCTGTTCAAGAGACATCTGCTTGGTCGATCAGACGATTGTGATGCCGGCAGGTGGCCGCACCGTATTTTTGGAAGATACCGGGCAGGCACCCAAACTCGCCGCGGTCGCAGAAATCCCG
Source organism: Rubripirellula sp. (assembly GCA_029213145.1). GTDB lineage: Bacteria > Planctomycetota > Planctomycetia > Pirellulales > Pirellulaceae > Rubripirellula. Next base: position 20,021 of record JARGNK010000110.1, on the reverse strand, counting down.
GCCTATTTAGGAAAGGAATTCCCAGCAACATTTGGCCAAAGCGCTGACCAGCGTGGCCGCGTTTACGTACAGTGGCATCGGCGTGACAATGCGGGACGAGTCGAAATGCTGTGGCTCCAGAATGACGGGACAAAATCAGCGGTCCAAACCTCGGTCGTTCCTGGCACAGAAACATCGATTGACCAGGACGGCTTGCTCAGTTTTGCGTCCGTAGCCGTCCGTGACGACGACGTCTACCGCGTTCGACCAGAACAAGGGCGTGGCTTAATGCGGCATCAAACCAACGCCACCGATTCGGATCAACCCGCTGAAGTACTCTGCGAGGCAGCATCGATTTGCCCTCCTGTGATCACCCAAAAACATGTTGTCTACGGTGACCTCCACGGGAAACTACACATCGTTCCCATCGACGGTGAACCGAATGGTGAAACATCAACGACTAACCGTTCCGTTCGATCACTCGACACCGCCTTTGGTGCGCCGATCACCGCACCGCCCGCGATTGCGAACCAACAGATCTACGTTGGTTGCGAGGATGGATACCTCTACATATTTGGTGCTGGAAAAACGACCGCCTATCCAACTACGCAACTTTCCTTGACCAACATCCGCAGTCCCCGCAGCGGCCCGTACGCAAGTGAAGATTTCAACTGGTACACCAACTACGGCGACTTCGGTGGCACGAACGCGAATGATCAAGGCTTAGCGCCACCGTTGCGGATGCGTTGGGCTCGACGCTTGGAGGGAACGGTCAAACATTTACCAGTATGTGGCGGCGGACGCATTTACATGCATACTGCCGAAGGCCAAATCATCGCAGCCGAACAAGACACCGGCAGATTATTGTGGAGACGCTACTGGCCCGACGTCTATCTGTCATTCACATCGCCGCTTTATGTCGATGGCAAACTGCTCGTTCCGCAAGCGGGAATCAAACGTTCGATGATGCGCTGCCTGGATGCAGAGACGGGAGATTTGCTGTGGGAAACGCCGTTCACCGGATCGCCTAGTTGGAGTCGGCAATTTCCACCGGTGGTTAATGGCAATGTTGCCATCTATGCATCTGGATCAGGCAGCTATGCTGCTCAGGGCACCGAAAAACCATTCACTTTCCGAGGCAAACCCGTGCAACAGGGCGACCGTGAAGTGATGAGTTGGATCTACAGTAATGACAACCCGTTTTACCCCAAAGACCACCATCCCAGGATTTGGGCTTGGGATCTCAACACCGGAAAAGTCGTCTGGGAAAAAGATTTCTCCACCTTTGGTCGAGGCGGAAATGACTGCGGCATCTGCCTGCTCGATGGCAAGTTGTACTACTCGGTTTTCTTCGGGTATGCGGAACAATTGCGACGACGACGGGGATTGCCAGCCGAAAACAACGGACTAACTGCTTGCCTGGACCCCGCCAACGGTGATGTCATTTGGTCAACAACCGATTACTACGTCACCTCCAAATGCACCCTGAGTGGCCGTGACGGGCGTCTTTACATCGGTGGGTTCAATCGGGCTCAGGAGGGAACCGATGATCGGTTCGTCTGGTGCCTGAATGCAAACGATGGATCTTTATTCTGGAAATCTGATCCAGTCACGTCCGCCTTGAACGTCGTCACTGTGGGCGAACAGTTCGTTTTCTCCAACGCCCTTCGCGGGAAAGGAAACGTCTTTGATCGCTCGACGGGCAAGGTTACCAGCAGCATCGGCCACAACTATGCCTGCTGCCGTTTTACACTCTCGGAACCCTATGTATTGGGTGCAAACATGGACATGATCGATCTGTCAAATGATGGAAAACTCGTTTCAACTGGCCCAGCAATCGATTCACGTGAGTGCCTGGGAGCCGTCGTCTCCAATGGGAGAATCTTCTACATGTCCCAAGCGAGTGGGCTGGTCGTTTCCCAGACCTACGGCCAGGAAGCCAAAGCGGTGCCTCCCGTGTGGAAACAGGTCCCGGAAATAGAACAGCAACACTGACTCCTGGTAACACAGACTCCCGGCAACACTGACTCCTGGCAACACTGACTCCTGGCAACACTGACTCCCAACGCCTCACTGCGCCTGCTCGTTCAGTTCTCAAAATCGCTGGGACTGACCCAGCCAGCCCGTATTTTCTCACCACCCACATAACGCTCGTAAAAACGATCGGTGGCGGGGCTCGAATAGGGATAGGCGTCAAACATATCCCCCCGTCCATTCATACGCGGATCCCCTTGTGCCTTCAATTCTGAAACCATTTGAGCATGGAACTTTGCTTTGATTGATTCATGCTTCGGCAGCATGGCCAAATTCTTCACACAGTCAGGATCTTCCACCACGTTGTAAAGTTCTTCGAGCGGTCGCTTTCCAAAACACAGGTCCCAGAATGCATTCGACTGCCCGCCATTCGACTGACTTTCACGCCGCTCTTGGAGGATCAATGTCTTGATGGGACTCCCATCACAGTTCAAATAACCTGTTTCCGGGTTACCGGCTGGCCAACGGTCCACCTTGTAATTCTTCAGATACAACCAATCACCAATTCGAATCCCACGAATGGGATATCCGCCTGCATTCGGGCGACCGATATCATGCCTTTCCTTCCCGACCAAGACATGATCACGTGCCGGATTGACGACACCTGAGCGATCAACTGAAAAAATATCGAACAGACTCTTTCCACTGACCGGCTGCATGATTGGCCCGAGGGTTTCGACCTTCGCTGCTTGTAGGAAGGTGGGTGCAAGATCGGCGAAGTCAACAAAATCTTCGACCACACGATTTGCCCCGGCGATGCCCAACGGCCAGCGAATCGCCAACGGGATATGATTCGAATCAGCGTACGCTTGCCCTTTGACTCGCGGGAACGGCATCCCGTGATCCGAGGTGGCGACCACCAGCGTATTGTCGAGCTGGCCGGCCGCCTCAATCGCCTGCAAAATCTCGCCCAGATGACGATCATAATGCTCCACTTCAATCGCGTAGTCGAGCATGTCGTGACGCGTGGTTTCAGTATCCGGCCAGTAACCTGGCACACGATCAATGTCGCTGATTTTCTTCCCCAATCGCTGCCCCGACTGAAACTCATAACCACGGTGTGGCTCAGTCGTTCCATACCAGAAAACCCACGGTTGACGATCGGGAACGTCGGCTAAGAAATCCGCAAAGTTGGCAGAGTAATCATTGCGACTAATCCCACTTGCCGGCGGCTTGGCAGATTTTGAACGATAGGCCTTCCCCGTGATCGCCCGCTGAACACCTTCCGAATCATTGGCGATTCCCGGCCCCCATCCCTTGCCGGTGTAGCCGGCGAAGTATCCATCCGCTGACAAGCGTTCAACGAATCCACCAAACTTTGGCGGAAATATACACATATGGTTTCCCGCCTCCTCGAGTTGCCATGAATAACGGCCGGTTAGAATCGTGGCACGAGACGGCGCACACTTCGCGTTCGGAGTGTAGGCGTTGCGAAACAGAATCCCCTCTTTGGCGATTCGATCGAAACTTGGGGTCTCAACCCACCGGCAGCCGTAGGCACCGGCGTGGCCGTAGGACCAATCATCCGCGATGGCAAAAAGAATATTCGGTCGGTCTGCTTCCGAAACACTGACAGAAACCAGATTGGAGACCATCGCAAGCAAAATCACACGGAATATCATCATGACTGCCACCCTACTGACCAAAACACGAACAAACGCGGTAGTTTATCCGATCACCAAAACCCATGTTGATCCGCGGGGTTCATGACAGTGAAAACAATCAACCCCCAAGACTCCCGTTGACCCGAGCAGTCGTCAGATCCGAGTCTCAGGAATCATCCCGACTGCAATGCGTTATCATGGGACTTACGCTGACGTGACATGCTCATTAGCAACACCTCCTGAGTTTGGAGGCAAGCACCTCGAATCGCGACGAAGGATACGCGTTCGACGCCAAGAGCGGCCCCTAAATCCGAACACTCGACCTCCGCTTGAACACTTCTGAAGCAAAGCCGAAAACAACGACCAGCACTTCAAAGCGGAGTGCTTGGCGTCGGTATGCGATTACAGTCTCCGTTGTCGCCCATATGCTGCTTGGGCTTACGCTGCTCTTTATTTACCTGCCCGAACCTGCCAAGAACCAATTGGCTGGTGATGTTCCGACCGCTTCAGGCAGTAAATCACAAGTCAGCGGAACTCAAGAACCAAGGCCGTTGCCCTCCACGCCGCGTCCCGCCGATCTGCAAAGCGTTCCTGCTGAACAAATCAAGAACTCGATTGAAACACAAATCGACCAAACGAACCGTCTAAATGATGAAGAAAAGCTCAGTGAGCTGGAGAAAAACCTGCAGCGGTTGGAATCGATCGCGAGCACTGAATCGGTTCAGCAAGTAACAACCACGGTTGCCGAGACAATTGGATTGGATACTGAAACCTACGCGGCCGACAAGCAGGCTGCCGAAGGAGCATTTGATTTCGACACGGCGCAGCTTGATGACGTCATTCGTGAACCTGGCAAAGATGGCCAGTGGGAATACCAGTCGATCCTTGTTGATTCGGCGGGCCGCAAAACCACGGTTCCAATGGGGGCGGGCGAAGGCGAGACGCTCTATAGCACGTTCGAACAAATGAAAAAGTATCCATTTGCTCAAGCCATCTATCGAAGCGTGGTCATGCCCTTGCTACAAAGTTTAATCGCTTCGGAGAAAGACAAACGGGCGATCGAACCGGCGAACAAAGACGATATCGAACCGACACTCAATCCCGGATTTGGTACCGGCGGAGGTTTCGGGGGCGGGAATATGTGAATGGCGAAAGTCGCCGAAAACAGACGAAACTCAATCGGTCTCCAACGAGCCAGTCGTCGCTTGCGGTGCGATCGAACGAGTCCCAGAGAACACATTCCCAAGCAACTGAATATTCCGACTCGATTCGTCAATGAAGACATCGTGCGATCCCTCGGTCGTTCGGGCGACGCGGCACCCGGTGACGCTGCAATCGCTCGAATTACGAATCACCAAACCGGAATCACAATCCGTCAGATTAAGGCCTGTCAGAACCATACCATTACAACCATCCAAAATGATGGCTCCCTCCCGGGTGGCAAAACGATGGACGGTAAAACTGGAAAGGATGCAGTCCGAACAATTTGAAAAACGAATGGTCCCCGGACGAACGAACTGTCGAGGATTGAAAGTATTCCCGACCACCACGACCCGTTGACTGTCTTTTACCGACAGATGACTTGGCTTCGGCGCGAAAAACGCATTCGCCTGAATCGCGACATCATGAGCGTGGCGGATATCCACGTTGGTTGTCGTATCACTCAGGACGTTACCGGTAATGGTAACCGAGTCGATGGGGTAAACCGCTTTCCCGGCCAAGCGGATATTGGCCCCACCCGGCGCCACCGTGCGATCTTCGTCGCCTGAGTAGTTTGCCGAATGCTGAATTGTGCAACCGGTGATGGAGATCTCGGCGATCGATTTTTTTGCATCGTCGGGGGATCCGCTGACATCGATCAAGATATTCGCTGTCGTGGTTTCCGTCTCATTTGCAGGCATATTGCCTTCGATGTCACAACCACTGACCTGTAGGTTACGAACATTTCCATCGCGGACCACAATCCCTCCGCCGCGGTTGTAAGAAATGTGGGAGTTCGCGACGTTGATTTGATGCAAATTAACATCATCCAAGAAAACGCCGACGCCAGAATTTTCGTACAGATGGCATTGAGAAATGATCACATTCCGATTTCGGCGATGCAAGCGGATGCCATGCCGACACCACCGCACGGAGACTTTGTCGATAATCGCACCCACCGTCTGATCCAACTCAATTCCATCGGCTTCGGCATGGGCGCCGAGAATTTCCACGCCAGACACCAGCGGCATTCGCTCGTTCCATGTCGATGGCTGAAACGATTTTGGGGAAGCGGTCCCTTGGTGGGTTCCACGAATCCGTATTGCGGGGCCTGGCCCATCCATGATCAACGTGGTGCCCACCTGCGAATTAATTGCGATCGCGCCGCTCTGACTCAGTTCGATCTCCAGTGAACGTGTCAGTCGGTAATGCTTCTGCGTCAGCCAGAGATTCCCTCCTCCCTGATCGATTCGCTGCTGCAACTCGTCACTGGCATCGGGCAACTTTGATAATCCCGGAATTTGCTCGATCGCTCTTGCACGTTGAGCGACTGCCAGTTCAGCAGCCACCAGTTCAGCAGCCAACAGTTCAGCAGCCAAGCAACAGACCACCACCGCAGCGAACACACGAATCGTTTGAATCAACATCATCGCTCTCTCAACCTTGCATCAAATCACAAATCGGCACCGATATTTTCAACGACTGGATCCCGCGTGCTGCATTGAAAGCGAGAAAACAGTACCAACCTCACCATTACGGGCCACCAATCGCCCTCCATGGTCGGCAATGATCGTCTCGCTGATTGCGAGCCCCATCCCCATGCCATCTTTCTTGGTTGTGTAAAACGGATCAAACAAACATCCCATGTCGGCCGATTCAATTCCAGGACCGTTATCCCGCACTTCCAGTTCAACCCAGGTGCCATCGAAGCGAGTAAGAATCACGACAACCCTCGGACCGTCGATACTCTCCAAAGCTTCGTAGGCATTTCCCAGCAGATTAACGACAACCTGCTCGCACTCAATGCGATCGGCAACAACGCTGGGCAACCCTTCCATAAGTTTTAGTTGCACATCAACGCGGCTATCGCGTGCTTTAAAAGCAAGCAAATTGACCGAGTCGATGGCGACTTGGTTCAAGTCCACGGGGGCACGTTCTCCCATCCCACGCTTCGCAAAATTTCGCATTCGGCGGATAATCTCGTTCGCTTTTTGCGCGGATGCTTGGACACCCTCGTTGAACTCATTCAGCTCCGCTAGTTGGTCATTCACTCCGCCTCCTGTTTCTCCGATCCGTTTTAAGGCAACCGAAACAGCAGTGCTGTAGTTAGAAATCGCATAGAGCGGTTGCTTCACTTCGTGGGCAATCCCCGCAACCAAGGCCCCCATGGTGCTTAACCTTGCAACGTGCGCCAGCAGATCTCGATGCCTTCGATTTTCTTGTTCGCTCAGCCGCCGTGATGAAACATCCCGGATCACGGTAAGCAAGAGTCGCTTTCCACTGGACGGGGACGGAAATGACTTGAGTGTGATTTCCAACCAATAAGGCCTACCCTCAAACGTCAGTTCATGTTCGCCGTGCCAGGCCCCCATTTCACTCAGGATCACGCGAACGTCATCATCAAAATCAGCAGCCGCTAAAAGTTGGCGATGCCGATCCGCCAACATCCACTCGCGACCAGCAAGATCGTCTGCATGATAAAACTGCCTCGCTGCCTCACTGGCATAATTAACATTCCCGCGCTGGTCGGTCACGATAATTGCGTCGCTCACACGATCAAGAACATCCGCGCGGAAAGCAAGTTCTCGTTCCGCTCGCTTCCGCTCCGTAATATCAGTGACAACGACAATGAAGCCGACAACACTGCCATCGACGCCACGATCAACGGTCCAGTCAATCTTTAGATCAACGACCCTGCCATCCATCGTGCGGTGAACCATTTCGTAGGTCGGTGGAGTCGACAACGGATCTTCGAGCTGCTGTTTTAACTGACCACGCATCTCTCGACGCATCTGTTCGTTGATGGCAAAATCAAAAACGGAGGTTCCCACGAGCACTTCTGGGGGACAGCCATAGATTTGCCCCAGCGCGGGATTGGCAAAAGTGATACGTCCGTAAACGTCATTTCGCTGCACACCGAACGATGAAGTCCCCGCCAGATTTCGGAATAGCGACTCACTTTCTGCCAATCTTGACTGCGTCCGTTTCTGCTCTGTGATATCTCGCAACACGGCACGGGCGGCAACAATTTTGTCTGCCTCGCCTCGAATAGGCGTCATGCTAAAGATGACATCCCGAGGGCTCCCATCAGCACATACCATCTGCAACTCTTCGTCTTGCATCTCCCCCGTTTCCAAAAAAACGGGAAAGACTTCATCATGCAGCCTGTCGTAACTCGCAGCCGTGAACAAATCATAAACTCGACTTTTCAAAAGATCACTCTTACTGCGTCCAAGCAATCGCACCATGGTGGCATTACATTGCTGAATCCGGCCTGTCTTGGCATCCATTGACAGCAGCATGTGCGGGGAGTTCTGGTACAACTCGTTTTCATACGACGCATCAGTCACAAAGGTTACAATCAACTCCTGCCCACCACTCACTACGTAATTCGCAGCAACCTCAACGGGAATCACCTCGCCATCCTTGCCTTGCATGATCGTTTGATAGGTAAATGTTTCCTGTTCTTTCAAACGATTCAAAAACTCCGACCACGACTCCTCACAAACACCGGTTTCAAGATCGCAAAACCTCTTCGCGAGCAATTCATCACGCGAATATCGAAAAAGCTCCAAGGCTGCTTCATTGGCATAAACGAATGATCCATTCTTGCGCAGCCAGAACACCGATGTGCTGCACTGTTCGATCGAGAACTGTGTCAGCCGCAACTGTTCTTCTCGATCGCGATTCAGTTCCTGCGAATCTGGCATGCTGGCTAGCAAGACGGAAATTACGTTCGCCGCCGAGTCCATCAGCTTCAGATGCTCCGTCGTCGGAATGCCTGAATCACGCTGAAAGATTGCGAGTGTTCCCAACAGCGATCCACGAGCGTCCAAGATGGGAAGGACCCAATGCGAGCCTACGCACTCGCTGCGTGCAACCGTTCGAAAATTAGCCCACATTGCATCCGATTCGATGTCTTCAACGACGATTATTTTTCGTCGTTCAGAAACTTCACGCTTTGCCAGAATCCTCTCAGCGATTGGCAAATGGGTGACGGCTTCCATGAACTCGCTGGACAAGCTCGGTGCGATGGCATGCCGCAACTTGTTATCAACCTGATTAAACAATTCGATGGATGCCATCACGTCGCTTGCTTGCTCCTCGACGAAACGGACCACGTGCTCCAATCCCTTACTCACCTCAAACTCGGACGCGATGAGATCAAACAAGCGATGTTCGGCTTCTAAGCGGCTCTCCAACGTACCGTTTTTCGCCAGCTTGGCTTCCGTGAAAGCGATAACATAACCGTGGACTCGCCCTTGATCGTCCAACTCGACCTGGGCACGCCCGCAAATGTCGATCCCGCTCCCCCGTTTCCGATTGAGCTGAAACTCACAATCGGTGGAGACCTGCCCCTGCATACCTTGAAGACCAATCAACCAATCATCGACACGCTCGGCATCCGAAATCGACACCATTTCTTTCCAGGCCACCAAGGGTGACGCCTCATCCATTCCCAACAACTCAGTGCACGCGTGGTTAATCGCCCAGCACTGGCGATTTTCATCAAGACAAACCATCGGCGTTGGCGCGGTATCAAACGCAAGTCGAAACAGACCATCACCAGGGCGCGATACCCGCGACTGCTGAGACCCGCCTGACTTTGACCCGTCTACCATCTTGTTACCCTAATCTCTACTTCCTCTGGCGAAAGTCGTTTCGTGATCTACTGCAACAGCCTGCCCAGACCATTTTGACACGCTCCTGCGGCGGTCCCTACCGGTAGCCTGCACGGCAGCCATATTTTCCCGAAAACTTCCGCTCAAGCATCGCGGCCATCCGCACATCATGTACCCCGCGACCCTGGCGGATCGATTATCATGCCATCATCTTATTCGCTCGCGAGGCCATCGCCTGATTGCCTCTCGCCTAAGTTTAAGTTTACGGAACCGAGAGTGTAGAGATGTGGCCAGCCGGCAAGTTGCTTGAAACATCGATGTTTTTCATTTGCGTTGGTATGACCGTCACCAACGCACCTGCTCAACAGGTCGTGGTGAGTATTCCCGCCCCCGGTCCAACCGAACAAATCGATCACTTCATTGCTCAGGACTGGGCCGATCGCGAAATTGAGCCTGCGGCACGCTGCTCCGATCGCGATTTTGTCCGTCGCCTCTACCTTGATCTTGCGGGTCGAGTCCCGACGGCACAGGAAACCGATGTCTTCCTTGAAGACCAGCGAGAGGACAAACGGCAACATCTAGTCGACACTTTGTTGCAGAGCGAAGATCATGTCCACCACTTAGCAGATGTGCTGGATGCCCTGCTGATGGGGCGTACCGACGAAGGCAAATACGCCGAGCGTGCAGCTAACCATTGGCGAAGCTATCTGGAAGAGTTTGTTCGCCAGAACCGACCTTGGAATAAAGTCGCCGCGGAGATTTTGCTCGCACGCCCCGAAAACCAATCTGAACGGGGTGCCGTCTGGTATCTGTACGAACAGAACAACAACCATCAAGCGATCGCAGAATCGATCGCACCCTTTTTCTTTGGGCTGCGAATCGAGTGTGCACAATGTCACGATCACATGATCGTCGACGAAATCAAGCAAAGCGATTACTGGGGACTCGTAGCGTTCTTCAACCGTGGCAAGAACACGAAAACGAAACTTGGACCGCGTGTGGTGGAATCGGCCATCGGCGGTTTTTCGGAATTCGCTGATTTGACAGGCAGCAGCTATCCCAACCTGCTGTCATTCTTAGGCAGTCCTCCCTTGAATGAAAAACGTCCCGCTGCGGGGCAGGATCAAGAAGACGTGGACACACTCTATGTTTCGGGGAAACCAAGTGATGCACCGAGGGTTCCGAAATTCTCCCGACGCCAAGCATTTATCGAACAAGTCGTAACCGGCAACCGGCGGATTGCCCTGGCGATGGTCAATCGCGTTTGGGCCCTGTTGATGGGGCGAGGAATTGTCCATCCATTCGATGAAATGGACAGTATGCATCCGCCAAGCCACCCCGACTTGCTTGACGAGCTTACGAATCATTTCATTAGCAGCGGCTACAAGATGCGAGGCTTGATTCGCAGCATCGTGCTGAGCCGTGCTTATCAGTTGAGCAGTCGCCAACCGCCCGGAGTGGAAGATCCCGCCAGTTTCGCCTGGGCGCTCGAACGTCCACTGACAGCGGAACAGATGGCGCGGTCAGTACAGTTAGCGGTTCGCGGCAAGTTCAACAACGACGCGCCACTGCTGCATGCGTTTCGCCAGCAGTTCCGCGATGTCTTGCCGGACAACTTTGTCGCACCGGTGGCCGATGCTTTGTATTTGAGCAACCATCCGGCATTGGATGAGTTTATCCGCGCCAGCAACGCCCCGAATCACCTTCGAGCGCAAACCTTGCAACAGCCCACCCATTCGAAGCGGATCGAACTTTTATTCAACACGATCTTCCACCGACCACCCGCGGCCTCCGAGCAAAAAGCGATCACCGATTATCTTGAGCAACGAGAATCGGATCTCGGACCAGCCATTGATCAAGTTGTCTGGTCCATGCTGACCAGCGCCGAGTTTCGGTTAAACCATTAGCGAACAATCTAGTAACCTCCACGATGAATCAGCGTCCCAACACGTCCTCGACTTGCGGAAGCCCCGAACACGCTGTGCACCGACGTCTGTTCCTGCAAGGATCGATGGCAGCCGGTGCCGCTTCAGTCGCAAGCTTTAACGGGCTGTTTTCAATTCCGGCGGCAGCCGAACAGGCCAAACGGCAAGGCAAAAAATGCATTCTGCTTTGGCTCTGCGGCGCCCCCAGCCAATTCGAAACTTGGGATCCCAAACCGGGCACCTCCACCAGTGGCCCCTTTCGCGCAATCCCAACGAACCTGCCCGGCATCCACATCAGCCAACTCATGCCACGTTGCGCGACAATCATGGATAAACTCGCCGTGATTCGAAGCATGAAAACGGAACCGAGTGAGCATTTCCAAGGCATCGATGTCCTGACGCGCGGCGACAAGCCGCGTCCGCCATTCACGCGCCCCATCCTGGGCTCTGTCATCGCTCAGCAACTGGGTGACCTTGATTCCCCTGTGCCTCAATTCGTGTTGCTCGATCCCTGCCCGGAGGGCAACGAGTTCAAAGCATTCAAATCAGGCAACTGGGCAGGCTGGCTGGGTGCTGAGTACGGTCCGGTCCGAGCCGGTGGCAAGTACTCCATCCCCAATCTCGGGCGACTCGATTCGATCTCGGAATTGGATCATCAAGATCGCGAAACACTGCGGGCATTCTTGAGTCGAAAATATGAAAATGATCGCCGCAGTGAAGCGGCTTCCAGCCACAACGCGGCCTTCCAACGAGTGGCGGGGCTGATGAGCTGCGCTCCCCTGTTCGATCTCGATCAGCTGCCGCCAGCTGATCGAGAACGGTACGGGCCGGGCGCGTTCGCACAACACGCGTTACAAGCACGCCACCTGATCGAAAATGGATCAACCTTTGTGATGGTCGCCAATGGCATGCCATGGGACAATCATGTTTTTCAACACGAAATGCATCAGATGCTCGTGCCTGAGCTCGACAATGTTTTGTTTCAACTGATCACTGACTTAGAAGATCGCGGATTGCTGGAAGACACACTCGTAATCGCGATGGGCGAGTTCGGACGCACGCCATGGCTGAACGAGGCCCGGGGTCGAGATCACTACCCCAACGCTTGGTCGATGGCCATGTCCGGAGCAGGCATTCGTGGTGGTGTGGTGCATGGCGCAACCGATAAACTAGGACGCAACGTCGTCGAAGGTCACACCGATAACCGGCAACTTTTCGCAACGATCTTTCGGGCGCTCGGAATCGAGCCCGATCAAGAATACGATCTCCCCGGCCTGCCAACTTTCCGGCGAGTTGAAGAAGACGCACAAGCCGTCGAGGAGGTCCTGCTATGAGCGAAGCCACCAAGACCTTGACATTGAAAAAGACGCAAGACTGGAAACTTCCCACCAGCGTCTTGGACGCCGCGTTGGCAGACGACGAAAATGCGATGATCGCTGGGTGCATGGACGGTGTCTATCGACTGCAGTTTGAACCACACCAAGAAGAGCTTCTATACCAGCATGAAAGCTATGTCAGCTCGGTCGGGCTCCTCAAAGAAAATCAGATCGTATCGGCAGGCTACGACGGTGGACTACGGTGGTTCGATGTCGAACAACGAAAACTGCTGCGCACCACCCGCGCCCATGATTTCTGGTCGTGGGACATGTCTGTTTCTGCCGACCGTTCGAGAATCGCTTCAGTGACCGGGCAATATCTTGCAGGGAGTTACAAATACGAGCCACAGTCTGAAAAAGAGCCGTCACTAAAAGTGTTTGCAGCAGACTCGGGTGATCTGTTGCATCAATTACCACACATCCCATCGACCCAAGCGGTCGCCATCAGTCCGGATAATCGGTTCGTCGCGGCCGGAAACCTAATGGGTGAAGTCCGTGTGTTTGATTTGGACAATGGCCAAATGGCTGCCAATTGGACTACGCCCGACTTCACCAGTTGGGGAATCATCAAGAGCCATTGTTATCTCGGTGGAATTTTCGATTTGCAATTCACACCGGATAGCCAATCGCTATTGCTGTGCGGGATGGGACCGATGCGAGATCCCATGGCTGGCAATGGTCGCCAACTTTGGCAACGCTGGGACTGGAAAAAAGAAACGCCGACGCTTCTCGATCAGACACACCAAGGTCAGTCCGGCGAAGGCTTGATGGAAACACTGGCGATTCATCCACGATCAGAGCATTTCGCAATGGGCGGCCGACTCCGCGGCGGCGACTGGAACCTCGCCTTGTTCGACCTCGATAGCGGGGATCGAATCGCGTCTGCAAAAACGGGGTTTCGGATCACACGGGTCCAATACACGGCCGACGGAAAGTCACTGTTCGTCGCGGGGACCCAAGGTCAACCCAAGCCAAAGAAAGATGATTCGCCGTTGCCTCCATTCGGCAGAGTCGAACGCTACGAGATCGGCTAAGGTGGCTGCCACCGTCACTTTGTAAATCGCCGACCAATTGAATCGCCGACGACTGAATCACGAACGACTGAATCACATGGCAAAACAGCTTTCCTTGTTTCTTGGTTTCCTAGCGGCCGTGTTGGTCGGCGTCCTTGTCTACGCCTCGTCAGGCAACTCGGACCAAGGCTGGACAGCGGGTGTCGCCACCCTCTGCGCCGTTTGGTGGATCTTTGAACCGGTACCGATTCCCGTCACCTCAATCGTCCCACTGGCAATCCTACCGCTCGTCGGAGTCCTCAAACCGTCTGAGATCGGTGAATCCTACGGTCATCCACTTGTGCTGTTGATGATGGGTGGATTCATGCTTTCGATGGCGATGGAACGCAGCAACACGCACCGACGCATTGCACTTGGCATGGTGCGCATGTTCGGTGGCGGCAGCGCTCGAGGACTCGTATTCGGCTTCATGATTGCCGCCGCCGGTCTGAGCATGTGGATTTCCAATGCTGCCACGACACTGATGCTGCTGCCAATCGTGTTGGTCGTCGTCGAAAAATCGACCGACATTAAATTACGAACCTCGCTGTTGCTGGGAGTCGCCTACGCCGCCAGTGTCGGAGGCGTAGGTACACCGATCGGCACGCCGCCGAACCTTGTCTTCATGACGGTTTACACCGAAACCACCGGAACAGAGATCACGTTCCTGCAATGGATGTGGATGGCATTGCCCGTCGTGTTTATCATGATCCCCATCGTCGGCCTGTGGCTCACGCGAAATGTCAACACCGAAGCTGTGATGGAACTGCCGAAGGTCGGTCCTTGGCGAAACGCCGAGATTCGTACGCTGGCCGTATTCGTAACGACGGCTTTACTTTGGATGACCAGAAGCGATCCATTCGGAGGCTGGAGCGAATGGCTAGGACTTGATCAGGCGAATGACGCGAGTGTCGCTCTCCTAGCCGTTGTCGCTTTGCATTTGATTCCCAATGGCCAGCAACCCGGAGAAAAACTCCTCGACTGGAAATCAGCTTCCAAGATTCCGTGGGGGATTTTAATTCTTTATGGCGGTGGCATCGCAAATGCGAAGGCGTTTATGGAATCGGGCCTTAGCGACACGATCGGGGCCTCCATGACGTCGCTGGCCGCGATTCCCATCCTTTTGATGATCGTCGGGATTTGCCTCGCCGTAACCTTCCTGACCGAGGTTACCAGCAACACAGCAACTGCAAACCTGCTAATGCCCATTCTTGCCGCTGGTGCAATCACAGCGGGAATCGATCCGCAACTCGTAATGGTTCCCGCCGCGATGAGTTGCAGCTTTGCATTCATGCTGCCTGTTGCAACTCCGCCCAACGCGATCGTGTTTGCTTCCGAAGAATTGACGATCAATCGGATGGCTCGAGAAGGTTTCGTATTGAACCTGATCGGGGTCGTCGTCATCACCGCGATCTGCTACGCGACACTCTAACGATCCCATGTTGTCGCTGGCGAAACCGTCGGGTGAGGTAAGTCAAACGTGACGCTGAATACCCAGCATCAACATCCTATCATGCTGATTGCGTTCATGCAGACGCAATTGGTCTCGCAACGTGCCAGGCTTCAATTGCCGCCGGCATCCGTACCAGGGGTGTTGGCTCCCGGTGGGCAGTTGTCGCAACCGCCGCTGCCGCCAATAAGACCGAGGGCGGCCAATGGTAGAAGGCCCGCACCACCAATCGGTCCGATCATGCCGCCTTCTTCCTCACAACAATCAGGACCCACCTGACAACAGAATGCAGCACTCGCCTCGGCGAAGCTGACGAAACTCTTCCCGTCTGCGGTTAGCAGTCCTGCGTTAGCGCCAGAGTGATCATCAAGCAATTCGAAACTCACTGCTGCCAAACCATCGCGATTTGCCATAATCAGCGAATAGACGCCAGCTCGAAGATCGGCGAAGAAAAAGCTACCGGTCGAATCAGTGACTGTTTGCCCAATCTCAGCTCCATTACGGATCAGAAAAACATTTGTATCCGCAGCCGCGTTGAGACGGGAGATTTGCTGACCAAGATCGATCCCACCGGTAAACGAAGAAGCGGCGAATACGTTGCCGGCCAATCCGCTATTACGCATCATCACCTGAGCCCGCTCGTTGCCGCGGATTTCACTTGCAATCTTGACGACATCGACGTCTTTGATCGACAGATCGTCGAGTGTGTATTCTTGTTTGCCAAAGGGCTCAACCAGCTTTCGGAAACGGCTCGTGCTGATCAATGCAGGAGAAATGACCGCCTTTTTCGAGAAGGTGCCGGGGCTGGCTTGGTCCGGCCCGACCACATGCATCGCTTGCCAACCGATCATCGCCTTGGATTGGACGAGCAGAGTGTAAACACCTGGGACAACGCCCTTGATCTTGACCTCCCCTTTCTCATCGGTCACGCCCATTCGAACCAAACCGTTGGCTCCAGCGAGTCGCACCCGCGCGTCTTCGACGACTCCCATTTCACCGTGACCACGCGGCACAACGACTCGAGCCTCGAAAACGCCCGGCTCCTCAGGTTGGACCCACTGCGTGACGGTCAACGGATGCGGAAGGTCGTCGGCACTTCCTTGCTGCTCAGAATTCAAAACGAACAGCGATGCCAGAGCGAGGACAACAACGGACGGCTTGTACTTCATGATTTAAGCATAGGGGAAATAGGCAAATAGCGTTGCTTGCCACCCTAGTCACTGCTTGGTGAAGGTACATACCTCACGTGGTTTTTAATCGAACAAAATTCCCTTCGCCGGCTTAATATCGGGAACAAATCCCCGACAGAGAGCTCCACATAGCCTGTTTGACGTTGAAAAAAGGGAAAGAAAAAGAAAGCCAGACCGGCAATTTCCAGTAATATCACCTCGGTTCTCAGGCGGTTCGCGTGCCGGATATCCGGGGGCCCTGGAGCACCAGAATAGGCCTTGGGAATGCACAACCTGTCAATTCAGGCGCTGTCGAGCGATGGAGGCTCTTGAGGATAAAGGCCAACCGTCAAAATCAGTGGAATAACGCTCCACCACTGCTGACGCTCCGTCAACGACTTCGATATTCAGACCGAAATCGCTCGGGGTTCCGCGGTAATCTCTTAGAGTTCACGGCGTTAGCCAATCAACGGCCATCGACCAAGCAGGATTCCACCTATCGGAACCGGCGGCAGCTAGCCGGGGAGTATCTGGAGGCTATTCGGCTGACGCAAGTGAGGTCAGATAGAGCAAGCCGACCAAAACTAATCCGACCACCAGCCCAATCTGGGCTCCGCGGATCAAAAGCGGCCTGAGCTCTGGGGCGACCTGGATACCCTCGCCAGGCTGGCGAAGAATCGCGGCCCGGATTTGAACCGAGGACGGGCGAGCGGGCAGTCCGGTCAGCCGGACCGCGGTCTGCTTCAGCAGTTCGTTCTGAGCCTCCATCCCCTGATTTAACCGCAATCGCTCGGCGGCATTTTTTTGCTGGACCGCGACTTGGCCTGCCAAAGGATCCAATTCAGCGACAAGTTGCTCCAACTGCTGCTCCAACTGCTGCTTCTGAGACTTTAGGGCGCGGAGAGAGGCCAGAATTTTCTTTGCGGCGTCACTTCCCTGATCCTGTAAATTGGCCTGGCCAGTGGAGCCTGACGGTGACGACTGCTGTTCCGATGTTCGCGGCGACTTCGTCTCTCCCATCAAAGGTGGCAGCTGATCGAGCTTTGCCTGTAGCGCATCAATCTTTTTCAGCTTGGCAGCAACCGTCGGATGCGCCCGGCCAAACCGCTCTAGCAAGCTCTCGACTTCTTGCTGTAGGGGCTGCATCGCTTTCATAATCTCGCGTTCGGCATCAAGCCGTTTTGCGATTTCTCTTTCCCGATCAATCTCATCATCGCGGTTATTGTCTTGCGAATCAGATGCTCCTTGCTTGACGACAACCGCCGCCACTGGAACATCCAAACTCGCCAAAATTGCATCCTTCGAAACCCCATTTTGAATCATCGTTTCAACATTGCGTAGTTTTCGCTCGAGCGCATTACGGAGGTTCTGCAGGTCCTCTACATCCACGGACAATCGTTTAAAGCGTATTGCAGCCCTTGAAATCAATTCGCCGTCAACGATCACAGCATCATCCATGCCCGGTAGTTCGGCCAACTGATTTTTGAAGTCCGCTAACTTTGCTTCAATTTCATCACGCACTTCCGTCAGCAGTCGGACGGCTTCAGTCCAACTGGCAGAGTTATCGACCGCAGTCAATGATTCCACCGTTGCCTCCAGAATCGACTGAACAACCTGCTTGGTGACTCGTGGGGTCGCTCCGCGAAACTGAACCTGATACGCGGTCCCCAGCAAGTCAGGCTCACCAGCCCTCACTTGCAATTTCCCTGACTCCTGAATTACCAACGCGACGTCCTCTGGATTGCGACCAGAGATCCCGGTCAATCGTCCGAGACGCCCGCGTGACGCTGCTTTGCTGAGAACCATCCGACTAGTGATCAGGTCAGCACCATTTAAGTTTTGCTGATCCCCAGCACCAGAGTCCCCAGCACCAGAGTCCCCAGCACCAGAGTCCCCAGCACCAGAGTCCCCAGCAC
>JARGNK010000110.1:0-1594 GCA_029213145.1 Rubripirellula sp. | reverse complement strand
CAGAGTCCCCAGCATCAGAGTCCATGACCGCAGAAGCACCGTCCAGCGTTGCAATTTGAAGAACTCCCACCGACTGAAACTCCGCGGGCTGCCGCACATAGACGACATAGCCACCGCCCGCGCCGACCAAGATCCCCAGCGATGTCCAGGAGAAAAAGGTGATCAATAATGAGGTGATTTCTTTTTGCTTGACCATTTAAAAATTACGCTCGGGAACGTTGTTTCTTTTTCTAATTTGCTGAATTGTAACCCTGTATCAGGGGATCACGGGCGTCCCCGCCTTGATTGCCTGCACCTGCTCGAGCGTTCTAACGCCCGGATGCACCTCCGCCAAGGATTTGACATAGTTCAGAATTCGCTCGTTTTGCGGCCGCAAACGGGCCGCTTGTACTAACAATTCCCCACTTGCTGCGTCCCGCTTCTCATCAACGCAATCGGTTTCCACCAGGAGCATGCGTGCAGTGTCATCGAGTGGAGAGAGTACGAGAGCCATCACGGCGTGCCACCTTGCCTGTCGCCATACCTCCGCCTCTTGACTCTCAAGCAACACTGATTCGAAATCAAGGTAGTTGGCGTAAAAAGCGCGACGCACATTTTGCGGCGAAACCAACTTCGTTACCGAGTCGGAATCCGCGATCTCCCGATCAAGTAATTCGAATGCGCCGAGTTGCTGTTGCTGATCCAGCAATAACTGAGCCAGGGTTCGGTGCGCCATCGCATCGCGGGGATGAGCCTTAACCAAACGCTGTAACCGCTCGATTTTCCGATCCAATCCTTTGTGCTCTTGGATCGCCATCCCTCGATCACGATAGCGATCAATCATAACCTTCTGCCAGACACCGCCTGCGTGCAGATCCCAAGTCGCCACGCTGAGTCCGCCAATGGCAAGTAGCAGAAGCGCCATAGATACTCGACGCGCAGCAAGCCCTCCCAACAAAGCTTGATCGAGTTGATTTCCATTGGTCGCCTGCAGTAATCGAAGGAGGCCACCAACAAGAATTGCCAGTGTCAAAAGTAATGGGATGTGCGTGATTCCGAAGTCAAAGGACTGGGTCGCAAATAGTGAGGCCATCGAAAACGTTAGGGCAATCGTCACCGCCCGAGCCAACCTCGCTTCCCCCAATGGCAAGTCGCGAATCCGCCGACTGAGCCGGCCGGTATCTCGAATAATGATCGCGATTCCAAGCAGCAATATAGGAATCAACCAAACTCCACCTTCAAGCAACCACTCCACGTGCATTCCATCTGCGTTGACAGCCCAGTGATCACCTGTTCGCTGCTGAAACGGCAAGTTCGCGTAACGATAAGCACCCAAACCCGCCCCCATGGGTAAATACCCCCAAGCCGCGTCCAATCCATCCTGCCAAATTCTCAAGCGTGGATTCTTCGCAGCGGTACCATCCAACAGTGTTTCCAGCCGATCGGAGGCTTGTTCTCGAATCCCCAAGCGGTCAAGGAACAAGACAGAACAGATGGCGATCAATAGCAATCCGGTCACCAGCCCTAATCGAGACCAACCACGCGTCCCAAGCAATGCAAGCACGACCGCCCCAGTAGCCAAACCGACAAAACCGCCGCGTGAATTACTGCCTAA
>JARGNK010000109.1 GCA_029213145.1 Rubripirellula sp. | reverse complement strand
CCCGAGATTTCCAGCCTGCCCCGAGATTTCCAGCCTGGCCCGTGATTTCCAGCCTGTCCCGAGATTTCCAGCCTGTCCCGAGATTTCCAGCCTGGCCCGTGATTTCCAGCCTGTCCCGTGATCAGGCTGCTCTTGGCAAGCCACGGCGACCCGAATTGCTTCAATCGAGCTTGCCTTTTTTTTGGGGTGCTGGACCTCAGCGACCCATTCCAAGGCTCGCGTGCCGAAATCTCCAAGGCTCCCATCGCGAAATTACCAGCGGGCGGGCTGGTATTGCTAGCAGGCTGAATGGCGAACGTAACGCAACGCAAAACTAGGCCAGCGGATTGAACGTCAACCCACTGAGCAGCTTCGGATAGAAATACGTACTCTTGGCCGGCATGCGTTCTTTGTGCAAGCTGATCGCCTCGACGTGTTCAAGCTTGGCTGGCATGACCAACGCCGCCAGCGAGTAGGGCTCATCGCCATCACTTTCCGCTTGGCTGCCGAGCCCGCGAATTCCTTCTACAACCTCGCGAACCTCGTGCACATAGGTTGGTTTTGGATGTCCCTTGGCACCGAGCAATTCGTCGATTACCAAGCGATGCAGTAGGCTCACTCCCAGCCCCTGCCAATCATCCGATCGTTCGGGTGCCAGTTCTTTCATCCTTTCGGCGGCAGCGCTGGTCGCCTTAGCCAAAACCCAAGTCTCATCCTCGGTTGCGTACAGCCCGATCCATCCCTGCTCGTCGGCGGCCTCCATTTGCGACCAAACAGCGGACGCCGCATCCAGCTCATTCGCCGCAGTTTCACAGTGAAACTCATCGCCAAGCTTTTCAATAATTTCCGCAGAGGTAAATTTTGGGGTTCCGCGCAACAGGCGATGGGTAGGCAGCACGATCATGCCGGGATCACTCATCCCCACCAGCATTGTCATCACAAAATTCGCGGGATGATTGGCATCGATCCCTCCTTGTTCGTCGAGGATTGCTTGGCGGTAATTGCATGCAGTCTCATATCGGTGGTGGCCATCTGCGACAAACATCGGGCGATCCTCCATCAGCCGCGTCACTTCCGCTGTGACCGCCTCATCGGTGACTGGCCACAAAATATGTTGCACCCCAAGATGGTCCGTTGCTTCCACCGGGGTGACTCCCTCGGTAGCCCGATCAAGCAGGCTGATCACTTCGTTTTCCGGGTCAGGATAAAGACCAAAAATCTGGCTGTTATTTTGCCGCGTCGCCGTCGTCAATTTCAGCCGATCGACCTTTGCCTTCGGGTGGGTTTCTTCGTGGGGGTAGATGTTCCCTGTTCCGAACGGTTGCAATCGAACGCGTCCCATGAATCCACGTCGATTGATCTCTTTGCCATCATGCGCGAACCGCTGATGGTAAACGTAATAAGCAGGTTCTGATTCAGGCACCAACACCCCTTCGCTCCGCCACTGTTCGACGAACTTGGCGGCACGTTGATATTTCTCATCTCCTTCGTCGCCCGGTTCGGCACGATTCAAGATGACCCGAATGACGTTTGCGGGATGCTGCTTGTAGAGCTGGTCCTGCAACTCAGGGTCGATGACGTCATAAGGCGGCGCGACTACATCGGAGAGCGACCCAACGTGGTTCGTGTTGTAACGGAGTGCGGCAAACGGTGCGGTTTGAGGCATTGGTGTTTAAAGAGCTTGCGAGTAAGGCGGATTGAATCGTTCCTAATGGAATCGCGATGGCACTCCAAATCGACTTCACCCCGTCTCTGCAAGCAAAAACTGTCTCTGCAGCCAAAACCTCGCATCTCAACACTTCAGCGTCGTAATAATCAAGCTCAGCCTGAGTCTCGTTCACTGTTGTTCGCGGAGAAGCTGGCTAACCCGCTTTTGTTCTGCCAAAGACACGGCAGATCGGCAAGCGGCATCGAGCAGGATACCGATTCCCTTGGCAGGATACCGGCCCCTTGGTGGGGAATTCTCGCGACGCTTGCGATACCGATTCTTTGAGTGGGAGAGCGACTCGTCAAAAGGAGTACTTCTTAGAGCGTAAAGGAAACCCTGCCGCGCGGGGAGCGGGCACAAAAAAACCCGGCCACAGGGGTGGCCGGGTCGTCGTCTTTGCGATCGGTCGCTTTGCTTAATAGCGGTAATGATCAGGCTTGTAGGGGCCTTCGACAGGAATTCCCAAGTAATCGGCCTGCTCCTGCGATAGGACCGTCAGCTTGACACCAAGCTGATCCAGATGCAGCCTCGCGACTTCCTCGTCCAAACGCTTGGGAAGCATGTAAACCTGCGTTTCGTAGGTGTCGTTGTCGCGATTCTGCCACAACTCCATCTGTGCCAGCACCTGATTTGTGAACGAAGTGCTCATCACAAAGCTTGGGTGACCGGTGGCACAACCGAGATTCACCAAACGACCCTTCGCCAGAATGATGATGCTGCGACCGGAATCGTTGAACGTATATCGTTCCACTGCCCCGATATCGGCTGGCTTGATTTCACTCTTGGTCGCCTTCCCGTTTTCGACTTGCTCCTCCAACCAAGCCACATCGATTTCGGTGTCGAAGTGCCCGATGTTGCAAAGGATCGCATCGTTCGGCATTTTTGACATATGTTCGCCGAGGATGATGTCCTTGTTTCCGGTCGTAGTGACATACAAACGCCCCTCCTTGCAGGCGTCTTCCATTGTTACGACTTCAAAACCTTCCATCGCCGCCTGCAAGGCGTTGATGGGATCGATCTCGGTCACGATGACGCGGCAACCGTAATGCTTTAAGCTCGCGGCACAGCCTTTGCCGACATCTCCGTAACCACAAACAACAGCGACCTTGCCGGCCAACATGACATCGGTGGCCCGCTTGACGCCGTCTGCCAATGATTCGCGACAGCCGTACAAGTTATCAAACTTGCTCTTGGTAGCGCTATCGTTAACGTTGATCGCAGGAACCTGCAACGCGCCCGACTTGTTGAGCACTTCCAAACGGTGGATGCCGGCGGTCGTTTCTTCGCTGATCCCGTGAATGTCCTTCAACATCTCGGGGAACCGCTCGTGCACCATCGCGGTCAAATCACCACCGTCGTCCAAGATCATGTTGAGGGGCTTGCCCGACGGGAAGTGAAGTGTCTGCTCGATACACCAATCGAACTCTTCTTCGGTTTCACCCTTCCAAGCAAAGACCGGTACACCGGCTGCAGCGACAGCGGCAGCGGCGTGATCCTGGGTGCTGAAGATGTTGCAGCTGCTCCAGGTAACTTCTGCACCAAGTTCAACAAGCGTTTCAATCAGCACAGCTGTTTGAATCGTCATATGCAGGCAACCAGCAATTCGAGCCCCTGCCAGGGGCTTGCTCGATGCGTATTTCGCACGCAGCGCCATCAGGCCGGGCATTTCGTTCTCGGCCAATTCGATCTCTTTGCGCCCAAACTCAGCCAGGCTGATATCTTTGACTTTGTAGGGCAAACGATCAGTTTCCACTTGTGACACGTTACTTCTCTCTATTTCTCAATCGGGAAATGCGAATGTACCTTCAGCCCGGTAGCCGAGCCTGAGGACCTAGCACGGGGACTCCCGCTGATCCGCGATCCCCCGCAAACACACGGCGGACCAGATATTCCTACCGCGAGCATACCGCGGAGGACAACTCGACTATATCCCATGATCAAGCGATTGACTAGGCAACGCGTTCCATCGACAAAGATTTCCTCGCCGTCCCACCGGATCGACGACCCCAGGCTGGTGCCTACGAAATCAAAGGTCTCGCCGGACAATCAGTTGCTTTCGCCCCGAATCGGATGAAACACGCGTATGCCTAGCCGCTAGATGAGGCCTGTTGCTCGGCAAAATCGCTCGGTCAATGTCGCGTTTTTTGTTCCCCTTGGTCGTTCGACGCCACTGGCGGTATCCACGCTGGTAGCCCCAGTCGTCTCGACCGCCCGGGCGACATTGTCGGGACTCAGTCCACCGGCCAGCGTCCAACTTGAACCTGGATAGCTTTGCGACCAAGCGGCGACGGAATCCCAGTCCAGCGTCTTTCCGCTTCCACCATGTTCCTTGCCAGCGTCAGCATCGAGCAAAAGATGACAATTGGCCTCACTCCACGGCGCCACCCGAGCTTGCAGATCTGGCACTTGAATTGCGTGCCGGGGCAGTTTGATCGCACGAATGATAGGCAGGGACACGACGCCACGAATCTGCTGTAAATCATCCATTGATTCGTCGCCATGCAGTTGGATCGCATCGAGCCCAACAACCTCACATAACCTGGCAATCGAATCTGCAGACCGATTCACGACAACCCCCACGCGAAAAAGTCCCAAACGCTTTGCGAGATCGGACAAGGCCTGCGTTGCCCTCACTTCTGGGTCAAGAAAGCGAATGCTCGGCGGGAAAAAATTCAGACCAACCGCATCCGCACCAAACCCAGCAGCGAACTCAATTTCCTCTGCCTGCCTAACTCCGCAAATTTTGACGTGAAACATCTTTCGAGCAGACCGAATGAAGCGAGGGTCAGGTGAATGGACTGGTGGTGACGGGACAGAGTATCCGATAACGGAACTGACGACAGCCTCTTTTCCATTGCGTATTTAACCCGTTCGATCGAGAGTTTCCATGATTGCCAAAAGCAGACAGTTGGCAACACACGATTTCATCCTGATTACGATCACCGCGGCCGTGGTCATCGTTTCGTTTCTACCGTTGTCAGCACCTCGGCGTGAAGTTCGACTCCGCGATTCAGGGGGAGAAATGCGTACCTATTCCCTAGCTATCAATTCTCCGATGCTCGCCCGCCTGGAGCGTGAGCAGTCGCGAAGAACCAGACAGCGAGCCGGTTCGGCCGCTCTCGCCGTCGCCAAATGGCAAGCGGAAGTCGCCGGTTTCTATGCCGAACAAGCCAAACCGGCCGTCATCCAACAAGTCTCATTCGACGCGATGGAAGCTGACGATAGCAAACGCTCATCGCTCCAATCGCAACACGAAACCTGGCTGAAGGTCCGCGATGAAGCAGAGGCAAAAATTGAGCAATGGACAACTGGATTTGAACGATTGCAAATCCTCGAGACGCCCTCTCCCATCGAACTCGGCGGTGTCATCCCGGCCCATCGGCCACTCGGCTCATATGCGACAGGAATGATCGGCGGCCTAACCGTAGCGGCCATTTTTGCCCTCTGGTCATTCCTCTCACCGACCGTTCACATCCCCAAGTCAATCAGTGACGATCAACAATCCATCCCCGTTGACCCGGACCGTGAAATCGAATTTGCCTTTTCGGTCCCGCGCGATTGGATCCGGGTGCGGCAATCGCCATCGGTCTGGCTGCGACGCCTGGCTGAATTAACGTTGGTCATTGCTGCGTCGATTATTTTAGTGAGCTAATTAACTGCGGCCCCATCAGCTCAAAACACGCCCACACCTTCCGATCGGGCACGCGGCGAAACCCATCGGCCTAGCTCCAAGGAATCTGCTAAGCGACGTCGTCCAAGAGACCACCACCTGGGCCTGGGTCAGGTTCGCTCCCATCCACGCTATAGGTTCCCTTCGCCTCCTCCCCTGCCACAATCCGAATCAGCTGACTTCCAAACTCGGCAAGGTGGAACTGACAGACAAAAAGTGAGACGGCGCGATGGTTCACATCCGCTACCAAACGGGACACCTGATCAAACCGCTCCAACAGCGGACCATGATCTTCCTCCATCGACTGCAATTTCTGGGTCAACGTGTGACCACGCGGCGGAGCGTCGGATGATCCCAATAACTCCTCCCGCCGCGCAACCAATGCTTCCAGCACAGCTAGATGCTCGGAAACCTGCTGCACCACGGTTTGGAGTTCGTTCGTTTCTACGCTTTCTGTGTCGACGCGACATTGCTTCAACAAGCGATCTAGCTGGTCGGCGGTTGATCCGAGTTTCTCGACATAGTCCTGCACCTCGCTAATCCATGAATGGCTCACTACGCACTCCGTTGCATCTGGAACAACTCGAACATGGGTTGAGCAATGTCTTTGGCGGAAGCTTCCGTCAGTTCCTCCACCATGATCTCGTCTAACTGTTTTTGAAACACCTCTTCGGTACGTCCGCCGTGCATATATGCCGGTTTCCCGACGGTCTTTCGCATCGAGGCCAGCATGCTGCCGAACAGAGTCTGACCAACGAAATCAGTAAAAGCTTCCTCTAATTCATGACTGGCTCCAGTGCTCTTGGCTCCAGTCTGCTTAGCAACGCTTTCATCCATTGCGTCGTCGCCGATTGAACCGGAGGTCGCCGCCTCCGGATTCGCTGGTTTGTTGAACGCACCGCCCGGTTTTGCTGCGGAAAAATCAGGCATTATCTGGGGAGTCATCGATGCAATCGATCGGATATCCATTTCAAACCGTCTTCAAAAGAGCGAGCATTAACTACTGAAAAACGACCTCGCCATAGAGATCACCTTTTCGCTTTAGCGTTTTGATAATCGCGATGAGATCCTCCGTCGGCACATCCAATGCGTTGAGTGCATCGGCGAGACTTTTTAGCTTTGCATTTACTTGTGGATTCGTTCCATCGTTGACCTGAACCAATCCTCGATTACCCCCCGCTTCGATCCTCAGATTGCGGTGAGTGATAAGAACCGGGGCGACCTCAACATCTTTGCCGATCACGACAACCCCTTCTCGCTCATTGATCACCACGCGGTTCGATCGATTTTCTACTTGGATCGGAATCGGAAGCAGCATCGAGATGAATTTGATCGGGTTCGCGCGATACAACGGTGGTATCGAGACTTCGATGTGCAACTGATCAATGGCACGTGCGTTTCCCTGACCTGAGATTTCCGACGAGGGTGAACCGAGTGTCAGGCTCTGCAAATTATTGATCGCCTCCTCTACCCGCTGAGCGGTATCGAAGCTGGCAAAATCTCGATCGAGGACCAAAGTTATTTTCCCGCTCTGTTGAAACTCCGCTTCGACGGCTGTTTCCATCTTTCCACCACCCTGTACAGTGGCAGTTGTAACAGGACCATCAAGCGAAACCGACAACGGCCCCTGCGCCATGGCGTAAACCGTCGGATCATTTCCACGCGGCCCCAACAAAGGCGTCAACATCAACGTACCGCCTTCGAGGCTCTTGGCATTAATGGCGTTGACCGAAACGTCCAACATATCGCCAGGCTGAGCCCCGACCGCAGGAATGGTCGTCGTGACAAAAACCAACGCGACATTTTTTGCATCCGCCACATCCGTCAGGTCAAGTTGACCGAGTCTGTCGACCGCCATTGACCCGCCCATCATCTGCATCATCCGCGCGAGCGAACGTGATGTGGGGCCAGCCCCGGAGTCACCGGTTCCCCGGAGACCTACAACCAATCCGAGCCCTTGAAGCGTATTGGTTTCCTGACCTTTCAGGCGACACATGTCACCGAGCTTCAGTCCAGCTGCATTGACTGGCTGGCCGGAGCAAACCACTAGGCTGGCGACCACAGCGGTCACCATCACAGGGAAACAGGCCCCGCGTTTCGTTGCAAAAAACCGATTCATGTACATTTCTCAAAAAGGTTGCACGCGGTCAAAAGCACGCTGAAACCAGCCGCGTTTGTAACCATCCCGCAAATGACCGCGGTCTTGTTTCTTGATCTCGACCCCAATCATGTCCTTGCTCAAAACCACGTTATCGGGACCAACATCCTGAGCGCGACACAGTCCGGAAATCGAAGTTTCCCAAAGGTTGTCATTCACTCGAATCGATTTTGTCCCCTCAATGACCAACATCCCGTTCGGCCGAATATCGACGACGGATGCCGCGATGTTGAAGGTCAACGACTCACGAGATTCAACGGTAGCTTCTGCTCGAAAATTTGAATTCGACTCCGCAGCGACCGTTGGATCGCCCTCCAGTTG
This sequence comes from Rubripirellula sp., assembly GCA_029213145.1. Classification (GTDB taxonomy): domain Bacteria; phylum Planctomycetota; class Planctomycetia; order Pirellulales; family Pirellulaceae; genus Rubripirellula. The sequence continues at coordinate 18,400 of JARGNK010000109.1, read as the reverse complement.
AGGGTCTGGGCGAAGCTTGAATCCGGCCAGGTTGATCCAGTCGGTCAGGATCGCTTCGTAAAGTGTTCGCTTGCGATTCTCCGATGATCCCTCTGCCATGACTCTTGTGATCTCGTCGACGCGAACGGTGATCAAATCGTTTTGACGAAAGACGCGCATCGGCGGAGGTGGTTGGTAGGTCCAACTCGCCTCAGCAATCGTGACGCGGGGCCGTCCGTTTGCATCAACCCCAAGCAGTGGCCCCTGCCCTTGCACGGGTGGCTGGGCCCGCATCGCCGGCGGTTGATTGAATGGAGCTTCCCCGCCTTCATTCGGAGGTCCATATTGAACCAGTTGGCCATCGACGCGCTGACTGACCGTTGTCGCCGGGAACCCGCGAGCGGTAACGCCCTGGCCTGGCATCACTCCTTGAACCGGTGGTGACAACGGCTGCGTCAGTCCCATCTGCCCTGGAACGGGGTTTCTCACCTGCGGTGCATGCAAGAGAGAGCTATTCTGCGCTGCTAGGTTAGCAGCACAATTGGGCATCAAGACCGCAGAAAAAATCAAAAGGAGCCGTCGCATATTACCTGCCATGAGTTAACGCCGTACGCCGGGAGCTCGAGTGATGATTTCCACCAATCCCGCCTGGACAACCCGCCCGAGCAATCGCTTGCGTGGCTGGAAGGTTTCGATTTCGATCAATTCCGAAGCAGAGCCGTCCCCGTTCGCTTTTCCTTTAGTGCTAACGGTGATACCACCACCAACCACTTGAACCTCAATCAATTCACCACGTCGGATCAGAATCGGAGCGCCCAATCGATCTCGACGGATAGGGCGGTTCGCCGCCAACGCCGATCTCGCTTCCATTCCAATCACCTCTGCCATGTCAGTGATGTATTCCGGTTTCATGAGGTCGGAAGAAATTGATTGCCATTCCAAATCCGTGGCGTCGATTTGATCCCCACGAGCCAAACTGCTCCGGGGTACAACAACCTGTGGATGCAACTGCAGCAGTAATCGAAATTCCGCAACAACGGCCCCGGAAACACCGCGAGCGGAAAGCCGGCAATCGACCTCGCCCTCGCGAACGGTTTCCAAAATCTCCAAATTCGTCACTGCCGCTAAAGACTTTAGGTTTGCCAAGTCAGGCTGGCTGGCGTCAACATCGATCGCGTAGTCAGCAAGCACATCCGGCCGAAAGCTCGTCAAACCCCGCCGGATCCACTGCATCACCTTCTTCTTTTCCGATGATGACAAACGCGCAGCTGACCTTACTGCATCTTCCTCCTGCCGCCGAACACGTGTTCCGACGCCTACTTGGTCTTGAACACTTTGATATCCCGTCGTCGCGAGCGGATTCCTGCGGTCTTTTGATCTCGGGCTGAACTCCACCACAATTTTCTCGGGTCCAACCCAGTCAATGACAGTAGGCGTTGCCTCGACACCACGAATCACGTCGGTCAGACGGCGTCGATCAATCTTCATCGGATGCCCGTCGAGCGGAACTAATCCAATCGTAATCCGGCTGAGTCGCTGCCAGCCTGCCATGTTCGGATCAAGCGGCGCAGCAACGTCCCCCAATCGAACGATCGGAGAGGCAATCGACACGGAACCTAGCGAGCGCAATCCCCAACGCGTACTGGTATCGACCGACGCGACTTCGATCCCCTGTTGCGATTCGTATTGCCCGTAACCTGGGACGCATGCCAACAAACAGCCAACGGCAAACACCAAGCGTAGTAAGACTGTTTGTTGCGACATGTTTCCTTTCCAGGTCGCCCGCATGGAGGATCCACACCTGAGCGACGAACGAGCTCAATGGGATTTAAAACCGTCGAAGGTTAGAGATGTTCTGCATAATTTGGTCGCCCGCCTGAACAGCCTGGCTGTTCAACTCAAAGGCTCGCTGCGTTGTAATCAGGTCGATCAATTCCTGGACCGGCTCGACATTCGAAGCCTCCAAGTTGCCTTGTCGAATTTGACCGAGTCCCTCCTCGTTCGGATTCCCCTGTTGCTCGGGTCCTGATGCATCGGTTGCCAGAAGCATATTTTCGCCAACCTTCAAAAGGCCGTCTGGATTAATGAACTGCGCGAGCTGAATCTGACCCTGGAGAGCCAATTCTGTTTGCCCCGGAACCCGCACCAGCACTTCCCCACTTGGATTGATGACCAGATCCATAGCGTCTTCAGGGACCGTAATCGGTGGATCGAGCAAACGCCCGGTTTGGCCCGAACCAATCACTAACTGCCCATTCGTGTTGATGTCCAAATTCCCCGCTCGTGTGTACATCACGTCTTGGCTGGCGGGATCAAGGACCCGCAGGAAGCCCTGGCCCTGAATCGCGATATCTAAATCACGACCAGTTTGGTTCAGTGTCCCCTGTCTCTGATCCGCTTGCGTGCTGGTAACACGAACACCCAATCCAACCTGGGTTCCAACCGCTGTCGGTGTTTGACTGGCGTCTTGAACGCCGGGGTAAACCTCCGCGCGATACAGCAGGTCTTCGAAGTTGGCGCGATCTTTCTTGAAACCTGTCGTATTGATATTGGCCAGGTTGTTGGCGATTACATCCAATTTTGTTTGCATCGCCTCCATCCCAGTGGCGGCGGTGTACAACGTTTGAACACTCATGACGGTCCCTTGCAGGCGATGCGTTGGTGAGTCGACTTTGTTTTAGGAGACTTCGTCAGGACACCGGCAGCTTACGACAGCGCTCGACTGATCAGCGTACCCATCACCGAATCCTGATTTTGGATCATCCGTACGTTGGCCTCGTAAACGCGCGATGTCTCAATCAACTCCATCATCGCAGCGGTTGGCCTGACGCCGGATTGCTCCAACATTCCCGCTATTACTCCGCGTTCACCTTCAGGAACAAGGTCAAACTCAGCGAGTGGCTTGAATTCATTCCCGCCCAGGTGTGAAACATCCCCAAGGCTTTTTGGTTTGGCCAACATCAGTTCATACGAGTTTCCGCCCTGGCTGATCCGACCGTCAGGCGCAACCTGGAAATCTTTCCCCGGTTGCAGCTGAATCGGTTGGCCGTCACTGCCAAGCACCTCAGCACCATTGGCCGACTTCAGGCTACCGGTCGAATCGATGGTGAAGTTTCCCGCCCGCGTCAAAAATTGTTCTTCACCTCGCTGCAACACGAAAAAAGAGGTCGGATCTTGAATCGCGAAGTCAGTTTTGCCACCTGTCGATTTCATCGGCCCCATTGCGAATTCCGTTTCCGCCTTGTTGATCGTAACCCCGCCGCCAATGTCATCTGCTCCACCGAGGCCCGAAATTACCTGGCCCTCTTCGATCATCTCAGCAAACCGAGATTGAAGAACGGTGTCGCTCGGCTTAAAGCCGGGTGTATCCACGTTGGCCAAGTTGTTACTCAAAACCTGCATCCGATGACTCTGAGCATGAGCGCCGGAAGCAGAAAGGTACAAACCGTAGGGCATCACAATCTTTCGCAGATGAGCAATTGGTCGATGCTTTGCCGGTAACAGTTTCAACCGAGCCGACACAAGCTCATTCAGCCAAACGACGCCAAAACCGTCTTGCGGCCCCATCCCCGCAACTGGCTTGCTAGCAACTTGCCACCGCGAGTTGGGGACACCGTGAGTTGGGGACAGTGGCATGCAACCGAATGCCCCGCATTCGCCCAAGCAAGCTTTTTTGCACCAGTTTTCGACTCAGGACGTGGAAATTTCAGCTTTGGACGGGGAAAACCGAGATTCGAGGCGACCGCAATCGGAGTGAAACCTGGATTCCCAGCGGGAATCCTGCAAGATTTCAGCCTATTCCGGGGGCTCGTTCATTTTTGACAACGTGCATAGACTTAAATAGTTGAACTGGCTACTCCAATGCTCGCCGCCATGCAAAACGAAAAAGACATTTACGAAGAACACGTGCTGGACCATTACGAGGACCCCTTCCACAGGGGGCCACTCGAGGAGGTAACGCATGCTCACGAGGCAAATAACCCTCTTTGCGGGGATGTTATCCATATCGACTTGCAAATGACGTCTGATGGAAAAATAGAGCAGGCTTGGTTTGACGGTGAGGGATGCGTAATCAGCCAGGCGTCGGCGTCGATGCTAATGGAAGCAATCGAGGGCAAAACGATAGAAGAGTTGCGAGAATTTTCAGCTGATGACATGCTGAACCTGTTTGGGCCTAAGCTAACCCCAAACCGCCAGAAATGCTGCCTGCTAAGTTGGCGTGTATTGCAGGGTGCGGTTCATTCACCAGTGGACGGCGGCGAGGAGGAGCAGGACGGGCTAAGCTTCGGTGGGCCCAGTTTGAAGGAAGAATCGTGACAAGTAGCGGGAAGCAAATCACTGATTGCGGTACCGATCAGCGACCGATCGATCTGAGTGGGGAACTAGCAAAGTATCGGGATGATTTTCCGATACTCAGCCGCACGGTTTCCAGCGGCGAACCGCTGATTTTCTTGGACAATGCAGCCAGCACTCAGCGTCCTCGGGTCGTAATCGATGCGATCAGCCAGTGTTACGAGGAATATTACGCCAACGTACATCGCGGCATTCACACGCTGAGTGAGGAATCAACGCAGCGGTACGAACGCGCCCGCAAAACCGTCGCCGATTTCCTTCATGCCGATTCGCCGAAAGAGATCATTTTTTGCGCCGGCACGACAGCGGCGATCAACACAGTCGCGCGAAGTTGGGGAGACGCGAACATTGGTGCGGGCGATACGATTTTGGTGACGATCGCCGAGCATCATGCCAACATCGTGCCGTGGCACCAACTGGCCGAGCGAACTGGCTGCAAGGTCGAATTCATCCCGCTGGGCGAAGATTACACGATCGCCGATGAACAGGTCGCCGAGGCACTGGAGCGTTGGCAGCCAAAGCTGTTTTCCTTCGTGGCGACGAGCAACGTGCTGGGAACCGAATTTCCAGTCTCGCGTTGGGTATCTCTAGCGCATCAGCACAACGCTACGGTTTTGGTCGACGCGGCTCAAGCAGCCCCACACGAGGAGGTTGATGTTCGAGCCTGGAATGCTGACTTCGTCGTTTTTAGCGGCCACAAAATCTGCGGGCCCGGTGGAATCGGTGTTCTGTATGGCAAAGAGCACCTGCTGGAAGCGATGCCTCCATTTCTGGGCGGTGGGGCGATGATTCATCGCGTAACCACTTCGGGATTTGAACCTGCCGGGCTACCTGAGAAGTTCGAGGCTGGGACCCCGCCAATCGCCGATGCCATCGGATTGGAGGCTGCAATTTCGTATGTCAGTGAAATTGGCTTGGAACGAATCGCCGCCCACGAGCGAGCTCTCTGCCACGTCGCCGATCGCGGACTACGAGAAATCGACGGAGTTCGCGTGATCGGCCCGGGACCTGAAAAAAAAGGTGGCATTGTGAGCTTCGTGATCGACAGAGTGCACTCGCACGATGTCGCTCAACAGTTAGACACCACTGGGATCGCCGTGCGAGCTGGTCATCATTGCACCATGCCGCTCCACAAAGCTCTCGGCTTGAGTTCTACCACCAGAGCAAGTTTCTATCTTTATAATACGATCGATGAAGTGCACCGATTGATCGACGCGGTGCGCGAGCTGCAGGTTAAATTTGCTCCCTCTGGTCGAAGGCGACGCCGGCGATGATTCGATACTGCTTGACGCTTGTCGCGACTTTGTTGGTTTGCCAAACAGCAACCGCAAGGGTGACAGCCGTCAACGTGGTAGTGGTGGTGAACGCCGACTCGGATGACTCCCAGAAAATCGCGGCTGCGTACGTAGCGGCGCGTGGAGTCCCCCAGGAAAACCTGATCGAACTGCGCGGCGTACCTCAAGGATTGAAGATCAGCTTAGAAGAGTTTCAATCCAAAATCCTGATGCCGGTCCTTCGAGAATTGGATCGCCGGAAACTGACGCCGAAAACAAAAGTGATTGCCTATTCAGCTGGCTTCCCCACATCAGTGAATGTGTCGCGGCATCATGACCAAATCGAAGACAAGGACATCAAGAAATACCAGCGGCCGACCGCCTCGCTGACGGGGCTGACCTACCTTTATTATTTCTTGCTCGCCGATAGTCCCAATTATCTTGGATTTGGATCGAACCGCTATGCCCGTGGTCGATTTGAGCGACACTTCGCCAACCCTTTCGCGAATCCCACGGACAAATCGGCATTTGATGGGGCGATTGCAGCCTCAAAAGCGGAGCAATCTACCAAGGCCGCAGAGGTGTTTGAGAAACTGTTTCAGCAAAACCCAACACTTCCAGCCCTAGCCATCCTAGCCGCCGAAAACAGGGCATTGGGCGAAGATGACGAGGCAGCAACTCTATTGATCAAACAAGCGATCGCCGCTGGTTGGCGATCGGCAGTTTATCTGCGTGAAAACCCGAAACTGAAAGACTTGGTAAATCGGGAAAACCTAAAACCGCTCATCCAACGACTAGGCAATCATCCAACAGCGGTCCAAGAACCAATTGGTTTTTCGTCGCAGGTTGGGTGGTCAAACAACGGATATCCTTTCAATAAATTTGACCGAGGAATCCGCTACATGATGTCATGCATGCTAGCTGTCGTGCATGAACGCGGCAGCACAGTTGATCAAGCTGTCGAGGTACTGGAGCGTGCAGCCAAATCAGATTTCACTTACCCGCGAGGGAAATTCTGGTTCACCAACACGAAGGACATCCGCACCCAAGCGAGATTTCCTGCCATTGGCGATTCACTGGAGTGGCTTGGTTACCTTGGTCAGGATGCAGACTTGGTTCATTCCGTCATGCCCAAGTCAGAGGGGAACTGTATCGGGCTGATGCTGGGAACGGCAAGCATGAATCTAAAAAACACACCGTGGAAATTCATGCCAGGAGCAATCAGTGAAAACTTGACTAGTTTAAGCGCCGCATTTGGGACGAGCTCCCAATCGAAAATCACCGATTTATTGCATGCGGGTGCGGCGTTAAGTGGTGGTGCAGTCGCTGAACCCTACTCAATCCCCAACAAATTCCCCTCACCCATGCTGTATGGATATTATGCCAGTGGTGTCAGCGGGATCGAGGCGTATTATCTGTCGATTGCTAGTCCCTATCAATATTTGATTGTCGGCGACCCTCTGGTGCAGCCCTTCGCGAGGTCGGTAAAAAACTGATCGCGTCGCACGAAAAAACCCGCCTGTTTTCACAGGCGGGTTTCGATGATCACGACAACGCTAAATCTCAGCTAGCGATTTACCAGTTGTATTCGAGGCCGAAGTATCCGCCGTGCAACAAGTAGCTATCGTCTGCATGTACCGTTCCACTCTCAGCGACCGAGGCGTAGGAGTTTGGCAAGGAATCCCAAGCGGTGGCAACTCCAGTGATACCGATCAATCGGTATCCGCCGCGAACCGTCCAAGCACAACCGAGTCGGTAACCTAGCCCCATATCAAACTCACCGATCGATGCGAGTCCAGTATCCGAATCAGTCGTGCTGATCACGTCAGTTGGTGATCCGCTAATGTAGGCCAGGTCGGTTTCTGATCCAATGCGATGCTGCTTCTGAGCGTGGTTTGCGTAAAGGCCAAACTTTCCGCCGATATTCATGCTCAAACGACTGCTCAAGCAGTAATTCAGTTGGCCACCGAACTGGTATCCGTAAAGGTTGTTCTCGATGTCAACTCGATCATAAATGTCCGTGGCTTGATAGCCGACCGTACCATCGATGTTGTAAGCAAGCTCAAGGTCGTCGCTAATTTGCATCCAACGGAGACCGTGGCTAGCCATCACGCGGATCCGACCATTGCAAGCTCTTACGAGCGGTCCAGCAGCGCCGCCGTAGCCGTAGCAACCGTGTTTCCCAAAACCAAGTTTGGACGCCAGGCAATGTCTTGGTGGGCAGCAATTCGCGTAGGATGCCCGACGAGCACCCATCAAGCCAAAGCAATACAGATTCGCTTCGATACCCTGAAAGCTAACATCGCGAGTCAACCGCACGTCGGTCGCTCCAGCATAGCCGGCATCGGTGCCATCGATGATCCCAAACATATTGCCGGCGGCGACCGCCCCGACACCATCAGGATCAACGTCGATTCCATTGTATGAGGGAATCCACGACACGATTGTACCGGCACCACCGCTTCGGATTTCACTCTCGGTGCCAGGGTTCCAATTGAAGTAAGTCAGCCCCAATCCAAACCGCCCGCACTTCAAATATTTTCCGGCGGTGATTTCAAAACCAACAGAGTTCTCTGGGTCAACTGCCGAGCTGGAAAAACCGTTCAATCCGCCCGCAACGGTTCGGGCACTGCCACTCTCTAGTCCAAAGTACAACAAATTCAGACCGCCGAAGCACGGTTTCAATGGCAGACGTGCGGAAGTGCCGCATGCACCGTCAGAATAGCCTTCCCATGTCCCAGAAGCTGCTTCAGTATAGGCGTCGCCTACTTGCCTCTCGGTGATCGGCTCGGGCATTTCCGCGGCCGGGGCTGGCACCGATTCCTGCATCGGTAACGCCGTCGCAACGTTCATGGACGCGGGCTGGAAATTATTCCATTGCGCCGGGGCAACATAGCTAGTCTGCGCCTGCGCTACTCCACATACGGTAAAGCCGAATGCAACCGCCACAGATCGTAATACCTTTACTCTCATTGAATTGAATCCCTTTCAAATACCTAGTCGTGATCCTTCACTACGATCCATCTTCCCACTAGCTCTGTCCCATCGAATAAAGGAGATGGAATAAAGATCAGAGGCTCTGCGAGAGTTCTTCTATCGTGCGAGACAACCTACGAACAATCCGGTGACCGTGGGCAATCCATGCCCCCGAAAGTGATTCCATTCAAAGACCTGAATCCAACGCAGTGAATTTGGCCTAGTGTGTGTCATCGACCCCCAGAGGACGCGACTGTCAGGGAAACTGGCACCCCCCCTTTGCAGTGAAGAAATCGCGCACCTACAACGCGTCCATCAAATCTGATCGACATCATCGAAAACGGCGTAGCAAACCCTACCAGCCGACTAATCAACACCCCCTGTGGCGCAGGCGGGATTCGACCAACAGCAACTCCCTAAACCACCGGGAGATTTTCTAAGCCTCCGGCACAGTTGACGACCAAACCGCGTTATTCATGCAGCAGAACACGATCAAATCCCGCCGGCTGAGGCGAGGAACCTGCCTCTGGGTTCATCGAAGCGAACTTGGGCAAAAGCGATAAGTCAACGAGCCTCTAGCCGGGAACTGCTAATACCGCGCAGTGCCAAACCATCGCTCGCGTGAATCGGGGAAGCGGTCTCTCCTCGCTAGCCGCCCACAAATGCCATGCCAGCTCAAGAATCACTGCCGATGCAAACCAACTGCTCTTTGCGTCCTGATTCCCCGGCCACACCAACTCTCAAAAACAAGTCGCCATCGGAGACTGCGGGACTGGCATAACAGTCATTCCCAAGTCGATTCTTCGCCACCAACTCAAACGCTTCGCCTGCCCGAAAGACGAACGTATCCCCACTCAAATTCGAAACATAAATCAGGCCATTCACGATCACCGGAGAGGCGCTGAAATTGCCACCCAAACGTTTCTTCCATTGCACTTCCCCCGAACCGACCGACCAACAGAATGCTACCCCATCATCTTTTACACCCACCAGGTAATCGCCCGACACAATCGGCGAAGGTTCGTAGATCTTGGTCGAATCCGACCAAATCTTTTTGCCATCCCCATCGACGCATATCGTTTCGGACTGGGGATAACCCCCGCTGGCCAAAATAAAATCACCAGACGTGACGACGGTCCCACAGGTCGATGTGGCCAGACCAGGAGTTTGCCAGTTGGTCTCTCCGGTCGCCGGATCGTAGCTTGACAGCGTCTTGCCACCCGCAATCAATAACTGATCTCGACCACCGACCGATGCAACCACGGCACTGGAGTAGCTACTCGCGTCACTGCGGGCGATTCGCCATACCACCGATCCGCTCTCGCCATCGAACGCTGTGATATAGCCACCTCCACCGTTGTCAGCAGGAAAAATCACCAGCGATTTGTAAGTGAGCGGCGACGGTGCATAGCCAAATCTGGACACAAACTTGCCGGCTTCGTTTTGCCACAGAATTTCTCCCTCGGGGTTGAGTGCGGTCGCCATGATTGAACCACCGTTCAACATGCCAATGTAGAGTCGCTGGCCATCACTCGCGATCGTCCCATTCGCATTGGTCGCTTTCTTGTGAACTTCGCCCGCTGACGGAAAGTTCCCCGCGTGGATTAGTCTCCGCCACAACTCATCACCTGTCTCGCGATCGTAAGCGATTACCCATTGCTGTTGAGTCTTATCGTCCGCCGTTGCCAGATAGACGGCGGAACCAACCACAATCGGCGAACCATGCCCTCGTCCGGGTACATCCGCTCGCCACCGCAGGTTGGTTGAATCGTCCCACTCGGTGAGCAGCGATTGCTCCATCGCAGTGCCATCCCCTCGCGGGCCACGCCACCCATTCCAGTCGCTACCCGGATCGTAATCCAAATCGATAACGGGAATTCCACTGTCAGCGGTAGAGATTTCGCTGACCGGATTTGACCGCCCGCAGCCAATCGTCACGAGGGTGACCAATGAAACCGCGTTCAAAATCAAACGATTACAACTTCGTAACCTGATCATTCTGTTAACTCCGCGAGAGCCTTGGCGTCGACAACTTGATGTTCGATCAATAAATCTCTTAGAGTTTCCAGCATTGGCAAGTGGCTCGTCAGTATCTCGATCGCTCGTTCTCGCTGCTGCTCCAAAATATTGTTGACTTGCCGATCGATGGATTCCAATTGCGTTTCAGAAAGTCGTTGCTGCATTCTTCCCGGCTCCGTTTGGGTTGGAAAATATCCGATTCCAACCTGCTGGCCTCCGCAACCAAACTCCTCGACTAAAGCGCGGGCGATCTCAGTTGCCCGCACAAGATCCCCAGCCGACCCGATCGAAAGATCTTGCAACAACAATAATTCAGCTTCTCGCCCACCCATCAAAACGCAAATGTCATCCAGCAGGCGGGCTTGGGTCATCACGTATTGATGAGCGTGCTGCTGATGTCGCACAAACCCCAACGCCCCCGCCATATCTCCTCGAATCGAAATCCGATCGATTGGAGGTGAATGAGGACAACATAGTGAACAAACGGCATGCCCCGCCTCATGAGTTGCCACCACGCGTTGCTCCGCTAACGTCATCTTAGGCCGATCCACCCATTTCATAAATGCCCGATCCAGATCAGCAACGGAGGTTGGACCATCTAGATTCTCTCGCAAACGGTGTCGCGCAACAGCACGACACAATGCATTGAGATGGTCACCCGAGTATCGCGTACCGACTGCAGCCCCTTCGACAAACTCCCCTGTTCGTCGCACGGCAAACTCGAATGCCTCATCGGTCATGCACAAACGCATCCGCTGGTCAAAGATTTTCAGAATCTGCCGTCGGTCCTCCGCATCAGGGTGGGGGATATGAAGATGGAATTCAAACCTCCCAGGGCGGAGCAAGGCGGGATCGAGGATTTCAACTAAATTGGTTGTGCCGACGACGAAGACCAATTCATCGCTATTGAAACCATCCATTTCAGTTAAAAGCTGATTCACCATCGAGTGCTCGACGCCGCTACTTGTGTAGGTGCCTCGCGCCGATGCAAAGGAATCCAACTCATCGAAGATGATGACTGAAGGTGCTGATTGACGCGCCTGCAGAAAGATCTGCCGTAACCGTTCTTCGCTCTCGCCAACCCACCGGCTTTTCAATTCCGGCCCAGAAATCACGGTCACAGCCGCTCCAATGGCTGTCGCAATCGCTTTGGCAAACATCGTTTTGCCAGTTCCCGGTGGCCCCCAAAAAATCATTCCGCGGGGTATTAACTCCTCCATCCGCCGCATCTCTTCGGAATCCGTCTGCACATCTTTAGCAGCCAGCACATCTAAAATCTCGGACTTTAGCTTTCGCTTCACATCGCCATAACCGCCGATGTCAACCTGTAAATCCACATGCGGAATTTCAAGTTTCCCCCCCGAAGTGGCTTGACGAATTTGCGCATAAACATGGGACGCGTCTTGCGGGTAATCTTCGCCTTCCAAGGTTGACAGCAGCTTCCGCAGTCGAACGGCATTCATTCCCGAAACATAGCTGTACAAGGCCCACGGGTTGAAAGACTTCCCAAACTTGCGAGATTCAGTTTGTGTAACCAATTGCGACAGTCGTTTACGAGGAATCCCAAGCAAACAGTGCCGGTGTAGAAACAATCGCTCGATCACAGTTGGCAAGGGAAAGGACGGATCCTTGAAACCAAGCCAAACCAACTCTGGGTTTTCATACAGCAGCGAGATCACTTCCCTGGCTTCGGACGTTAGCGTGCCCTGACTTGTCGTCAGCAAATCTAGATGCGGCAAAACAACCACCCGCTTTTCAACCGCACCCCGAACAGCGTCACGCAATTGAGAAAGCAAGTTGCTAACGAGACCGTTGGATACAAGTTCCCCATCCTCGCCAGGCGTTGGCCTGCCGTCCAGATAAAGGCATCGAAGATTCAATTGCTTCAGCCGATTGCGCAAATCAGCGTATAGGTATGGCGATAGGTCTTTGTCGCATTCAATCAAAACGGGCAAGCCGTGAGTCAACTCGGTCGCCACTTGCGCGATTGCCTCAGAATAAGCGATTGCCACCGCCTGAGCCGGACTCAAGGCAACCGGCAATTCGCTCTCGGGAATTTTCAGAGACATGTTCTATTTTTCAATGTTTACAATTCCACGACAATTGTCAGAGATCCTGACGATGGATCCTCCATCATCTCTTTTATTTGGCCCATTTGGGCTGCTTTGATTTTCAGGGCAGCGGCAGTTGCTCGATTGCATGCATGATCGAGTTCGCTCCGCAGGTCCCTCAAAACGGATTCCAGTTTGTCAGTTATTTGTTGCTGCAACTCACCTTGGCTTCGCTCAACCCCCTCATCGATTTCGTGAGCAAGCTGTTGCTTCAAAATCTCTTCGACCTGCTTTCTGGTTTGCCCACGGTCATCGCGGGTCATGCCCGACTTTTTGCGTTCCAGTTCTAAATCTTGATCCTCGACCGCTGACAGGTCCACCATCCCGCTCGCCAAATCAATCATCGTGCGGACCTTACCCTCATCGCGAATCATCTGTCCGCCTTCACGAAGGAACCCAAGTTGTGTCAGTTCGATGGCCAACAATTCTGCCATCTGCTCGCAGGGCAATAGGCCAAGCACCTCCAATTGCGTGCGCACGCAATCCTCAGCACGAATTACTCGGCGCGCAGATTCTTTGACGGTAACTCGATAAGCACGACTCATGAAATCATTTATTCTCTTTCAATGGCTGAAGCGGAGTTTTCTTCACCGTGTCGCCACGCTGAATTTCATGCTTGCACGTCCAATTCTTTCAGTACTCGCTCGGCTTGCTGCCTTAATTGGTTCCCGCCGACCTGCTCCCAGCAAGATTTTAACCACTGCGATTCCACATACCCCTCGTCAAAGTATCCAATGGATCGACTCTCTCGATGCCAATCGCCAATTTGACAGATTGCCCGAGGTAGAGAAGCGCCCGATCGATACGTCGCCGCACGTTGCGACACGTTCAGCTTACTTACGTCCAGACAGGGAAACCATTGTCGGACGGAAGTTGTGTTCGATAACAATTGATTTCCCGCTACCAAAATGAACTGGCATAGGTCAGGACGTCGCTGTTTTCGCGCGGCGGTCAGATAAGCATTGAACACCCGATCCTCATGGATCCCGAGTTGTTCCACCTGCCCCGGATCGGCAAGCTGTGATTTCAGGTGCCCCAACCGCAGCATCGACTCGCCAAACTCAGGTTGCAGTGCTTCCAGCATGATTGCTTTTGTGCCGGTCATCCAGGCTTCAAAATCAAGCACCGCAAAAGCCTCCGCAGCCGCGTACCGGTCCGGCATCGCTAAGGCGATTAGTTCGTTACTGATCAACGGTTCTTGCCGATACCATTCCGACAATAATGGCAGTTCGGCCGTTGCATGAGCGATGCAATATTGCAAGACGCGATCCCCGAGCGTGCAATCAATCGCGGCCTGGTTCGAATTCGCAACCCGACTAGGCATCGAATCGCAATTTTGGGTAACCGTCAAATCGACCAATAAATCAATTGAGGCTGCCGAAAACGAAAGCCCGAGTTCATGCGGCGGCGTTCGTTGCCACAAATTCCCCTGAACTAACCTGCCGGCTCTCAAATGACGACCGCTTTGCCAAGCCCCCGAACGCGTCATTCTCATGACAAGGCCGGCTGCGAGTGACTGCTCTATCAATTCAACTGCGTCACGTCCCAGACATTTTGGACGAAGCTGCTTGCGAACCAGTTGGGAACGAAATTGATCAATTGGAGCACGACTCACCACTCCCTGCAGGATTCGCAATAAATCGTTCTCGAATTGGCTTACAACGCGCATCCTGCAATTGTAGCGGCGACTAGCGAATGGACGTCACCCGAGCAAACGAGCAGATTTGGCCTTGGAAATGATGCCCCACCGCCCTACCCCGTCTTATCAGCCCCCCCAAAGCTTCCTCTCACGCTACCCGCTTCCTCTCACGCTACCCGCTTCCTCGCACGCTACCCGCTTCCTCGCACGCTATCAGCTTCCTCGCACGCTATCAGCTTCCTCGCACGCTATCAGCTTCCTCGATCGCTATCAGCTACTTTGGGGCGAATGCCTGCGGAAACGAATCAGGGTGGCAGCAGGCGAGAAAGCCTACAAAACAGCGGTCCGCCCGAGTGACGCTTGTATTTGGAAAAGGTGACAGATAATCTGGACGCACCCTCACGTCGTTACCTACCCATCGATTCTTTTGTCGCCCACCCACAGTTTCTTAATGAACCAATCGGAGAATCCCACCTCGCCGGAGTTGAGCAGTGATGACGTGCGTCAAATCGAGCAGTTACAGCATTACCATGAGCGGCTGAAGACTGAGTTGGCGAAAGTGATTGTTGGTCAAACTGACGTGGTTGAGCAGTTAACAACCGTGCTGTTTGCGAGGGGACATGGATTGTTGATGGGTGTTCCTGGCTTGGCCAAGACACTCCTGGTCAGCAAACTCGCCGAGACGATGGCGCTGCAGTACAGCCGAATTCAGTTCACTCCTGACCTGATGCCGATGGACATCACTGGCACAGATATTTTGCAGGACACGGCCGAGGGTCGTCGAGAATTCCAGTTTGTTCACGGGCCGGTCTTCGCGAACATCGTCTTGGCCGACGAAATCAATCGCGCTCCACCTAAAACCCAGGCCGCAATGCTGGAGGCGATGCAGGAACGTCGCGTTACCGTCCTGGGCAAGCCCTATCAATTGGACGAGCCTTTTCTAGTGCTAGCGACGCAGAACCCGGTCGAGCAGGAGGGGACCTATCCGCTGCCCGAGGCCCAGCTCGACCGCTTTATGTTCTTAATCGAATTGACTTACCCCACCGAGGCGGAGGAAATTCAGATTGCGAGAACAACAACTGGCGATGAACTCCCCATACTCGAGCCAATCTTGCATGCTGAGGAAATATCGGCATTCCAACATTTGGTCCGCCGAGTCCCCGTGCCAGAACACATCTACCAATTTGCTGTTCGCTTGGTTCGGAAAACACGACCTCAAGAAGATGCAGCGCCCGATTGGTTGCGGCCACTTGTTTCCTGGGGAGCCGGCCCGCGCGCTGTTCAGTATTTGATCATCGGCGGAAAAACACGCGCTGCATTGAATGGCCAATACATGGTGCGAATGGAGGATATCCAAGCGGTTGCCGAGCCGGTTCTGACGCACCGAATGATTACCACCTTTGCCGCTCAAAGCGAAGGAGTTGATGCTCGACAAATCGTCCGGCGACTGGTCGAAGAATCGGTGCAAAGTGGGATCCAATCCAAGACCAGCCGATCAGCTGCTCGGAGGTGAAATGACAGTTTGCAGCGGCCAGCCGATCTCAATAGTCCTCTTGTTTGCCCTGGTTTCATTGCTGCCTGCATGGGCCGACGATCCCTTTGACGAAATCCTTGGACGTGCTGTCGAAGCGTTAGACGAGTCTTACGACAATTGGCAATTTCGTGGCGAAGAAACCGTCGATAGCACGACGTTTACCATCAATTATGCCGCCTCCATCTCCACCGACGGACAACGGCGACTCGATCGCGTACTGATTCTGCACGCCGACCCTGATCGTGATCGACAAGTCACTCGAAAAGAAGCAATCCGATTCCTCGAAATCCAACTCGGCATGCGTTGGATCACGGGCGATCGGCTGAGACGAGACGATGGTCAGGTTATCGATTTCGCTGAATTTATTCGCACCGATGCCAACCAGGACAATGAGATCTCGCGTAGTGAATTCATTGACAACGGCTGGAATAGTTCGACCGCCAATGAAGATTTTGATGACCTGGACAGCAATGCCGACGAGCGGATTACGCTAGACGAGTTTTCAAAACCAGACGGTCCGTACCTTCGTAATCCCAACGCAATGTTCGATGCTGCTGACACCGACCAGAACCAACGACTCAGTCACCAGGAACTAATAAACTCGATTCCCAAGGAGCGTCAGTACTTGATTGCGTCCAACCTCGTTGCCTTTGACAAAGATGGCGATGGCAGCCTGTCAATCGACGAGTTTTGCATTTCAATGCTGGGAACCTTCAACGGTTCCTGGGAAAACGTACCGAAGGACGAGAATCGGGATCAAAAGCTTTCGTTTAACGAATTTAAGTTCGACTCAAGGAATCTGTTTGGCCTGCAGCGGCGATATTATTTTCACCGGTTGGACGCTAATGGTGATCAATCACTATCAGTTGACGAATTTGCATTTCGAAAACACAAGGTGCATTCGCTTTACCGTGTCTCCATGAATGGCGAAGACTCACGTGAGCTTTACCGGCACAATGATTTTCCATTTGTCGGATCGCCAGATGTGTCGCCTGATGGCCAGTGGATCCTTTTCGAGGGCACCCCAGCCGAAGGAACCAATCGCTCTCAAATTCTGGTGATGCGTTCTAACGGGGAAGACGTGCGGGACGTCTGCGATGGCTTAATGCCTAGCTGGTCGGCCGATGGATCGCAGTTCGCCTGTTCCAGATACGAGGGAGGCAGCAGTGTCTGGATCATGAACATGGACGGAACAGCGAATAGACGAATTGATGATGGCTGGGCTGCGACTTGGTCTCCCGATGGAAAATCCATCGCCTACACAAACGACAACAGTATCCGAATTTACGATGTCCAAACGGGACAGAAGCGAACACTCTTGGCGAAAGGAACCCACCCCTACCATTACATTTTCTGGAATATGTCTTGGTCCCCTGATAGCCGTCGGATCGTCTTCAAGGGCAAGCTCGACAGTCGTCATGAAATCGCAATCGTCCACCTCGGCGAGCCGCCACATCTACGCCGCCGCTTCGCAACCAAGGAAGACATGGCAAGCGATCTCGCATGGTCACCCGATGGTCGCCATATCTTTTTCAGCATGCATTCCCGCCCGCATCTACACAATTTGATCTATCAACTTGCTCTGGAATCAAACGATCCGCCAAACGTTGTTCCAGAGGCGAATACGTCCATGCCGTGGTCGCATATTGAGATCAGCCCGGACAATCAATTCATGGTCCTGTCAACTTCCGGCCCGAAAACCGAGTAAAACCCGGGGAAAAATCGCTCCGATCCGGAAAATGCGGCTTTGGAAGCGACTCCGAAGATCGAACTTAGGCTAGGGCAGGGTGTCCCTTGAGTAATTTCGCAGCAGTGGCTAAAATCCCGAACTGACAGAGGAAAATCCGTATTTTGGTATAGAGAAGATGGCACATAAGAAAGGTCAAGGATCGAGCCGCAACGGGCGCGATTCAAACGCTCAAAGAAGGGGCGTGAAGAAATTTGGTGGGGAAAGCGTCCGCGCCGGGAATATCCTGGTTCGCCAAGTTGGCACGAAGTTCCACGCTGGCAAAGGCGTTGGGCAAGGCAACGATTACACCCTTTTCGCGCTGATCGACGGGAACGTCATGTTCGATCGTGAAGGCCGTCGCGTGAACGTGGTTACCGAGGCTTAAAAAGCCACCTTCTTCACTTCATCGCCGCGGTGGGACCTGCCTTCCCGCGGCTTGATGAAGGCCGGTCGCGTTCCCGCGACCGATGCCCCCTGAATGAATGACGAGCGTCAGTCGCTGCATGTTGGACGACGGTTGGCATTAAAGGTCCCAACGAGACCTTAAGAAACGATCAGTCTAACACTCCGTTTGCACCAAGCTTGCACGCTCGCCCCATGGAGCGATGTTGCGGAATGCTGCAACTGGCTTTCCTCGACTCCCGAAGAGCGGCGGCCGCAAGCTGGCGAGTCACTTCCTAAGCGACAACTTTGGCATTCTACGCTGCCAACAAAAATTCAGCAGCATCGCTCAGGGCAGAACCTCAACGGTGATTGGGTGAGTCGTAACGCTGCCATCGACGGCAC
>JARGNK010000108.1:11909-26907 GCA_029213145.1 Rubripirellula sp. | reverse complement strand
GGGCTCCACCCGGGTGGGTCACGATCAGTTCGATAGACATGAATTTCGGTCGGGTGGAACGTAAGTGGCGCGTTTCGGCGGGGTGCCTTCGAGCGAGAATAGAGAAGATAGACTTTAAGTGGGTCTTTCGCACGCGGGGTACGGCTGGGAAAGCGAGTATTTTCTATTCACTTCACCAATGCACGCGAACAAATACTGAAAGTTTCGCTTCCTGTAGGCCGCATTGCCGCCGCGGGTGGTGCTTTCCGGCTTGCGGATAATGGAATCCCAACAACAGGAATCGCATTCGAAATGAGA
Organism: Rubripirellula sp.; assembly: GCA_029213145.1. Taxonomy (GTDB): domain Bacteria; phylum Planctomycetota; class Planctomycetia; order Pirellulales; family Pirellulaceae; genus Rubripirellula. The sequence goes on along the minus strand of JARGNK010000108.1, from coordinate 26,610 downwards.
AACTGACTGGCGAGCTCGCTTTTTTGCATATCGCAAGTTCTGATTGAACTGCATGCTGATTTGAGGGTATCGAGAAATCTTCAAGCGTTCCGGTTCGGATTTGACCGTGAGCGTGATCATTGCAACGGATGGGACCAAAGTCATTGTGGTTTATTTGATCTCGATCCCTGCGGTCTTCAAAACCACATCAGCGGGTCTGCTGTCTGCGAAGTGATTCTCGCGCTTCGTCGATTGTTAAGATGTCGTCACCATCACGATCCAGCTGATCGAACAATTGGTGGTGTTTCTTGGGTACTTCTTTCCGCCGCAGTTTTCCATCTTGATCTTTGTCTAGTCTTTGGATGCCGTTGATTAGGGTATCGATTTCAATCCGTTGTCCGTCAATCTGAGGAGGGCGATTGTTGTTCCTGTTTCTAGATCCCTCGCGATTCCTTGGTCGCCGCAATCCGGGGATTGTTTCACCGGGTTTCATGCCTGGAACAATGTATTCGACGTAGCCGAGATGCATTTCATCTTCCGTCTGTTGTCCCCAACGCACTGTCTGACTGGGATCGGGATTCGCGGGGTTGTTTTCGCTGTTGTCGTACCAGCTCGTGAATTGAATTGTATCGCCGCGTTGGAGTGTTCGAGGCTCGGCGAGTCGGTACTGTAGCTGCCAGTTGAAATCGTATCGTGGAACGTCCAGCAAAATTTCTGTGCCACGGGATGTCAGCAGTTCATAGCGAGCAGCCTTTCCGCGCAGGTGCATATGCGGGAGGAATGAAAGGATCTGAACATCGCGTGGTAGTCGGAGCGACGCCTCTTCCGGATGGTTTTCGGCATAGGGAGGTATGTTGATTCGTTCATTCCTGATTCCGGCAACCCTGACTTCATGTTGGGGTTCGGTTTCAGAGAAAATGACGCCAATCCGTGTGCTGTCTTGCGTTTCCGTTCCGTTGGGGGTGTAGTGCATTTGGAAATTTAACGTAGCACCTTTGGGTAGCAGCCGTGCATAGCCATCGGGGTAGACGAGCGTACTGTTGCCAGGAACATAGGCGCCCCAGTATCCATCTCGTTCGTCGGCTTTTTTTCCGGCGGATCGAATCGAAACAATCACGTGATGGACAACGTCGGGCTGGCCTGGTCGAACCTCGATGGCTTGAATCCATCGATCCTCGGGTAAATCTGTTTCGACTGTAATGTTCTTGTATGGCATGGTTCCTGTTGCTTTGACGGGAACCGGTTGAGGGAATTCGAAGACCGCATCAGGCTTGCCGATCAGCCAGCCATCGGGAAAGGTGATTGGTAAAGGGGCGTCCGCGGGGTTTCCACGCGGAGCGCCAGCTTCGATCCAGGCATACAAGTCTTGTTTTTGACTTGCGGACAGGGATCGATCGTTGGCCCAATGGAGCGTGTTGGGGTTGTCAGTTTCTGGGCCGGGTTGTGGTGATGCAAACCACGGAGGCATGATGCCTCGTTCCACCACATTTCGGATCATTCCTGCATAGTCTTTGACCTCTTCATAGCTCTCGAGTGAAATTGGCGCGATGCCTTCTTCGCGGTGACACTCGATGCAATTCGCCTGAATCAGTCGCGAGATTTGATTGTGGTACGTGATGGAGGTTGAATGATCGGGTTTGTTTTTCGTTTCATAGAACAAGTCGCAGCCTGGCGATGACGTTGCCTGCACCGCTGGTCTTTCTCCGAGAAGTGCTGCATCCAAAGCATCGATTAAATAGTTGACGCGTGGGGCATCCAAGGCATAGGCGAATCCGTATTGGTCATCGACGGCTCCCCGGTAAATCAGAGTGCGCGCCTGGTCGAGTACAAACACCTCGGTCGTCGTGTCGGCGCCCAAGATCGCTGGTAATTGTTTGGTAGCGTCTTTGATGTATGGGCCCTCGAATCCATACTTGTTGACTGCTTCTCGAAGTCGGTCAGGAGCTTCCGAAGCGTTGGGATTAAGGAAAATGAACGCGACACCTCGGTCGCGATATTTTTTCTCGATTTTGGCCAAAGATGGTGCGTATTTCAGGCATAAGGGACAGCCAGTGCCCGTCATTGCAATGACAACGGCTTTGGAGCTTGCAAAGTCGCTCAAACTGTGCTGCTTTCCTGTGATGTCAGTGAATGCCTGGTTTGGGATGTAACGTCCGACGCCATGTAGGCCCGGTTTGATAGGACGCGGCCCCTGCCGAACAGACGACTCACCGTTTGTGGTGATTAGCGAAAGCAATTTACGTTGGTCGTGACCGCACGAAGCACCTGGCAAGGTAGCAAAAGCTGTGATGAGCACGAAGGCGAGACTGCTGGAGTTCGGTAATTTCAACATTGAATACGTTGCTTATAGAAAATGTAACACGATTATCGGTTTGAACCGATGAATCGAACGTTCAAGATTACTTTGTCGCTTGAAGGCGATTCACCGGACGATTGCCCGCGTGTTGGGAGTAGTGATACCACCGCTCAGAAACCGGCGGTGTGTCGATCAATTGAATGCTGGCGCGTCTGCCATTCTTCCAGGTCAGTTCGGCTCGCAGGACAGTACCGTTTTTCGCGTCCGCCCAGAAGTCAATGTTCTCGGCTTGATTGCTTCGTCCGAAGGGTAAGAAAGCTCTCACGTGGTACTTTGCGGGGTCGGTCGATCTTGCTAGTTCGACGTCATAGGAATTTTCGATCAGCGCAAGTAGGGAAGACACATTCAGCATGAAAGGTTCATTCGGCGAATCCGCAAGTCTGAGCAAGTGCCGGTTGGGAATCTTCCGAAGTATTTCGGGGGCAAGTTTCCGGTAGTCACTTGTGATCCAAATTGGGCCATCTCGTTGTGTCATCCAATAATCGGTGCCGTCGCTTCCCATTGTGTAGCTGCCGTCCATCGATTGAATGACGTAATGTCTTCCGCCACGAACGTTGATCATTAGCTGATGGCTGTGAATCGGTCGTTGCCAACCGCCGCGCGAGATGGTGATTAGGTAGGCGCGATCAATGAGATCAGCAGCTGCCCGCTGTGCACTCTCCAGCACATTGTTGGCGTTTGCATCAGCGGGCCACAGCACCCAGCCCAGCAGCAGAACCAAGGCAGCGCAAGCTGCAAAGAAGGAGGTTGTCGCTCGCAAGCGAGAAGATTTCCGGAGTTGAGAAAGGGTGAACGGGAGGCGTTGAATGTTGACCTGGTCGGCCGGTGTGATCTTGGTGAGTTGGCCCGCACCGTCTGACAATGCTGCAGTTTTTTGGTTTGCAGTTTTTTGGTTTGCAGTGTTTTGGTTTGCAATGACTGGGCTCTGGAAATACCCATCGCGGCCCAGCGAATGCAGCCGCCCTTCCATTCGCATGTAAGCGTGGAACAGCTGCTTTGCCAATGTTGAACTGGTCAACACCTGGACGAGTTCTGCCTCTTGCTGTTCTGTCAGATTGCCATCGAAATGTCCGGCTATCAGATCTTCAATCGCATCTGGATTTTCAGGTGACGCGGTCATGAAATCTCCTCTGCCAAATGCAGACGCCGTTCGACACATCGATGTAGCATCTTCCTGATCCTGCTGAGCGCTCTTTGAACCGCAGCGGGTGTCGATCCGACTCGTTCTGAGATTTCGTCGAACGAGGCACTGTTTTCATAACGCATCGCGATCAGATTGCGTTTTCGATCGGTGAGGTCTTCAAGGCATTGCCTGAGCGCTCGAGCCTCTTCCTGAGCAGGATTCGCTGTCGCGTCGTCTTCAAGGAAAGTGTTGGAGACAACGTCCAGCAATTCGGGCGAAACAAAGCGAGTGTGTTTGGCGGAGTTACTCTTGGCACGAAGTGCATATAACGCTTGCCGCCGAATCACTTCTTTGGCCCAGGCCCGAAAGTTGCGAATCGTATCTGGTTTTTCTGCTTGTTCGATGACGACGACTGCGGCATTCTGATAAATCTCTTCCGCGAGTTCGAAATCGCGTGTCATCGCGTACAGGTAACCCATGAATTCGCTGCGGAATTGCAGGTACTGTTGAATATGCGGCACATTGTCCAATGATCTTTCTCCTACCTCCATGTACCGATGGCGTCCTTTTCAGACAGGTTTTTTCAAAATCAGCAGATCGCCTCCCCCATCTGATTCGCTAAGCCAGCCGGGTGTCGATCACGCAGGCTTGCGTGGTTTACGGCTTGTGACGCGAAAACTGTGAGCAGAAAACATTCGGATGCCCGTTTCCGCATCGCGGGCTGTGACCGCTTCGAAGCGTGGCAAGCGGGTGCTTTGGGAGATTCTTACGCCGCCGTTGCGGACGCTGCAAGCTGAACCTCTCGATGGTGGCGATCAGTGACCCTTCAGAAATCGAATTGATCGATATTTTCTTTCGTGAACAACAGGATATCGCCAAGCATGATTTGATCTCCAGAAATCAGTTTTTTCCCTAGTCGGCCCGCAGTGAATTCGGTCGCGCCCTGTTTAAGCTCGCCGGATCGAATTGCGGCAGCCGCGTACACTGTTAGGTACCCTAAATCTTGGGTATTCCATAGCACCACCGTTTTGACTTCGCCACCTTTGACGTAGGGCTGCATGTCGTTTGGTGTCGACAAACCGGTTACTAGGATCTCGCCCGTTTTTCCAGCTTGCTTGACTGCTTCTGCGGCGCCGGGAAATGAGACCGAACTGATTCCGAAGATGCCTTTTAGGTTGGGGTATTTCTTGATCAGGTCTTGGCTATCTTGAAAAGCTGCGTTTTGATCTTCACCAGGAAACTTCGTGGCGACAAGATTTAGATTCGGGTAAGACGCCAGCCTTGTCTTCATGTGCTTCATCCACTCATTTTGGTTCGCTGCGGTTGCGGTCGCGCTGATAATTGCGACGTCACCTGCAGCATCAGGACCTCCGAGGTCGTTGGCCATGGTGTCGACCATTCCGCTCCCGATCGCTTCGGCCGTGGCTTGGTTGACAAAGAAACTGCGATCTTCGGCTTGTGCATCCGCGTCCCATGTGATCACGGTGATGCCAGCGTCCTGTGCCTTTTTGAGTGATTCGGAAAGGACGGCTGGATCGTTCGCTGCAACCGCGATAACGTCAACTCCCTGCAGACGCCATTTGTCGATCATCTGTGCCTGTTTGTCTGCAGATGCGGTTGTTGGGCCGTTGTAGATCAATTCGACATTGTCAAGCTCATCAGCTGCTTGTTGTGCGCCTTCTGCACAGGAAGTGAAATAGGCAATGCCTTTAAGCTTGGGAAGCAGAGCGATCGTGATCTTGTCGTCATTTGAATTTTCAGGCGTGCCGTCACCGCGGTCTGACTCGCGCCCACCGCAACCGATGACCAGGAGGCAAGCAACAAACAGTCCAATCGATGAAAACCACTTATTCATGAGCGATTCGCTTTCAGTGTGTGTCCGGGTCTTGAGCAAACAGGAATCGATGTCCCAGCACCGCCAGGATGAGGAGTGTTCCAATCACAATTAGCGTTAACTCGCTACGCTGCCAGTACCAGTCAACAAATTGACGAGTTTCGTGTATCAATAAAACGCCGAGCAACGTTCCGGCGATGCGACCGCGACCACCATAAATGCTGGTTCCGCCGATTACGACAGCGGCGATAACGTCTAACTCAAGCACCAATCCAGCTTCGGCGGTGGCTGATCGACGGGCCGAATAACTGATTGCCGCCAATCCCGCCAGCAGCCCCGTGTAAGTGTAAATCCAGAATTTTAGCTTCGCGATAGGGATGCCTGAGAATCTCGCCGCTTCTTCGTTGTGGCCGATCGCATACAGTCCGCGGCCAGTCGCCGTGCGTCCCAGTAGGATCGCTGTCCAGGCGGTCAATGCGGTAAACAGGATTTGGATCAATGGGAAGTTGCCGGTAACAAGTGCTTTGATTCCCTCACTGGCATCGACGGGCGCGTTGGTGGTCGCGCTTTGCAACCCCTCTGCAAAGCCACGGTACATGCCATAGGTCGCCAGCGTCACGAGCAGAGGATGGACTTTGATAAAGGCAACCAAGCTGCCGTTGAGCGCGCCGGCGGCAAGGCCGGTTGCCAGGCAAGCCAATACACAAACACCCGTGGGTAAGTTGGCATGCATGCACAAACCGAGGGAGACGGAGCAGAGTCCCATTGCCGAACCAACCGACAAATCAATGCCAGCGGTAATGATGATTAGCGTCATGCCAAGCGTTAGCAAGCCAAGTTCCCAGATTTCACTGGAGAGTTCAATTTGCACATCACTCGACAAAAACAGTGGGTCGAGGAATGCTGCGATTGCCAGTACGACACAGATCAGTCCAAGCAGAAAGAATTCGTAGGCAAACTTTTTCATGATTTGCCTCCAGGCTGATTCCGTTGAGTGAAGTGATCACTGGTCACTGCGACCAGAATCATCACCCCTTCAATCGCTCGCTGCCATTTCACCGCCTCAGACCCAAGGTCCATGAAATTCAAGACAGTGCGGATCATGGTGATCAAGATTACCGCCAACACAACACCGAGTATGCGACCGCGTCCACCACGAATCGAAACCCCGCCGACAACGACGCAGGTTACGACCTTCAGTTCCAAGCCTGCGCCAGTTGATGTCGAGACATTGCCCAGTTTTGCGACCCAGAGGATAGCCGCTATGGCGGTAAGCATTCCTGTCAGAGCAAAGACGAAGAGCTTCGTTGTGGTCACCGAAATGCCAGCCAAGCGAGCGGCCGATGGGTTGCTGCCGACCGCATAAATTCGGCGTCCGAGTGCTGTCTTGTGGCATAGCAATCCCGTCCCAGCCACGACCAAGATAGTGAGGATCAAATTGATTGGGATTGTGGTTCCGGTGCCCAGGTAGCGCAGTTCTTGCGGGAAATGTTTGATGTCACCACCACCCATCAGCCAATCCTGTGCACCGTCGAGAGCAATCAAGAGTCCGAGGGTGGCAATGATCGAGGGGACGCGGCCGTACACGACCAGGCAACCGGTGCCGAGCCCGATCAATGTGCCAACGGTGAGTACGATCGCGATCGCAAGATAGGGGTGGATGCCAAGCCCCGGTTCGGCGGTGGAACTGAGTAACGCAAGTGTGGCTGCAAGCAGGCCCAGTAAGGATCCGACTGAAATGTCAATCTCACCCGTGATGATGACCAGCATCACGCCGCAAGAGATGATCATGGTTGGAATGCTGTTGATCAGGATGTCAATCGCATTGGCTGGCACGAAAGAGGCATCAAACAGCGTTGCCAGGAACGACAATGCTCCTACCAAAACGATTAAGCTTGCTTCGCGGCGATACTTCATGTCAGCTGTGCCTCGCTACGAGGAAAAGCAAGTCGCATCACTTGCTCTTCGGTGGCGGTTGCACCGTCAAGTTGCCCCGCAATTCTTCCTTCGCACATGACCTGGATTCGGTCGCTGAGCGTCAGCAATTCGGGCAGATCAGAGGTCATGATGAGCGTGGCCATGCCGGCCTCTGTCAATTCACGAATCAGACGATGGATTTCTGCCTTGGCGGCGACATCGACTCCGCGAGTTGGTTCGTCCAGGATCAAGAATTTCGGTTTGATCGCCAGCCACTTGCCCAGCACAACTTTTTGTTGGTTTCCGCCTGACAGCGAGGCCGCTTCCATTTTGGCATTCGCTGCTTTGACAGCTAGACGCCGCATTAGATGTTGCACCTGTGCGGTTTCATGACCGTGGTGGATTAAGCGATGTCTGGTGATTTCAGTCAAAATCGTCAAGCTCAAGTTCTCGGACACGCTCATCGGCAGGATCAATCCTTGATGCTGCCGGTCTTCGGGGACCATTGCAATTCCGGCTTCGATTGCCGCTTGGATCGATCCTTTTTTCAGTGAGGCACCATCGATTTTGATCTCGCCTTGATCGTAGCGATCGGCACCAAATATGGCTCGCGCGACTTCCGAGCGTCCTGCCCCAACCAAGCCTCCGATACCAAGGATTTCACCCGCTCGCACTTCGAAAGAAATGTCTGAAAAACTTCCGCGCGAATATAGCCCAGTGATGCTCGCACGCACCTCATCAGTTTGGCCAGCATGTTCTTCACGCCGGGTCAGTGCGTTAATTTCGCGACCAACCATTTGGCCGATCAATTGATTGCGATCGAGTTGATCAATGGGTGTGGTTGCCACCAGTCGGCCATCGCGGAAAACCGTCACGCGGTCGCACAACTCAGCGATTTCTTCGAGGCGGTGCGAGACGTACAGCACGCTCACGCCCGATTCACGGAGTTGTTTGACTAGCCCGAGCAGCGTTTTCGTTTCTCGTGCCGACAGGGATGCTGTTGGTTCATCCATGATCAGCAGCCGGCAGTCTCGCAAGCACGCACGGGCCATTTCGACCATTTGTCGCTGTGCGATGCTGAATTCCCGAAGCGGTGTGTGAAGGTCGAGCGTAACGTCAAGTCGGTGCATCACAGCGAGAGCCTGTCGCTCCATCGCACGGCGATTCAGCCAACCGTATTTCTTGATCTCACGACCGACAAACAGGTTTTCGACCAAATCGAGATCTAAGAATGCGGTCGATTCTTGGTGGATGACAGCGATGCCTGCTGCTTCCGTGGCATGAATGTCGCCATGAGATAATGGCTTGCCGTCCACCGTGATCGTCCCTGTTTCTGGTGACACAACGCCTGCAAGGCACTTAATGAGAGTTGATTTTCCCGCGCCATTTTCACCACATAGCCCGTGGACCTCTCCGGGCAGAATGTTGAGGCAAACCTTGCTTAGTGCTTGGACACCACCATAGGACTTGGAGATGTTCTCGATCGTGATCAATGGTTTGGACGTACGGCTCATGCGTAACTGCCACCTGTCACAATCCCGAGTTCTTGCCGGCGTTGACGCCGCTCCTTTTCAATTACCTCGAGATAGCCGCTCTCTCGATGGGCGGTCAGCGGATCTGGGGAAATCCCCTGTTCTACACGCCACGCGGTGACCAGCCCCGAGACATCGGTGAAAAAAGCCTGCTTCAAATGACGTTCACAGCCGACAATATCTTGTCTCGCTTGTAGATCGGCGAGTAAGTCAAAGTCGACAATTGCCGCTTTGGCAACCAACTCCTGAGCCGTCATGACCGTCTGTATCATTGCCTCGATCTTGGGTTTAAGGTTGTGCGACTGGTCGATCATGTATTCGATCGTGGGAGTGCGTCCGGTGTCGTGTGCGTAGCTGAGGATTTCGTAAAAGATCCGAAAGATCTGATAGGGATCGATGGAGGCGAGCGTTAAGTCATCGTCGGCGTAGCGACGATCATTAAAATGGAATCCGCCCAGCATCCCCTCGTCCAGTAGCCAGGCTACGATCTGTTCGATGTTCTGCGATTGGTAATGGTGCCCAGTATCGACCAGCACCTTGGCTTGGGGGCCCATCGCGCGGGCCAGTGCGAGCGACATGCCCCAGTCGGCAAGGTCGGTGTGGTAGAACGCGGGTTCAAACGGCTTGTATTCCAGTAGGAAGCTCTGTTCGGAAGAGAGGTGTCCGTGCAAGGTCTGCAGGCATTCTTGCAACCGCCCTTTCCTGGCACGAAGATTGTCTTGGCCGGGATAGTTACTTCCATCTGCTAGCCACAGCGTAACAACGCGACTGTCAACCGCTTGGCCTAATTTGATCGAATCGATGCAATGCTGGACGGCATGTTCGCGAATCTTGGCGTCGGGGTGGCAGAGCGATCCGTACTTGTACTGCTGATCCTGGAACAAGTTTGGGTTGATTGATCCGATACGTAACCCATGCTGTTCGGCCTGGCTCTTTACCTCTGCGGGTTGCTGGTTTGCGGAAAAATCCCACAGAACGTGCACCGCAAGTTTTGGGCAACAGCCCGTCAGCCGATTGACGTGTGACGCGTCGGAAAGCTTGTCTGTGAAATCGATCGCTGCCGAATCTTGGCCAAATTTTCCGAACCGTGTGCCGGTATCAGCAAATCCCCAGGAGGGAAGTTCGATCGTCAGATCATTCAAAACGGCGGCCACTCGGGAGGCATATTTCGAAGCGTCATTCATTTGCGAAGGCCTTTCGGCGGGAGATGAGAACTCTTCAAGTTTCACTGTGGGCGGGGCGTGACGCGGAGCAATGTTCGCGGCTGATGCGTCCTTTAAGATCCGTATTCAAGCTCTCGGTGTCTCGAGATTCATGTCGCCGAACAAGAGGATATCGGATGTTGACCCTGAAGTGTCCAGCCACCAATTGTCATTACTGGTACAGAAGGATAGCAAAAGAGAGTCATTTGTACGGGAGTTTTTGCTTTTCGAAGTTCAGTTCGATGCCTTCGGCTTAATTGCATTAACAAACATATTCTGGAACGTTAGCGTCATTTTGCGTCTCGTTTTGTGTGACGATTTCCAGCGGTCGCTTTTTAATTCGTTGTTCAGCGAGTAAGGAGGCAAGGTTGTCTTTGCGTTTCAAGCTGATTTTGGAATCTCACCAAAAAATGATCGACTAAGATTACGTGGTGCGTCGAATGCGATTTGGCGTCCGGTACTTTCAGATTCGAAGAGGATGTGAGGTCGGCTGTGTCGGAAAACGATTCAGGGGTTTGGCCAACATCGAAAACCGTGGACAACGAGGGGCCTTCGATTTCATAGGTCGGCGTCTGAAGTGAATAGCGGGCGGCAGCATTGTTTTTTCGCTTTTCTGATCTTCGTTGATAATCGTTCGCGGGCGTCGCCGAAACGCATGTGTCTCTTTGGGTTTGTGTCGCTTACTTGATTGTGATGCAGGCATTTTAGTGGCGATGTCTCCGATGCCGAATTAATGACCTTTTGTAGAATGTCAGTTGAGATTCAGATTTGCCGTCCGTTTTTAGAACGCGAGATGACTATTGCAATGTCCTGGCCAACTCAGGACTTGTGTTACCCGTGATGCCGCTTGCATTGGATTGGGGCACCAGTTCGCTGGTGATGATGTCTTCCCCTATAATTCGAGCGAAGAAGATTTCGTCGGTTTGGGCTTCACCGAGGCGCAGAGCCTGTGGAAAACGAGCCCGTTAGTTACCGCGACTACGGCATCCTTTTGAAGAATGAAACCAATGTCTGAAGACCAGAACCCTGATTTGAATGTCTCTCGTCGTTCGGCTTTAAAGAAGGCAGCTGCCACGGGGGCTGGGCTGGTTGTTGGTGGAGCGGTTGCCGGCGTCGCGGGTGACGAGCAGGCCAGTGGAATCGTTGAGCGGGTCGAAGCGAAGGAAGCGTGGTTTTCAGAGCGAGCTTTTAGTCTGAGTGGTAATAGGGTATTGGTATCCAAGAGTGGCGGCTCTTTCCCTCGCACTACGCTGGCGAATCAAATCTATCGGCCTCGATCCGTTCAAGAAATTGCCAGCCTCGTAAAAGACTCTGCCGCTGCTATGCCGATTGCCTGCGTATGCGGTGGCCACGAAGCCTCGAATGCACCGCTCTTTGCAAGTACTGATGCCATTGTGTTGGATTTGGTGCACCTAAATTCCATCGAATTTCACCGGGACGACGAAGGGATGCTGGTTACGGTGGGAGCAGGCGTTGTATTCCGCGAATTGGTCGAAGCGGTGAAAGAGCATCACGGCGCCTTGCCGGTGGGGACGGGGCCCGGTGTTGGTGTGGTGGGCTACATCCTCAACGGAGGATTGAGTGGGTATTTTTCGCGGCGTCTTGGGTTGCTGGGGCAGCGAGTCGTGAGCGCGACGATAGTCACAGCAAGCGGCGAGGTTCGAACCTTAACTTCGGAGGATGAATTACTCACTGCCATGATGGGAGCCGGTAGTGCCCTCGGAATCGTTGCCGATGTAACGATTCGTGTTGCGCCGGAGCAAACCATTCGAAGCACCCACCAAAGAGTCTTTGGATTCACAGCTCGAGAGCAAGCGATGGCATTTTGTCGTGATGCGCTGCGGATCATGAGAAATGATGTGTTCCCTGATGATTCTGTCTCGTTTGAATTGGTGGTGACGGGTACGAAGGCGATTGTGGCAACCTTGGTTTTCTTCGACACCTTTGATGGCAATGCGGCCGACTTTGTGAAACCGTTAGAAAAACTTGCGACGGATTTGAAGCTTCCACTGCTCGCTGAATCCCGATGGGCATCCTGGTACGAAGCCGCAGCTGCCTTGTGGCCTGTGATCAATGAGATGAAAGGTGATCCATTGGTAATGCTCCAGCACAGCGTTGGAACGAAGGCCGTTCCTGATGAGCAGGTCCTTGACTTTGTCAGCGATACGATTGTCGCTGATGCACCTTTAGATGAAGCGCAGTTGTCAATTGTCGAAATTCGAACATTGGGAGGAGCGGCTTTGTCTAGCAAAAAGCTTCCCTCTGGTAATTGTCATCATCCGTTCTTTGTCGATCTGGTCGCCATGTATGATGCAAAAAATAAGAAACTTGCGGAAAGGCAGGCCATCGCAGACAAAGTTCAAGGCATTGTTGAAAAAGGCAAAGCAGTGGATGGACTTGTGGTCGATTTCAGCGGGACGCATTCCCAACCGGATGATCCTGATCCGGCGGTGAAAGCGTCTGTGATTTTCGGCTCCGAAGAAATGGCTGAAGCAGTCAGGAAGGTTAAAAAAGAACTCGATCCCGACAACCGTTTTCGCTTTCATCCGTTTACGAAAATCCTTTGATGTTTCTGCTCCAGCAGTTTGCTGCCCGCTGCGTTGAAGCGAATCGAGTCAGCAGTGAATCAAAGGGAGAGGGCGTCACGGTTTCTGCATCCGCGTTCCGTTCCCGCATGAACGGCCTTAGCCGAACGCTGTATTAAAACGCCGAATCGCGATGCATTGGAAGTTTGAGCAGGATGCTGTGGAATCGAGGCAGTTCCTTATTTCTTCTTGGCTTTTCGAGGCCGCGAAGCTTCCATCGATGCCGTTTTGCCGCGTTTGTTCTTTGGACCGCTTTTGAAGCTGTTTTTCGGACCGTGCTTGGAACCACGTTTTGGGCCCCGCGAGAATCCTTGTTGCGTCTCGGAATTGCGTCGGCCGTTCTTTTTGAATTTACCGCCATGTGCGCCCGTTTTGGGGCGGGGTTGGTCGAGCTTGATTAGCAGTTGACGGCCTGCGACGCGGGTTTTGCTGAGCGTCTGCTGAATATTGGACGGCATTCCCTCGGGCAAGTCGATGGTGCTGAACGATTCATGGATCTGGATTGGGCCGATGAATTCGCCATCGATACCCGCTTCGTTGGCGACCGCACCGACGATGTTACCCGGTCGAACTCCATCGCGTCGTCCCACTTCAATCCGGAATCGCTGCATGCCTGCTTCGGGTGGGCCTGGGCGTCGATCGCGTCTTCCGTTGCCACCTTCGAATTGACCGTTGCGGGGGCGATCGGACGAATCGCCTTTTCGGTCCTTGCGACGCTCTCGTTTTGGCAACTCACTCATAAAGAATGGCCGGCCCTGATGGCCAATCTGCGCCAGTGCGGCTGCGATCATTTCAATCGGCTTTCCTGATTCCTGAGCGTACTGCTCAATCAATTCTTTAAACATCGTTAGGTCACGGGCGGCGGTGACGTCGGTGATACGTTGTTTGAATCGCTCGATTCGCTTGGCATTGATCTGGTCGACGGTGGGTGGTTCGATTACTTCGATCGATTGTTTGGTTGCCCGCTCGATCGTTCGAAGTTTTCCACGCTGTGCATTGGTTAGGAAAATAATCGCCTCACCTTTGCGTCCGGCGCGCCCCGTTCGACCAATTCGGTGAATGTAGGATTCAACATCGTGCGGCAAGTCAAAATTGATCACGTGGCTGATTCGACTGACGTCGAGTCCCCGTGCGGCGACATCGGTAGCGACCAGGACATCGAGCATGCCCTCTTTGAGTTGGTCGATGGTTCGTTCACGCACTTTTTGTGGCATGTCACCGTTCAATGCCACAGCGGAGATGTTCTCACGCTGCAATTTTTCAGCGACCGCCATCGTCGCTTCCTTGGTCTTGGTGAACACGATCACACCGTCGGTATCTTCTGCCTCTAGCATTAGTTTCAGCATCGAGACTTTGTGGCGTGGCACCATAAAGATCGCGCGCTGGCGAATCGAATCCGCCGTCATCGTTTTTTGTTTGATCGTGATCTTCGCGGGATCAACCAAATATTGCTCTGAGATCTTGCGGATCGGTGCTGGCAGTGTTGCCGAGAACAGGGCAACTTGACGGCCGGGCGGTGTGTGCCCCAGCACGTACTCAACATCCTCTTGGAATCCCATGTTCAGCATTTCATCCCCTTCATCCAAAACCAAGCATTCAATTTGGCTTAAGTCCAAAGTGCCACGATTGATGTGGTCGATCACGCGACCGGGGGTTCCCACGACGACATGCACGCCGCGACGAAGTTGTCGTAACTGAGGTTCGTACTCTTGGCCTCCGTAGATCGCGGCGACACTGAAGTTGGGCTGGTAGGCCGCATAGGTAGAGAACGACTTGGCAACCTGGATAGCGAGTTCACGCGTTGGGGTTAGTACTAAGGTTTTGGGGCGACGGTCGTTACTGGTGAGGTCCATGCGTGACAGGATTGGCAACGCGAAGGCAGCCGTCTTTCCTGTTCCCGTTTGTGACTGCGCGAGCACATCACGATTATCAAGCATGTAAGGAATGATTTCCGCCTGCACCGGGGTTGGGTACTCGTAACCTGCCTGCTGAATCGCTTGTTGAACTTCGTCGCAAAGTGGCAGTTCTGAAAAGGCTCGCCGGTTCTCCGTTGATTTTTCAGTGGCGGCTCGCCTTTTCTTCGTGACGGGGTTTCTTACAGCAGCTGGTGTTTCGGTGGCAGCTGGTGTTTCGGTGGCAGCTGGTGTTTCGGTGGCAGCTGGTGTTTCGGTGG
>JARGNK010000108.1:3048-11809 GCA_029213145.1 Rubripirellula sp. | reverse complement strand
CAGCTGGCGCATCGGTGACCACGGTATTTTGATGTGTATCTGCAGGCATCGAACTTTTCTTGTTTCAATACGCCATCCTGCTGCTGACGACAATTGTCAGGCAGGAAGACAAGGGAAGGTGTGCATCTTGTGCGCAGACCGTGATCGCATGGCGACCGGCGGTACCAGAGAATGAGCTTCGCAATTCGCTAATCAAACACTTCTAGCGGCGTTGCTTCATTTCACTACCAGTCCCGATCGATGCATTCCTGGCGTCGTCTAGTTGACGCCAAGGAGCAGAGGGGGCGATTCCGAAGACTTGTCGCTGTGGTGATCCTCTCTGATGAGCTCGAAGTGTGCATTTGCTTCGGAGACTCACGACAGGGGAGAGCGTACACGAAGTTGCGACGATCGAGTAGGAAGAAAGTTTGTTCCTTTCCAAAAAAGAGTACGAGTCCCGTTTCCCACGGATCAGGCGACGGTTCGGTACTTTGGCCGTTTCTAATGAGCCGAACGACGACGCAGAGTTTTTCGATTGAGAGCGGATTTCGGCTTCGTCGCCACGAGGCGGTAACGCCGGCGAGAATCTTGTCGCAGTGTTGGAGGAGGTGACCGATTTTGGGTCGAGAATTGTTCCCGCGAGGTCTTTTAGGGGGCTGCTGAACGCCCTCGCGGGACAGGCCGTGATGTTCTGATCTACCTTGAACACAAGAATGAGTCACCCGCCGCGATCAGCGGGTGGTTTTCTGGTGAGGTCGGCATGCTCTGGTCGAGCACCCTTTTCACCTTCATTTTCTTGAATGGCAGCCGGCTGAGCCCTTGTTTCGGATCGTCTGCGGTTCCATTTTCGCGGAACCACAATCGTGTACAAGGAAACCAAGAGACGGACAAAAGGCGTACAACGCAGAGGCGGCCTATTTGGCCCTTGTTGGTAATCGCACCTGATGCTGAATGCCCGCGTTCTGAGGGTTGCCCCTTTTTAAGTTTTGCATTCGCATGTTTGATGTTTTCAATCTCGGACGATATCACAGCGGGGCAACGCGCGTTCCAGTTTTTCAATTCGACGTCGACTGAGACCGGGGCAATTTTCGATGACGAGATATTCCAGAGCTTCCAGGCACTCGATCGTGTTCAATGACTCGTCGGTCAAGCTCAGGCAGCCTTTCAGCGAAAGTTCGCGAAGACTCGTCATCTCCTTCAATTGGGCGATGCCTGCATCAGTGATTTTCACGCAGTTGTCGAGGTAGAGCTCTTCGATTGTCGCCCTGTTACGAATGGATTGGAAAGCAACGTCGGTCAGGTTGTTGCAGTCAGCCAAGTTGAGCGTTTTCAGATTCGGCATTTCCTCCAGCACGGCGAGTCCACCTCCATGGAGATTTGGTGTGCTCCACAGGTGAAGTTGCTTCAATGCCCGCATTTTTCTCAGATGTGTCAGGCCGCGGTCGGTAAAGTTATCGTTGTCACTTAGGTTGAGATACGTCAGCTGTGTGTTGTCACGTAAGTTTTTGAGGCCGTCATCTGTCAGTGCCGCGATACAGCCAATGTTGAGCGATTCCAGATTGGGCATGTCACGCAACGTTTCAAGGCTCTTGTCAGTAAGCTCCAGGCAATAGAACAGATTCAATGTTTTCAACCGCTCCCTGTTCTTCAGGTTGATAACAGCAGCATCTGTCAGCTGAAAAGACTCCATCATGTCCAGATGTTCGAGTGACGCCGGGAGTTCGATTTCGCCCCCTTTGAGCGGCCAATTGAATCCCATTTCCAGTCGGTTCAAACGCTCAAGTTTCTTAAAGAGCGGGTTGTATCCCTCCGCAGTGAGTTTGAAGTGCCCAAACAGGCCGAGGAATTCCAAGGCTGTTAAGTTCTCTAAGTTCTTCAACCCTGCGTCGGTGAGATTTTTGTTTGCGCCCCAGTTTCGACTCCCGTTCAAGTTCAGATGCGTCAACGAGGTGAGGGTAGCGAGGGGTGCAAGATCGGCATCTTTGATTCCGCCTGTGGAGTTCGAGATGTCGAGATGGGTCAGATTTGAAAGTGATCCCAGCCCAGTGGTGTTCAGTCCGCGAACATCGCGAATTTCTAATCGAGTGAGCGACGGCAGTTTTGTCAGTTCGGGATAAACTTCCGGGAAAGGAAGTCGCGTTTCACTGAGGTCCAGTCGCGTCAACTCCGGCAATTCCGCAATCGCCCGGATACCTTCGAGCGTGATTCGATGGCAGCGGTTAAGACTCAGGGATTTCAGTTGCTTGAGTTCGCCCAGGCTAGCCAGTCCCTTGTCGGTGATCTGGCTGCAGTTTGTAAGATCAAGTGAACGCAATTCGCGAGCACGGCAGATTGAAACGAGATCAGTATCTGTGAGTTCGATGCCTCGTTCGGCCAGGATCTGCTGAGCCTCTGTTGAGCTCAGGGAAACAGGGGATTCTTGTGTGAACGCTCGCTCTTCAAGCAAGCTGACGCTCAGAATGACCAGTAACACCGGTGCAATGATGGATCCGAAGGGCAGCCTCATGTCAGCAACTCGTTCAAAGGCCCGGCCTGGTCATTTGCCTTTCCGAGTGCCATGTCGGGTTGGCCGAATAGATCCTGCGGGATGCCCGCAAGGTGACACAGAGTCGTGAACCAATTGCAAATCGTGTGCTTGTGGCCCGCCCGGCCGTACTGAGGATACGCGATGTATCGTCCTGCTGATTTGAGTTTGTTTCCAATGTTGCCAAGGACAAGCATCGGCCAGTCCAATCCAACCGAGTGATGCTGTGCGGCGTTGTCACTTGTATAAACAATGATTGTGTTATCGAGCATCGTTCCGTCGCCCTCGGGGACGGCGTTCAGTTTTGCGGCCATCTCGGCGATCAGTTCGATGTGGAAGGATCGAATCGCGTTGCGACAATCCTGTGCCGACAGCGTTGCATAGCCAGCTCCATGGCCAATCGCATGCACGTTATTGCCAATGCCAATTCCAGAGTAGACCGAATCGAGTCCATCGGTATGTACGGTAACGACGTTGGTCAAGCCGGAAATCAACGCAGCGGAAGCCATATCAAAATGTGCTTCCAAGTGGTGCGTCTTGAATCTTGATGTGTACTTGTCATCAAGGTCTGGTGCGTTCTGCTGAAGCGAGTTCTGCATTTTCACCAATTTGACTCGGCGGTCCCGCAGTGCCTCGAAACCATTCAAGTAATGGCCCAGTTTTTCCTGCTCGGTGGCAGGCAGGCTCTTTTGCAACTTGCGAATGTCGGCCGACATTGCATCGAGGACATTACCGGTTCGGGTGTACTTGTTCTTAAGATTGCCACCTTCCAGAATGCTGCCGAACAGATTCTCAAACGCTGCCATTGGGTTTTGCTGGAAGGGGAGTTGTTGGCCAGGCCCTTTGGCGGAGATTGCCGGAAAGGTGACGCCCTGACTACCCTCGCCCATCTTGAATCCGACATGATTGAAAACCGATGGGAATGCTTCGGAGAGATGGCCGTCAATTGTGGCGTACAGAGGCGGTACGTGCGGTGACGCTTTATAGCCGCCCAGAGCGCCGTAATGCGCGCTATGCCCCAGTCGCGTCATTTTTCCGCTCAAGCCTTGAATGATTGTGAGTTTGCTTTTGAGCGGCTCCAGTGGCTTCATGCTGTCGGAAAGCTTTCGGCCATCAAGCGATTCATCGACGATCTTGTCACTGCGGTGTTCTAGCCCTTCAGGATTTAGGTAGTCACCCTGAAGCCCGCTGCTTTTTACCACGAATACGAATCGCTTAGGCAGCTGTTGGCGATCCGCTGCTTCCAGTTGTTTCAGGAACGGCGACAACGCGACAGCGCCGGCTCCAAGCGTGACGCCACGCAGCATGGTTCGACGATCGGTTACATTCATTTTTTCTATTTCCTGTACAGGAAAGAATCTGATGTCAGCAAAGTGACCAGTAGCTCCTTGAAGCTGCCTCCACTTTCGATAAAAGCCTTGTCCATTGCGATGAGCGTTTGTGAATCGCTGAGCAATTCATTGCGTCCCATCCAATATCGGAAGACATGCCGAATGAAGCTTTGGCGAACAAGGTCGGATTCTGCCAACCGTTCCATCATTTCTCGCACGTTAGTGATGTTCTGGTCCAGCGATGCATCGCCCGTGTAGGTAATGGCACCGGTGGTATCGACAGTTTTTTCTTTTTCTGTTTCCCGCCATCTGCCGACGTGATTGTACGCTTCAAATGGCATTCCCAATGGGTTCATTTTTTTGTGGCACCGCCAGCACTCTGCCTCGTGAACGACACTGAATCGTTCGCGAAGTGTTTGGTGTTCGTTGTCAGGGATTTGAGCGTCGACGTTGATCGGCACATCCATCACAACGCCGGCCAGCAGTTTTTCACGAATCCACTTGCCGCGGCGAACGGGGTCGTTGTCGAAGTTCCCGCTGTGTGCGATCAGCCAGCTTGGCTGGGTGAGGATTCCGCAACGCTGATCAGGAGGGAGGCGAAACACTTTGCCATTTTGGCGGGTTTGCGGGTCGCTGCTGGAATCTTTGTCGTATTCCTGTTCAAACGGGTCCAGGTTATAGCTCTGCACATGGTGCGTTACCCGGTAGTTGTCTTCACCGCGAGCCCGTTGAATCTGCTTGGCATCGTTTTTTCCATTCCAGTAAACCGCGACGATTTTATCGGTTGTCAGCAATTCGCGGAGCACATCCTTGTCTTCCTGAAGGATATGCAGAATCAAGCTATCTGTGTCATACACCAGTTTGGAGGCACTGCCATTATCAAACTGCTTGAAACCGTCGCGTGTCTTAAATTCTTCGACGTCCTTGAACACATCTGCCGCTTTGTAGTAACCAAAGAACTCTCGGAAAAACTGCAGGATGCGAGGGTTGGTCGTGGAGAGATACGTTCGATTGTGGGTTGTCGCCCATTTAGTTTGGGGCGTGTTGAGGATTTTCCGCACCACGCGTTCGACGTCATCGCGTGTCTTGAGCTTGCCATCCTTCATTTCCATCACGAGTGAGCTGTGTCCAGCCGCCCATGCCGGTCTTGGTGTGGCCATCGTCTGTCGGATGGGAGCTTCGCTTTTTTTGGTGTAGACATCGACGGTCTCGATTTCGTCAATCCCGAATGCCGGCTTGTTATGGAGTGCGTAATGAATCGCGTAAGTCAATTCCTGTGGCGATAGGAATCGGCGGCCATGTTCATCGGTCTCCCCCAAGCCGAGTTCCATACGGTAGACAAATTCTGGAGTTAGCGTGACGTAAATCAAAACCGCTTGCATCGCCATTTGGTTGCCAAGCTTGGCGTTCTTTTGAAAAACGTTTTTCCAGTAACTTTCGTATTCAGTTTCAGTGGGTCGGCGGCGCAGAAACAGTGCGAAGACAACATCGAGTGCCTCTTCAAACTGATCACGAGAAACCGCTCCTTCGGTTTGTACGATCTTTTGAAAGATGACTGGGACCCGCCCGCGGTACTCGTTTGCGGTGGTGGTGACTCCACCAACAAACATTGCTTCGTTGTTGCCGGTTCGGCTCCCTTTGTTTTTTACCTGTGTGACAATGCGCACCCTCTGCCCGACCGTTAAAATTTGAGCCATCGTTTCAGCGTTGACGAGCAGTGCTTCCAATGATGACTGATCTGCGACGATCGAGGCGTAATCTGTGAATCCCGATGCGTGATGCACGAATTCAAAAAACGGATTGGCGTATTTTTGATCGGCGAAATAACGGGTCGCCATCAGCTTGCCTTTGTGCGGGCCACGGGTGATCAGATGATTTCCGGTGCCGCCGATCTTGACGCTGTACCGCGGGGCCCGTCCGTAAGCGCTGCCCCAAATCGCGTCATAAATGATTGGCCGCTGCCGCCATAATCTCGCGGGCGTGTACGGCATCTCCGTCACGCTGCCATCAAATAGCGAGTTGTGATCGACGTAATTTGCAAACTGGGGAAGTTGCATTTTTTCGGCCAAGCCAAGACCCTGATCAAACCGGGTTAATTCGGCTTCGATCTGCTGCAGGAAATCTGATTTGACAGATGCTTGCGGCTGGTCGCTGTCCTCCGGGGGCATTTCGCCAAATTGCACTTGAGCGAAAATACGGTTCCAGATTTGTACTGCGTCATCGTTGGACAGGTCATGGCTGAGATCGTCGAGCCGAATTTCCCCTTCTTGATTGTCTGGTCCGTGGCAATCAACGCAAAAACTCGCCACAAATCGTTTCGCGTTTACCTCAAATCTCGCCGTCGTTGATGCAGGCCTGTCGTGGGCCGTTTCTTGGGCGGCGCTGTCATCTGGCAAAGCCGCCATAGAGACGAGAGCCGACAACATCAGCATGCGTAGCGAACGAGTCGGGAAAAACCGAGCTGTTTGACAGATATCCATCCCCCCAATTTAGCCTAGTTAAGAGCAAATTCATAGCAACGGATTGATGGGTGATCGCTGTCTGGACGAACGCGATTTGTGCCCTCTTGCGTTTTATTGCCCGTTCGAAACGCGTGAAGCGAGCGGTCTGTGCGCATCCGCTCTGCAGCATTCGAAGCAGTGTGATCGGGCGTTCAATGGCGACCAAGCGTCGCGATGCAGAGGCGGCTAATTGCCCTCCCTCGCATCGAGTAGCACGACACTGGTGTCATATAGTTGGTCATGCAGACTTTGGCCCTGCTGGCGAGTAAGGGCGAGCATGATGTCGACGATTACGATGAAGGCAGCAATCGCTATCGCAAAAATCGTGAACAAGAAAGGTAGGCCGACTGTGTGGATTGGTGCGGCCCAGATCGGTAGGTACTGCATGATCGATCGTCGTCCCAGCACTTGCGGATGCGGCCGTAGTCCGTGGCGGTCGACAACCTGCAATTGCATTAGGTTCTTACCCGGTGATGATCCACCTGCCCCGATCCAACGCAAAACTGCCACCGGAAGTAGGCACAAGCTCGAAGCGGTCAGGAGCGTCGTCAGGACCGAACTCGAGAACAATGCGTTTGCCAGAAACACTCCAAGTAAAACCACGATGGATTGGGCCGTGGCCAGTATCAGCAAGTCGATGGCCCATGCGATGCCTCGCTTGATTCGGCCTGCTGCCACTGGACGCATTGGCCGCAGCGAACGCATTTGTTCAATGACTTCATCCCAACTTGAAAAGCGATTCGCCCGTTTTTTTGCCAGTAGCTTCTCAAGCAGTGGACGCCATAGCTCAGGTATTTCCGTCGGCCAGGTAATTGGGAACTCGGGGGTGTTGTTCTGGTGAGCATCCAGCCGTGATTCGAAACTGCTATCGGTGAACGAGTACGGTAGGCGTCCGAAAGTCATCTCGAACAGCATCACACCAAATGAATACATGTCCGATTGAATGTTTGCCGGTTCGCCGCGACAGATCTCTGGTGCCATGTAGTTGGGGGTTCCGGCAACTCTCCCTGAATCCGATCCGGGGAGCGAAATGCGATGCGACAAGCCAAAGTCAGAGAGCTTGGCAACGTCTTCGTAAATCAAGATGTTGCTCGGTTTGATATCTCCATGAACAATATCGAGCTGGGTCGACTCTCGCAGCGCTTGAGCGACTTGTGTTCCAATGCGAACGATCTCGCGATAGCTCATCGGCCCCTCGGCAATTCGTGCCGAGAGTGTTTGTCCAGGAACCAACTCCATTGCCAGGTAGGGCAATTTCTCGTTTCGTGAAACAAAATATATGTGAACGACGTTCGCATGGTTCACTCGCGCCTGAGCCCGCGCTTCCTGGAGCAATCGCTCGACGTGCGCTGTCCTGTTCACGCCCTGATCGCCACGTCCAAGCACCTTGATTGCAACATATCGCTGCAATGATTCATCCATAGCGCGGTAAACCGTTCCCATTCCGCCCCCGCCGAGACGATTGATGATGGTGAAGTGATCGAGGCTTTGCCCTAGCATGTCATCGTCTTCTGATTCCGTGGCAACCGCCGCCGATCCCGATGGCAACTCCATGGTAAGCGTCATCGAAAGATTGACGGCCCGACCCGAGTATTCTCGGTTGCAATGGTCACATGTGCCGCCACTTTCGAGATTCGCCGGTATCGTATGTCCGCAGACGCACAAGAATGACGCGTTGTTCGTGTTGGATGACTTCGGGTGGTTCACGCGTTCGATTCCTGGGTGATCGATGTAGAACACATCGATCGAATTACGTGATAGAGAATTCGGATAGACGTCACTTGATCGACCTTCCTTTCTGCTCGATTGTAACGCCAGGCTTCTGAAACGAGATTGGCGTGGTTGCCGGTCGTTGGATTCAAGCCAGGCTCATGTTGGATTCAAGGCAGGCTCATGGAGCAATGGAACGACGCCTCCCGAATTGGAAAACATATCACGACTCATTTAAAATGAGCAGTTGAAATCGGAGTACACCGAAGAGCATTTTGGAGATTTTGAAGAGCATTTCATCGAGGCCGAATCGCGTTATTTTCCGGGATGCGATTCTGTTTTTTCGACAGTTCGATGATTTAAGCCCATTCCGGCGATTCGATCGCCATCTACGTAGTTGATGGCGGTACATTGACGGGGCTGTCAACATTTCGAGGTGAGTGTGGTGAGTCGACTGGGGAAGCTCAGTCTGCTCGATTGCGAAGTGTGGAACGGTGGATTGTCTAGTCCGAACCCTAACGAGGGAAGGATTGAAGAAATGAGATTTTTGCGACAGCTCCTTAGTAAGCCTAAGCCACCGCAGACGCTGACAAGACGTCTATCCGGGCCAAAAACATTCGAAATAGAAGTGACAGATTTGTCCATTAAATACCTCGATGCATTTTGGAAGGCGACATCCAATGCCTGGCACCGCAAGGAGGGAGAACGTGATTTCT
>JARGNK010000108.1:0-3038 GCA_029213145.1 Rubripirellula sp. | reverse complement strand
ACGGATTATTATTTCAAAGGCGCACTCCAGGAAAACGTGATTTCTTTGAACGCGAAACGGATGCGACGCTTGTCTCGGATCCAGAGGGGCGTGTCCCGCATGCAACCGGCGTGGAAGTTGGCGGCAAGGTGATCGGACACCTGGGGCATCAGGATGCCTTTCGTTTGCACCGTCGGGTGAAAAAGCTCGGCTACGATCGAATCAAGGCAAAATGTGAGGTCAACCTTGTTGGTCGAACCGGATACTGGGAGGTTCGTCTTGACGTCGATATGTCCTTGCCTGGTTGCAAGGCTGCTGCATCTGAGTCGGGAAGTTGATTCGTGGATTTGGCGATACGAATCTGAGCAGCCACGAAGATCGCGGAGCTTGCCGAATCCATCCTTGGTTCAATTAATGCCCGACATGACGTAAAAGAAACCAGCAATCGCCGCAATGTGCAGGATCACGCATAGCCAAAAAGTGATTTGAAAGCTGGCTTTCTTTGTCTTGTGCCGAAAATATTGCTGCCCGCACAACGCGCCAGGCCAGCCTCCAAACAACGCGAATAGCTGAAGCGTTTTCTCTGGGATTCGACGGCCATCGATTCGAGCACGGCGTTTATCGAATCCGTAAAGCAAGAATGTGATCACACTCAATACAAATAGCGTGGCAGCGTACGCGATTGCGATTTGTTTCATGGTCCAGCTGAATCCTGTTTCCGCGTAGCAGTTTCTTGTGTTTGAATTTCGAGATCGTCGGCTTCTTATCCGATTGCCCGTGATGTCGCCAGTGAAGTTCGTTCCGATCGGTGATCCTGGTGTTACAAGACGCAAGCCGCGAGTGTGAATTCACCCGTATGTTCTGCGATTCCACCAAGCGCCTTTGATCCTACGTGCAAATGTGTGAACGCAGGCGATTTTGATTCATCTCGGCCGTTTCTCCAGTGCGGTCACAGTTGTGGATTTATGATGTGACGGATTCATTTGATGCTTACACCAACGGATTTGCTGCGTTCCCGGTCGTTCGTGAATCCCGGCGGGAGGATAGAATCGTGGGTGTATGTAAGCCGAAAGGTGTCGGCAATGCCAGATTGAACGCCTTGTTCAGCAGGTAGCCAAGCGACTTGAATGTCTGGCGGGGGTGGTGCATGCTGGCGGTTTGCGGCCTTTGGCGATCAGCCTGCCCGAGGTTCAGTCGGTGATCGAAGATTGTCCCTATTGTCGCCAGCACGGAATTGCCGCCAATCATAAGCTGACGTCAAATGCATTCCCTTTTTGGAGAAGAAGATGCCGGATTTGATTTTTCGCATGATTGCAGGTGTTTGCTTATTCATGCCTGTCTTTCTGAGCCAGCAAGCTACCCATGCTGAAGACAAGGTTGCGGCGGCAGAAAGTTTTTCGATCGTGTTGCTTCCTGACACGCAAAACTACTCAGAGAAGTATCCAGAGACCTACGTTTCGCAAGCACTTTGGATTCGGGAACAGGCGAAATCCGACAATATCAAATTCGTGATTCACTTAGGCGATATCGTGCAAACATCGACGAAGAAGCCAGAATGGGAAAACGCAGACCGAGCGATGCGGTTACTTGATGGTGTGGTGCCCTACAGCATGGCACCGGGTAACCATGACATGGTTGTCAAAAACCGTGATTCAACACTGTACAACCAGTACTACTCGCCGAAACGGTTTGAAGGCCGGAAGTGGTACGGTGGGCACATGGGTGAAACGAATGATAATAACTATTGCTTCTTTGAAGCATGCGGAATGAAATTCATGATCTTGAATCTTGAATTCGCGCCTCGCGATGAAACGTTGGTCTGGGCGGCAAGTGTGACAGAGCGTTACCCCGATCATCGTGTGATCGTCGCAACCCATTGCTACATGCGTCCAAAGCAGCGAGATACTTCTTGTGCATCGGCCTACAGCATTGCTGGCAACAGCGGTGAGGATATGTGGCAGAAGTTCATTCGCAAGCAGCCGAATATTTTTCTCGTTGTGAGCGGGCATGTATTGGGGGTCGGGCTTCAAACCAGTGTCAATGATTCGGGTGGTAAAGTCCTGGAGATGCTCACTGATTATCAGGGACTGCCCAACGGTGGCGACGGTTGGCTCCGCTCTCTGCGGTTTGTGCCGAGCGAAGACAAAATCCACGTCAGGACCTATTCACCGCTTCTTGACAAGAACAACACAGATGCGAAAGAGACGTTTTCGCTGGACTACGAAATGACGACGGCGACTGCCAGTACTAATGAAAGTGTTGAATGAATCGCGTTACAAAACCGAGTGCAGTCCCTTTTTGTTTCATGGATTCCAGGCGAGGGCCCGTGCCTACTCCGCCGTCCGAGAGAGCCAGTTTCCGCCTTTCGAGTCGATGGTGAAGAAATCGGTATTCGCCGGGGAATTTTTAATGGGGGCTTTGCCGGGGCGGCGCTTGTGGGGGAATGCTTGAGGGGGAATGCTGGAGGGGGAATGCTTGAGGGGGGAATGCGTGAGGGGGGAATGCTTGAGGGGGAGCGACTCATGATTTGACTTGGATCGAGTAGCCCCGATGCCCCTTTCGGATCGGTTTTTTGAAGGTTTCTTCCGCATCGTTTTGTGCGTCCTGCTTTCTATTGCCTTTTACGATGCCATGCATCGATTTGTGGGTTCCTCGCGCGGGGTGTAACTGTTGCAGAGCGGGGCGAAAGGCGAGCGGTGGACGGGAGCGAATTTTGCTTTGTTCGTGACGAAATATTGCGAAATCCAGGGGACGAACGAGTTGATGGAAATTAAATCGGGCATCGAGTAAGGGTTTTTCGCACTGCCTCGTGAAGGTTCTCGGAAGCTGAGCTGCATGAGATGTGTCCTGGACTGGCAATGCGATCAGGTCAGTGGTGGATGCCACTTCTTGGCGATGGTTTCGGTGATCAATCACGACCACTCGCTCGGTGTTCTTCCTGAGCACCAAGGCGTTACGGCGTTATTCGTGTCAGTTCGTGTGCCTGTCAGTCCGCTGTCTCCAAACGCTCTTGGGTTCGGGAACCGATCTGGTTTCATCAAGCTGAATAAAAATTCGGC
>JARGNK010000325.1 GCA_029213145.1 Rubripirellula sp. | reverse complement strand
GTACTCAGCAAAGCGGTACTCGTACTCAGCAAAGCGGTACTCGTACTCGATTCGGCGTAGATGTGAGCAAATCGTTTGCAGTCAAAATCATCTCTGCAGAGTCTCACGTTCCTTTGCGTCGCGCGGACCCTGGTTAGGAGTAGGAGTACCGGCCTACGGCGAAAGCACGAGCATGATTGGGATCAAAGCATCGAAAGCCCGAACAATTTGCGTCCCAACAGATCACCGAGCGATCCGCCAAAACATCACAAAAGGAAATTCGAGTCCTTCGTTCATCGGTACCACCGCTGGCGTGATGCGTTTGATCCCCCAGCATTATTTTATCCAAGGCGGGATCTGTTCCAGGAAATCGCCGGGCAAGCCTTTTTGCATCAGATATCGGCCTAGCTCTTCCGGCCCTCGGTCTCGGAAAGCTTCAGCTTTTTGATAACTGGGGGATCCCAGAATCTGGTCGGCCAATTGAGTGACCCGCGTCCGCCACGCAGGCAAATCGCACTCGGTCATTCTGCACTCGTCCCGCCCTAGGGTAGACAACACCCTCTCTCGCCACCAAGTCGTCCCCAATTCACTTTCCTGTTCGATCTGCATCAAGACCTCCAGGAAGATCACGTCGATCGTTGCCTCCCACATCGCTGCCGGACGAGGCGGCACCTGATCGGACAACAGCGCATCATGCACCTGCTTTAACAACCAACGTTTTTGTTGGTCTTCCCACTGATCAAACCAATCGATGCCATAAATCAACGGCGAATCAATATCATGATGCTGCGAAAGCCGATCCGTCACCGCCCGGCACCCCGATCGAATCAATTCAGCCTCGGGACCGGTCAATTTGCGAACACCGTCAACGGTCGACCACATCGCTGACCTCTAACACCTTGGGTTTGATTGCAGCGGAAGCCAAAATTGCAAGCGCGGGAATCGCAGGTGCCCGCATGCGGATATTGCTCCAATAAACAGCATGGACGGCGGTCAAAGTAAACAACAATGCAGCGAACGGCCACCAAATCCGCCAGTGAAATCGGGGGTCCCGGCAGATTCGCACCACTCCAATCAAGACCATCACGTACAAGGCGACATACCAACATCCGACCGCTGCAATGACCAATCGTGATCTCTGCTGAGTGGCATGAGGAAACGGTGACCATAATCGTGTCGCGCGAACCAGGCACGACCAGACAAACATTCGTGGTCGCCGATAAATGGTGGCCTTAGCCGCCTCATAAGCGAGTCGATCGTCGTCGTGCTCGGTGATTCCAACAACCTCGCCACGATCGATTGCTGACGGACCACGCCAATCTTGTTGCCAAAATGCATCTGTTCTGGGGTCACCGTCAAACCGGTGCAGATAGGCGAGTTGGAAAGAGGACGAATCCCAAGCTTCACCCCAGGTCCCCTCTTGTAAATACTCGTAAAACGAGGGATTGTTCGCCAGCAATAATGTATAGCCACCATGCGTCGTCGCCCAAACAGGATGCCCAATCGCGCGAACATTTCGCAACGTCCATGCCGCCACCGATGCCGCAAACAACCCGGCCATCAAGCCGAAGCGGAACCAAGTCCGACGTCCCGAAGAACGAACTTTTGCGACCAGCCATCCCGCACAAAGCAGAATCCCCCAAACCAGGAAGGTCGGCCGACACAGATAGGCCATCGCCATTGCGAGCCCAAGGAATACCACTTTGACCACCGAACTTGAACGGATCGAATCCCCCCATAACCACAATAAACAGGCCGTCAGTGCGGTCGCGAGCGTCTCGGTCATCACCTCGGTCGACTGATGCAACAGAATCGGATCGAACAGCACCAGCAACGCTGCCAAGAGATTGCTCCGATCGGCCGACGGACCAAAAATACGACGACTGGCCAAAAAAGTCATCACGACCGTGAAAGCGCCAAGCAGCGCATGGAAAACCGCAACCGACACCGCCGACAACTCACCATCCTTCACAAGCCAGGACAAACTGAATGGATACAGCGGGGGACGAAAAGCGGTCGGCGTGACCTCTCCGTTTTCAGTTATGAGTCCATACACACTCGACACAGCCAAATCTTCTGCGATCGCTCGATATGCGTCAGGATCGGGCTCGAACGACTCCAGACTGGCAAAACCGACGGTCCCACGGACTAGAAATGCCAACAGCGCAAGCAACCATGCCGCACGTGATGTCCCCAATCGTGGCGTTCCCGATCGGCGACTTTCTTCGATTTCAGTTTTATCGCTCACGCCCATCCAATTTCTTTGCTAAGTTCTGCCAACTGAAACTGTGCCTACTTCATCCGACTCACCCGCCCCACCTCGCAATACGATGATAAATCATCGGTCTGGCGTGGCGCGATCCCTGTCGGCAACTTTCATCGGAATTCGTTGGCTGCTGCTGCTGTTTGGATGCGTGGCGTTGCTGATAGCCTATCCCATTTCGCAGCGACTCGATTTTGACCGCAGCGTCGAATCGATGTTTGACCCGGTCGATCCAACCGTGGTTGCTTATCGCGAACTCCAGGAGACGTTCGGCGGAAACATCGTTGTCATGCTGGTCTATCAGGATCAAGACCTGACGACATCAGCAGGGATGCAGCGCAATCAAGCCATTGGCAGCGAGATCGAATCGATCGACGGTGTTCGAGGTGTGCTGTCGCCAGCGATCCTAAATGAAACCGTAAAAAAATTCAGTCCCCGAAATCTGCTCGCCGACTCGTTTAGCAAACTGAGCGGGAAAGATCTTGGAAAACCGGGTGACCTGCCGCCTCTGTTTCGCACCGAGGACCCCATTGCTGCTGGATTCGACGAATTGTTTGCCGGCTATACCCACTCCCAAAACCACAAGCGGGCTGCTGTCGTGGCGATGCTCGAACCTGACCATGGTCCCGCTACGATCAAAGCGATGCGTAAAATCGCTGCTGATTTACCATCCCGTTATTCGCAGCAAGTAGCCGAAGCAAATCTCGTTGGTGAACCGGTGCTCGTCCACGATGGATTCGAGCTGATTAAACGAGATGGATTCAAGCTAGCGGTTTGGACAACCGTGCTTCTGTCGATCGTGGTACTGGTATCACTAGCCGACGCGAGGTTTGTGCTTTTCGCAGCTCTCGTGATCGGATGGGCCGTGACGATCACCCAGGCGATCATGGTGCTTTGCGGTATCCAGCTTTCTTTGGTCTCAACCGTTTTGACAGCGATTGTGACCGTGATCACGGTGACTGCTGTGCTTCATCTTGGCGTTCGCTTTCGATTACTTCGGAATCGAGGCCATCAACGCTGGCATGCCGCACCACGAGCGTGGTCTTTGCTCTT
>JARGNK010000107.1:18149-27007 GCA_029213145.1 Rubripirellula sp. | reverse complement strand
CCGGTTGCTGTGCTGACCGGTTGCTGTGCTGACCGGTTGCTGTGCTGACCGGTTGCGGGGGATTCCACATCACCGCTCACCGCTCACCGTTTACCGCCGGCTAAAAACCAGAAAAACGCCCGCATCGTTTGGAGATCTGGTTGATGCCAACCGCAATCGTTGCCACTGCTGGCCGAAGAAGCGGCCATCGGACATAATCCGTGGCCAAGAATAAGGCTCTCTCCTGAAAGCGGATCGCGGCGAATGTCGGAAGAAAAACTCGGCGAACTCGGTGTCACTTTTGATGATGTTCTCTTGCTGCCACAGTTCAGCGACATTGTTCCCAGCGAGGTGGATGTCAGTTCCAGGCTGACAGAACGGATTCGATTGAAGATGCCACTGCTGTCCTCGCCAATGGACACGGTCACTGAGTCGGAGATGGCGATTGCGCTCGCCAAGGAAGGTGGGCTCGGAATCATCCATAAGAACCTGACCACCGAATTTCAGACCGAACAGGTGATGAAGGTCAAGCGGTCGGCCAACGGGATTATCGTCGATCCGGTCGTCCTCAACCCCGAGGAGAAAGTGGGTCGGGCAGCCGAACTGATGGACCAAGCGAATGTCTCGGGGATCCCGATTGTGGACCCTGACCAGACCCTGGTGGGAATCCTAACCCGCCGCGACCTGAGATTCCTAGAGGACCCAGGCCTCCCAGTTTCCGAAGTCATGACCCGTGAGAACTTAGTCACGGCTGTAGGAGATGTAACGCTTGAGGAAGCTGAGCGGATTTTAACGGCAAAAAGGGTCGAGAAACTTTTGCTGGTTGACGAAGATAGAAAACTGACGGGACTGATTACCATTCGCGACATCGACATGATGAAGCGATTTCCCCGCGCCTGCAAAGATTCCCAGGGTCGCCTGAGAGTCGGAGCGGCGATCGGGGTGGGAAACTTCGAGCGAGCCGAAGCCTTGATTCGCCAGGGTGTCGATTTGCTGGTCGTCGACAGTGCCCACGGTCACAGTAAAAACGTGATCGACACCGTTCGAGAAATCAAACAACAACGAGGATGGGAGATTGACGTGGTGGCGGGAAACATCGCCACCAAGGAAGGAGCCGAAGCGTTGATTGACGCCGGTGCTGATGCAATCAAAGTCGGGATTGGCCCCGGATCGATCTGCACCACACGTGTTATCAGTGGCGTCGGTGTCCCTCAGGTCTCCGCAATTCTGCACGCCACGGAGGTTGCAGAAAAAAGAAACATACCTGTTATCGCTGACGGCGGAATCCGCTTCAGCGGTGACATTACCAAAGCGATCGCCGCCGGCGCGAGCACCGTGATGATTGGCAGCCTGTTCGCAGGGCTAACCGAGAGTCCCGGCAAATTGATTCTTTACCAAGGAAGGACATTCAAATCCTACCGAGGGATGGGATCGATGGCGGCGATGGTGAAAGGCAGCAGCGATCGATACCGACAAAAGGGATCCGATGCAGGAAAATTGGTCCCCGAAGGTGTCGAAGGACGCGTGCCTTTTAAAGGCCCGCTAAGTGATTACGTCTACCAACTGGTGGGCGGGTTACGGGCGGGCATGGGTTACATCGGAACACGGACGATTGAAGATTTACGACGCAATGCTCGGTTCATTCGCGTCTCGGCTGCGACGGTTAGGGAGAACCATCCGCATGACATCGCGATCACGCAAGAAGCGCCAAATTACAGCCCGGACGTCCAACAGGGCGACTCGGTTTAGTCTCCTCGTCTGCTTGTCTGCTGCCGGCACACTGCTGTCGGCCCAGACGCCCCAGCAGCCAACTGGGTATCAACAGCCAACTGGGTATCAACAGCCAACTGGGTATCAGCAGTCAGGTGGGTATCAGCAGTCAGGTGGGTATCAGCAGTCAGGTGCACAACTGAGTGCCTCCTCGGCAATCTCAGTGGCCAACCAATTGGTCCCGGTCCCAATCCAATCGGTCCAACCGCGTCAAGCACCGACAACGGTCGGCCGGACGAACCCGAACCTGCATTGGCGACGTAGTTCGCGGATCCCAGCTGCCAATCCTGCCAACCAATCGCCGGGTCAATCACCCGCCAGTCCCGCCACTGCACCGGCGGCAACCGCCGGTAGGGTCACCATCCGGACCGCTTCGGCGCCGTCCCTCACTGCTATGTTGCCCGTCCAGACTGCGATACCAATCAGCGCAGCCAATCGAGGCCCGGCAAATCCTCAAGCGGCCCAGTCCTCGTCGGAGAGAGTTCAGCAGGCGGCCTGGGTTGAGCCAGGCGATGGGACCCTGATTCCACCAAGCAATGTGATCCTCAGGCCACCGAAGAACCTGCCCCATAGTGAAGCCGAGGTGCGTGTTTCACAGGTCCAAGCCGTTTCGGCACCCCGCCGCGTCAACTTTTTCAACGACCCATTCGGACAAGACCCGGGCCGAACTTTGACCCAAAGTCCCGCGGCTCCAGCGCAAGCTCCAGCACAAGCTCCAGCACAAGCTCCAGCACAAGCTCCAGCAACTGAGCCCGCACCGACTCTTGAGCCGCCCGCTTCCTCGGCAATCGAAATGGTCGTCCCACCGATGGCGGAGAAGCCTGCTGCCCCACAACCACCCTCCAACGGATTGCGTGATCTGCCTGCCGCAGGCCAGAACACTCCTGCCGGGGGCTTCCAGCTACCAACTCAAGATCCAGCCACAACGGAAGATCAGCGGGATGATTCGACCCCGCAGCTCGAACTGCCCACCGGGCCAACCACCCCATCTGCTAACCCGGTTGAGGATCAAACCGAAATCGATGATTCCGCGGAGTCGAAATCGATGCGGGACCTGCTCCGCAATGAAAGCCCGGACCAACCCAAACCGCCCACCGGTAGAGATCGCTTACCGGTTCCCGATGCGACCCCTGAATCCGATTCGGCGGACCCCAGTTCAAAGTCCCGCTTGGATTTAGGCACCCAAGATTTAGATGCCAGCCCGACGCCTTATCAAAAAGATCGCACCGCAGACGAAGCAGATCGCAAGCGACTCCGGGAAAGCCAGGATGGCCGCTACTTCGATGATGGAAGCCGATACCAGAAGCAAGGTTCATCCCCGTTCAACCAGGCCACTTTTTCTTGTGATGAGTTCCGCGAACGAATTGCGGCACAAACGATTGATTTGGTGTCCTTGGACATCAGCCCACCGTTCCGACCAGGTGAATTCGACCAAGACAATTACAACCGCCTCAAATCGTCGTTTTTGGAAAAGCAAACCCTTCGCCAGTGGCGAGACCGTGACGGTGACCCCTTGGCGGTTGGCCGGTTGACTGACCTCGCTTACCAGAAGGCAGTGATCGAAATGGAAGATGGCAGCCCAGCCAGGTTACCGATCAATCAGCTCAGCGAAGCCGATATCGCCTACATCACGGAAAACTGGGGTTTGCCCAAGGAATGCCTGATCGAGCAGATCGCTGCGACGCCACGTCAATGGACACCGATGACCATGACCTGGAAGGCTTCGAATCTCTGCCACACACCGCTGTACTTCGAAGACGTGAACCTGGAACGATACGGCCACACCCGCGGCCCGCTGCTGGAACCATTCGCCCAGTCGGCGCATTTCTTCGGCAATATCTTGGTTCTGCCGTACAAAATGGGAGTTCACTCGCCGCGTGAATGTCAGTTTGCCTTGGGCTATTATCGCCCCGGCAACTGCGCACCTTGGATCAAACCACCGGTACCTATCAGTGCCCGAGGTGCCATCGCCCAAGCGGCCACCATGACCGGTCTGTTCTGGTTGATCCCCTAGCTTGACAGCATCAGGAAACCAACCTTAGGCAACAGGCATAAAAGCCTCAAATGCCTTTCCGGATACGGACGGCCGAGGCTTGGCCTTGGGGAGTGATGTTGGCACTGATGAACTCGTCGCCCGCGGCGACGGCGGTGGTGCAAGCATTGATGGGACAGTCGGGATCGAGTTGCTGAAGATTGCGAATGGGAAACAGTTCATCCCCCAGTGCTTCAAGACTGGCGATCACTTCGACCATCCCACCGCCGGCACCAAGATTTCCGAAATGCCCTTTGGCAGTCGTCACCGGTGGTTGCTGATCCGGTGTTCCAAAGACCTCCGCAATTGCTTCTGCTTCTTGGCGATCAACCTCGGGGTGACTGAGTCCGTGCGCGTGTAGGTGTCCGATCGAATTTGGCTCGGCATCGCCCAAAGCACTGCGAAGCACATTGACGAAAGCTTGCCGCATGAACTGATCGGCGCCTTGCCGTGGTCCAACGGCAGACGTTGCCACGCCCACCACTTCCCCCAGGATATTGGCACCACGACGTTCTGCGTTTTCCAGACTCTCACAAATCAGAGCCCCCGCTCCCTCCCCTAACACACTTCCATCCCGGGACGCATCAAACGGACGCGACATGGTGCTGGGATCCGCTGCAGTGGTCGCCAACGTTTCCTGCATCGAAGCGTGCAACGTTCGCAAGGGATGAATTCTCGAGCCTGTCGATCCGACGACCAACACATCCGCATGCCCGCGTTGAATCGTTGAATAGGCTTCACTGATCGCGGCACCGGCAGAGGCTTCTCGAACCGTGATCGAATTGTTCGGTCCCCGCAGATCGTTGTAAATCGCGATGTGACTCGCCGGCATGTTGGGTAAATATTTCAACAGCCAAAGCGGGTTGACTTCGGGCTTGCCCTCTTGGCCCCAGCGGTCGAAGTCAAAGTTGCCATCGTCGTCCAAGCACTTGACCACTCCGCTGGCAAATTCTTCAGGCATCGACATGATGTAGTCGCACCCATACACAGCCCCGGTTCGATCTCGATCTCGGCTCGATACCTCCGACAAGCCCGCCGAGTTCAATGCCAACTGGGCGACTGCAACGCCCATTTCTATCTCGCGGCACATCACCTTGCTGCCCTTACGGATGGTCCGCTGAAGTTTTTTCTCCATCGGCCCGTAATCGGCGATATCCCCTGTGAATTCACTCGCTTCCGCACCATGGTCGACACTCATGACCCCATGCGGCAATTGAGAAAAAGGGCGGATCCCACTGGTCCCTTCACGCAAACCGCTCAACAAGCGTTGCGGATCGTTTCCCAGCGGGCTAACCACACCCACGCCCGTAATAACAACTCGACGAGACGAACCTGTATCCATAGAACGCAGCGTTATCTGAAAGAAAAACAGGAGGCAAAACCGGCCCAGTGCCGGCATTCTAACCTTCGTCACCCCAGCGCGTCAGTGAGGGCAAAGTTGAACCGCCGCCCCCCCCCGACGAAACTGACTTGATCGCAAACTGGCCACTGGATCGCAAACTGGCCACTGGATCGCAAACTGGCCACTGGATCGCAAGACCGTTCTGGCGTCACCTGCCTGATGCCATGCCTCGAAAGGAAAATCAATCGTGGCACACCGACGAGCGGAGGTTCAAGTCTCCGATCGAACCGGCTGGACAGGTATTTCAGCGAAGCGAGTCATTCTCTAAACGACCACTCCGCAGCAAAGTCATGTTGCTTGGCAGCTGCCTGAGCGTCCCAGTTGCCTGAGCGTCCCAGTTGCCTGAGCGTCCCAGTTGCCTGAGCGTCCCAGCGTGCCGCTTTGGCCACCCAACAGGCCGATCCAAACTTGGAGCCCGATCGATTCAGGCCTTGGGAATCGCAGATTAGTATCTTCCGCGTGTGGGCGAATTATTTTGATTGGCAACCTGAGGTGTCGGGGCGGTTTGGTTGACCGTCGTGATATTCTCACTGGCCCGACCGCGGAATTCGATGAACATCAGTGCGTCGGCTCGACCCGCAGTTTCCCCGGTCAGAATGCTCATATCCAGCAGAGGGATCGACGATTTCTCTCGATCTGGACTGGCGATCACCCCGCAGGACAACATTAATACCATGTCACTAGGCCAGCGAAATCGCTCATGGAGCCGCCAACTAACGACCTGTGGCACCTCAATACGAGTTCGATGAATTTGGTTATTGGGCAACGGCAACTCCAAGTCGACGTCGTTCAACCGGTCAACTTGATCGATTTCCGCCTTGATCATGCAATCGATCGCTTTGCCATCGGTACTCAGTAACGGGCTGACCTCCAATTGGTAACCCTCCTGGATCTCGCCCGTCTCCGGTTCATACGGTGGCCAAGCCGAAGGTGCCGAACGGACGTTTCGAACGTAGTTCCGTCCGCGAGTGCTGATTAGTTGTTCTGTTTGGCCGTTATAAGTGACCAAATTCACGTCATGCACTTGGCGTGTGTCGCTGCGGGATCGCAGCGAATTGAGGACCAAAGCAGCATTTTCCTTACTCAAAAGCCACGCTTGAACCCCTGGTGAATCGACGGTCACATGCTGCATCAACATGTGGACCTGGCTTCGCCAACTCGGGCTTCCAACGGTCATCACACGCATATTCAAGACTTGCGGGTCTTTTTCGCCGGCAACAAAACGATCCACAACACCAGAAACCACCTGCTGCATTTCTTTGGTGTGATAAACCGATAGCTGATCCCGATCAGCACTCATGAATCCAAATGGCTGGGAGAACCAAACGTCGGTCCCGGTTTCTCGCAAGACCCAATCGATGATCGCCTGTTCGGGGCGATCGTACTGGGTCAGATACCCGGTGTAGGGCCGCAAATCGTAAACGCGATGCTCTTGGCCGGCCGACCGCGGAAGTTGCCCACCCGCACTCGCTGCGGAACTAGCACTTTGCCGGACAGCAGGATTGTTCATACTCGGCGGGGTTTGGGCCGCATTCGAAATCGGTGCTGCATTCGAAATCGGTGCTGGGTTGGTCGCCGCCGGAACGGTGAATTGGGCCGTCGCGGTGGCCATGAAACAAGACCCCACAAAACAACCGCAAACTAGGCTAAAAAGACGCATCGACATCGATTTCCTGATATCCAAATGGAGACGGACCTTCCCGAGGGAATTACCCCACGGTCTTGTCGCTATACCTGCTGACGTGAATCGGCAGCAAGATGGATCTCAGAATGAGCAGGAAATCAAGGGCGTCCTCGCACGGCAGACCGGCCAGTTTCAACGATTTGCTAGCTGAGCATTCATATCGTCGGTCGCGGCAGCGACCGCGTCTTGCCAACGCTGATCGCCAAACGAATCTCGGTAGGGATCACGGGAATGGGCGAAAATAATATGCCGCGAACTATTTACAATCGCTCCCAACCCGTTGGCATCCATCCCCGGCTTAACATCCTCAGCTCCTCCCCCCTGGGCTCCGAAACCGGGAATCAGAATCCACGCCGTCGGCATCGCCTGGCGAAGCTCCACGAGTTGCTCGGGATACGTTGCACCGACGACCGCACCGATGGGACCATAGCCACTTTCACCGACTCGATCCTGATTCAATTCCGATACCAATTCGGCGACACGCTGGTAGACCAACTGGCCCTCGGTCGCACGGTCCTGGAGCAAGCCGCCACCCGGATTTGAGGTTTTTACCAGCACAAAAATGCCTGACTCGCGGGAATCACAGACCTCGGCAAATGGTTCGATGCTGTCCCGCCCCAAGTACGGGCTGACCGTCAACGAATCGCTGCCCCAAGGACTTGAGGCTCCAAGGTAAGCGTCCGCATAAGCCGTCGCGGTACTGCCGATATCGTTTCGTTTGCCATCGGTGATCACCAACAATCCGGCTGCCTTGGCGTAGGCAATCACCTCGCCCAAAGCAATCATTCCTGCTGGGCCAAGTTGTTCGAAAAATGCCGCTTGCGGCTTCACGCAGGGGACTTTGTCGGCTACGACGTCGATGATCTCGTTACAGAACTGCGTATAAGCGGCCGCCCATTGATCTGGACCATCACCGCTCACCGCATCTCGGATCGGAGCCGGCAACTGAGCCTTGCGAGGATCCAACCCCACACAAGTGACCGACTGCTTGGAACGCACGGCATGGGCAAGTCGATCAGCAAACGACATGTTCGAGATTCCAGTCATTGGGTTTCTCCGATTTCCTGACATATTGGCCTTAAAAACCTGTGTCACCAGCCCATCGTATACACCAACCCCAGCCAACCGCCCAGTCGCCTAGCAAACCTCGATCGACTTGGTTAGCATTTTGGGAAGTGAAGGATTTGCCTTGCGGCAATTCCTTCACCGGCGGGCTGTAGCGCAGCCTGGTTAGCGCGTTTGACTGGGGGTCAAAAGGTCGGAGGTTCGAATCCTCTCAGCCCGACTTGAAA
This sequence comes from Rubripirellula sp., assembly GCA_029213145.1. GTDB lineage: Bacteria > Planctomycetota > Planctomycetia > Pirellulales > Pirellulaceae > Rubripirellula. Next base: position 18,848 of record JARGNK010000107.1, on the reverse strand, counting down.
TCAAAACAGCTCGTCGCATTCAATTGCGGCGAGCTGTTTCTCGTTTGGTGCGTGCGAGTTACGCAAATCATGAAGCCCAACTCAGTCAGTTCAAACGGGCAGCACGTTTCAGGTTGCCACGAGGGGCAATCGCTCGAACCTACTGCCGAATTGGAGATGACGGAGCTCAAATCCAGTCGCCACTCTCGGAGTTCTGCAATCTGATTCGAGTCCTAATCGGGGAGGGCTTGAGATTTAAATGGCATCGACGAGCAACTCGGCAAGATGAGCAGGCCAATCGGGAAACGGGGATGCAAAAAGTTCTAGCCGTGTCTGGTTGCCCAGCGATTTTCCCAACAAAGCCCATCGTCGTGTCGGCGGTGGGCTTTTTGCATGGAATAGCAGCGTTGCTTGTTGGGCTGGTTAGGTTCCAACGGCGTACCATCCCCGCAGGCGACAAAGTGAATTTACGTACGTCTTGCTCTCCACTTTCTCTTCGCTCGTTTTACGAAGGCATTGCCCTCTGAAATTTGCAGTCTTGCGTCTGAGGTTCAATGGTTTGAAGCAGCATCGGGAAATCCCTGATCTGCTTCAAGTAAGCAAGATTGAGTAATCGACCAAGATCTAATCCGGTTTCAAGCCAGCGTTCGCTGGGGGAAACACGAAAGATTGCCCCCGATCGCTGTTTATCCCGATCGCTGTTTATCCCGATCGCTGTTT
>JARGNK010000107.1:0-18049 GCA_029213145.1 Rubripirellula sp. | reverse complement strand
CCCGATCGCTGTTTATCCCGATCGCTGTTTATCCCGATCGCTGTTTCCATCGCTGCCCGACAACTCCGACGGACGACCCAGGACATCCTCTGATCGCCGCGGCGGAAAATATCTGAAGCTGACGGCTACCTTGGCAGCTAGCCGATTTACGAGCTCGAATTACTCAATAGGAATCCCAGATCCGACGGGAATTCTTTACCCCATAATCGGCGGGGATATCCCACTGATAGCCCGATTCCACCACATCACGATGCATCCGGATCGCATCGGCTCGCAATCGATCAAACACCCGCGGGTGCTCCTTGGCAACATCTCGTCGCTGCGAAAGCTCCTGATCCAAATCGAAGAGCAAGAATTCAACAGGCTTGCTCGATTTAATTTTCGCCATGTCATCTCGGACCATGCCATGTGACTTCGGACGACCGGCATCGTTGGTGTCGGCAATTAACGCCCACCGTCCATCGCGAATCGCAAGGGAAGGATTCAAGCGGTAAAAAAACCAATACAGCGGTTTCTCTCGTCGCAAGGAATCGGCACCATCGCACAACAACGGCACCAAGCTCACCCCATCGAGCGCAACTTGTTCGGGCGTCTTGATACCGGCCAAATCACAAACGGTTGGCAGATAATCAACACCTGATATCGGGACGGAGCACCCGCTCCCGGCGTCAATCTTTCCGGGCCAGCGAAAAGCTCCTGGCACACGATGGCCTCCTTCCCACACGTTCGATTTTTTACCTCGTAATCCAACGCTAGAAAAACCATTCAATGGGCCGTTATCCGACGTCAAAAAAACAACCGTCTCTTTCGCCAACCCCCGTTGCTCAACCGCCTGCAGCAATTTCCCAACCGCTCGATCCACATTTTCGATGTTGGCAAAGTAAGCCGCCTCTTTTGCATTCAACTCGGGATACAACTGTTGATACTTCGACACCAATTCAGGCGGTGAAGCAATCGGCGTGTGCGGCTCATGAAACCAAACACAAGCAAAGAATGGCTCTTCACCTTTCTCTGCCTCAATGCTGTCCAACCAACCGACAGCTTCATCAACCACAATCTGACACGAGTAACCCAGCATCTCGCCGACAGGCTTACCATTGCGAACAAAGTTTTTTGGATTCAGATGACTTGGCGAAGCATTGTTGTCTGTTCCCAATGAATACTCAAAACCTTGATCGGCAGGCTGAGGCTGATCGGACCCGAGTCGTGAAAGGTGCCACTTGCCAAAGTGCCCAGTCCGATAACCGGCTGACTGCAACAGTTCGGCGGCAGTTACTTCTTCATCGCGCAGGTGCATCACATGATTGGGGGGCAGATAGCTGTAGATTCCTACCCGTGAAGGAGTCCGCCCGGTCAGTAATCCAGCTCGCGAAGGGGAACAATTTGGCGCGGCGGAATGGCAATCGGTAAATCGCATTCCTTCTGAAACAAACCGATCGATATTGGGAGTCTGAACCCGGCTTCCGTAACAGCCGAAATCGGTCCAGCCAGAATCATCCAGCAAGACCAACAGGAAGTTAGGTTTCTCTGCTGCCCCCGCCAAGGTCGTCAGCAATATGCCGCTCATGAGTGCCGTTGCAAGTCTCAAATCATCGTCTCCAGCGTGAAAGGAAGCTCCTTATGGTAAGCGACAGCATCGCAAGGAACAGGCAGAAATCGCGAGGGCCAGAAATTGCAAGGGACTGGAATCGCATGGGACAGGGAGAACTCTTGGAATTGCCGACACACCCATTTCGCTCGCTTCAGCCCTACCAGAACCACCGACCCAGATCAACGAACGCTGGGATGGAGTCGTTTCAGATTCGATCGCTGCAAACGTCATTCGGGTTTGATAATTTGTTTGGCAGCCTTTCCGTCAACACCTTCCCGGTGACCCCACTCCCATGCTTCTGAAGTGATTCCAGTGCATTCGCCACGAAAGTTACTAGGCGTACTCTGCCTGCTGCTGACCGGACCGAATCCGCTCGCAGCCCAGCAGGCCCCTCGCCTGAACCAGCCAGCAATCGGTCCGGTCCAACCAGCACCCGATGCTCCACAGCCACTCTCGCCCCGTGAGAGCGCCGCAGCGATGCAACTCCCGGACGGATTCACGGTCGACTTGATCGCCTGTGAACCGGTCGTCACGGAACCCTCCTGCATTGCTTGGGACGAACGGGGTCGATTATTTGTTTGTGAGTTGCATGGCTACAACATCGAAGGCCACCTCGATGTACAAAAGCTCAACAAGTCCGGAAAGCTTGACACAAAAGTCCGCCGCATTCGCTGGGAACTGCAAGGCGGAAAGATTGCTGACCAGGCAGCGATCCAACAGCGTGGAGTCGTCAAGATGTTGCGGGACACCAACGGCGATGGCCAGATGGATGAATCAGTCATCTGGGCCGACGACCTGCCCGCCTGTTATGGAATCGTCGCGGCTCGGGGTGGCGTGATCGTGACCTGCGCGCCCGATATTGTTTATCTGGCGGACCTTGACCACGACGGAAAACCCGACGTGCGGGAAACACTGCTGACCGGCTTTCGCAAACGAGTCATGGAACGGGGCATCAACAATCCACGCTGGGGGTTGGACAATTGGATCTATGTCGGCGGTGGCGGCGAAGGTGGAGAGATCACCGGTCCAAAACTTGCCAAACCTTTTTTGCTGGGCAACACCGACTTTCGGATCAAGTCAGATGGTTCCGCGATCGAAGCGGTCAATGGTCGGGTTGGTACGTTTGGCATGACCATCAACGATATCGGTGACCGGTTTCCCGCCAGCGGTGGTCAGCCTGCCACCTACGCACTCCCACTTCCTTATCGATACCTGCGGCGAAATCCGTTCGTCGAAACTCCCGCAACCAATCAACAAGCCACCAACTACCACCGCGGTTTTCGAATCAGCGATCCGCATCCTTGGCGGGTACGGCGAAGACAAGATCCAGCGTGGATCAAGTTCTATGGCGACCGGGAAACAGACAGCAATTACTTCTCAGGCGGATGTAGCAATGAGGTTTACAGCGATCCCCTGTTCCCAACCTCGTTCCGCGGCAACCTGTTCTACTGCGAACCGTCGCTGAACATGATCCATCGCTGCATCCTTGAGAGAGACGGTTCGGGCTACCGCGGTCGTCGTGCGGCAGAGGAACAGGCATCGGAGTTCCTCGCATCAACGGACCAATGGTTTCGCCCGATGAATTTACGAGTCGGTCCCGACGGGGCTTTGTACATCGTGGATATGTACCGAGAGATCATCGAGGATTATTCCGCCATTCCACGATTCTTGCAGCAGCAATACGGTCTGGATAAAGGAGGCGATCACGGCCGGATTTGGCGACTTCGCCCTCAACAACATTCCTTTCCCACAGCCCCAGATAACTTTCGTTTATCCGATTTCGAGGATCAGCAACTTGCCGATTTGATCGGTAGTCCCTACCGGTGGATTCGACAAACGGCTAGCCGCTTGCTGATGGAAAGAAAATCAACCACGGTCGCCCCAACGCTTCGTAAAATGGTGCAACCCAAAACCGCAGGCCCAAACTGCATCACCGCTCTCGCGACACTTCAAGGCATCGGCTTGCTCAGTTCGGCTGATGTGTCCCGTGCCCTCAAACATCCGCACTACGGTGTACGAATCCACGCGCTGCGAACCAGTGAATCGATTCTTGCCAAAGACCCCGCTTGGGTCGATCAAATCGCATCCCTTCAGCACGATCCTGACCCAACGGTCCGCCTGCAACTGGCGATGACACTTGGTGAATCACATTCCGCCCGAATGGCAAGCCAAGAAGTTACGACCAACCAAGACACTGCCGCGAACGTGTTGTCGAACTTGGCGGAACAGCACCCTCGCCAGCAATGGATGCAAACGGCCATCCTCAGTTCAGCAATCCACCATGCCGAAAACATACTCGGCCATTTGTTACGAAACAGCAGTGCAATCTCTCCGATCATTTCCCCTCCTACCGATGCATCGACAGCCAACCCTCTGATCAAACCGCTGGCAGCAACGCTTGCGGCGCAGCGTGATGGGTCGGCACTCGGTCATCTACTAAGCAACCTGCTGACCTGCCCACCACCGTCACAACGCGAAACACTTCAGGGATTACTTGCTGGGCTTTCACGCGGAAACGAACCAGCCCCGAATTCACAAAACGGCTACGCACCGTTGCTGCGTCTGATTCAGAGCACTGATGCCGATGTGCAAAACTTGGCAACAAAACTCGCAGGCATCTTGCCGATGGCTAACGACCAACAACTTCAAAAACTGTTTAAACAAGCAGCAGACATCGTTGGGGATGAAACCGCCAACCTACCCATACGCCTACAGTCGCTGGAGACGCTAGCCAGTGCGCCGACCGACGTTTTGATCCCTTCGGTCGGACCGCTACTCGATTCGCGACAACCACCAGAGATCCAGCAAGCAGCAGCTAAAACGCTCAATGCATCGACCGACCCACAGGCAGGAACTGTTTTGATCGCAAACTGGGATTCGAATACCCCGGCCACCCGCAAGGCGATTATTGATGCAATGCTCGCGCGCATCGAACGACAATCAATCTTGCTGGACGCAATCGAACGCGGAATTGTTGGAATGGATGAATTGAGTGACCTGCAGCGAGAACAATTAATCGCAAGTCATGACACGAACATCGCACAGCGAGCAAAGCAACAAACGAGCACGCCAAACGATCAGGAAATCGAACAACGCCTCGAACGATATCGATCTGCATTGGCTAAGACCCCAACTGCGGGGCAACTTACTGAGGGGCAACCAGACATACGGAAGGGAATGACCTTGTATCGCAAGCACTGCTTGATGTGTCATTCACTGAACGACGAAGGCCATCAGGTCGGCCCGCACTTGGGGACGATCGTCAACCGTCCTGACGAGACGTTGCTGATGGACTTGCTTGACCCGAGTGGTCGAATCGAGCCTGAGTATCGAAGCTATCTGGTGATCACAAAAGATGGTCGCGCGGTTGCTGGCCTGCTGGCATCCGAAACGGCGACCGGCGTGGTCCTCCGCAGAGAAAACGGTTTGTCGCAATCGGTGCTCCGCACCGACATTGATCAAATCAAGGCAGCCGAAGTTTCTTTAATGCCTGGTAACTTGCATGAACAACTGACGCCAACCGACCTCGCCAATCTCATTTCGTTCTTGAGGCAGTCGTTTCGAGAATCACCATCTCCCTAGCTGGCGAGTTTTGGCATCCGTCACCAACAACGGATACCACTCATCCAGATCCATCCCGACCACCGCAACGGCGATTGGAACTTCTCGAATGACGCCAAATTCGCGAATGACACCGGATTCGTGGATGACACCAGATTCGTGGATGACACCAGGCACACCCCCAAATTCTTTTTCAGACAATTGGGTTGTTCGTTCTGTGCAGAGTGGCGGATACACGAAGTTGCAATTGTGTAATGGAGCGGCGTAGTTCGGTGTCCCAAAAATGCGTTTCGAAGATTCGAAACAGGTTGCCAAAAAACCAAAATCCGCGTGTCGCGAGAAAGGCCGATTCACTGCAAATCGCCGTCGTGAGCAGTGCTGTTACCAAAGCAAACCAAAATCCTGCATCTGCAGTTACAAAATGACACAGGGAAAGGCGCTGACATTCCCTCCCCGGTTTGTCATGATTCAACTAGACGAATCGGATACCCGAATATCCGTCGATTCTGGGTGATTACGAGGGGATCGTCTTGAATTCGAGGGATTCCTATCAATCACCGGCTTTTTCCTCTTAGCAATCTGAGAAACATGCTTCGCATTCTGCTGATTTGTTGCCTGCTTGCAGTTCCACTCACTGTCCGCAGTGCGGAATCGACCAAATCCCCGATAGGGTCGGCTGTAACCGATTTCACGCTTGACAACAGCTACGGAAAACCAGTCTCACTAAGTGATTTTGAAGACCAAAAATTGGTTGTCGTCGCATTCCTGGGAACCGAGTGCCCGTTGGCGAAACTGTACGGACCGCGTTTACGAGAGTTACAGGAAAAGTTTGGTGATGACGTCATTGTCTTAGGAATCAACTCGAATACCCAAGACAGCATGACGGAACTCTCGGCCTTCGTCCAACGTTTTAAGATTAACTTCCCAATGCTTAAAGATGTTGGGAACAGGGTCGCTGATGCCATGGGAGCCGAGCGGACCCCCGAAGTCTTTGTCTTGGATCGACAGCGAGTCGTCCGCTACCACGGACGGATTGATGACCAATACGGGGTTGGCTATTCGCGCGAACGGTCGGTTCAATCTGACCTGGCCATCGCGATCGAAGAAATGCTGCAAGACAAACCCGTCAGCATCCCGGTCACCGAAGCAGTCGGTTGCTACATCGGCAAAGTCAATAAACGGAAACCAACCGGCGATATCACTTACACAAAACACATCGCACCAATTTTCAATTCGCACTGTGTTTCCTGCCACCGTGAAAAAGAACTCGGCCCGTTTACGCTCACCAGCTACAAAGACATCCAGGGCTGGGAGGATACGATCCTTGAGGTGATCGACGACAGTCGAATGCCACCCTGGTTTGCCAATCCCGACCACGGCAAATTCTCGAATGACAGTCGTTTGAATGAAGACGAAATTGCTCTGATCAAGACCTGGATTGCCAATGGCATGCCCGAGGGAAATCCAGCGGACCTGCCCGAACCCCCAAAGTTCACCGACGGATGGCGAATCCCCGAACCGGATCAGGTCATCAAGATGGACGTCAAGCCTTTCAATGTTCCTGCCGAAGGTGTGGTTGATTACAAGCGTTTCCTGGTTGATCCAGGCTGGACTGAAGATAAATACGTTTACGCTGCGGAAGCTCGCCCTGATAATCGCAGTGTGGTTCATCACATCGTCATCTACATTATCGAACCGGGTGCTCGTCGAAGGAACCTGCAAAAAATGCTTGCCGGATATGCTCCTGGTTCGCTTCCAATCAACCGAAAAGAGGGACGAGCCATGCGGGTCAAAGCCGGCAGCAAACTCGTCTTCGAAATGCACTACACGCCTAATGGCGAGGAAGATCAAACCGACCTCAGTTACGCGGGACTCTGTTTTCTGGACAAGCCCGAAGTTGAAACAGAAGTCAGCGGGATGATCGTCGCCAATCCTCGCTTCAAAATCCCGGCGGGAGAATCAGATCACGATGTATACGCAATCGCTCCTGTTACCAGTGACCAATTGCTACTAAACATGACACCGCACATGCATCTCCGCGGAAAGTCGTTCCGTTACACTGCTCGTTATCCCGACGGTAGTCAAAAAATATTGCTAGATGTCCCTCGTTACGATTTCAACTTCCAGTTGAAATACAGTCTCGATGAACCTGTCAAATTACCTCGAGGCACTGTCATTGAATGCGTTGCCGTCTACGACAACTCTGAGGAAAACCTCAGCAATCCTGATCCCAACATCGACGTGCGATGGGGTGATCAGTCGTTTGAGGAAATGATGATCGGATTCATGGAAACGATCCCCGCCAGATAGAAAATCCCCCGCAAACCTCAAAGCTTGGCCAGCACGACGCCCGAATAGACGTCGTGCTGCGCGGCAACTCCAGATTCCGAGTGTCGCCGCGTCGACAGTGAGTAGACTGTGGGGAATCCCGCCCCACACCTACCCCTCAACATGCCATGTGGATGAAAGCTTTGATCATCGCCGGACTGCTCACCGCAGTTGTTGCCGGCGCGATCCCTCTACTCTCGGATAACCTTGGCAGCGATGTCACGGAATCCCTGATGACCCACACAGTGCGGCGGGGGGACCTCAAGGTGACCGTCACCGAAAATGGCATGCTGGAAAGCAGCCAAAATGAAGAAATCAAGTGCATGGTCAAAGGTGGGACCACCGTGCTGTGGGTGATCGAGACGGGCACATTTGTTGAACCAGGCGATGAACTTGTCCGTTTGGATGATGCGCTCATTATTGAAAACATCACCCAACAGCAGATCACCTACGAGCGAGCGGTCGCCCAGCAGATCGTTGCCAAAGGTGATGTGGAGGTTGCCGAGACAAATATCGAGGAATATCTCAACGGTACTTACCAAGAAGAACGCAACACCATGGAGAAGGCGATCTTCGATGCCGAAGAAATTGTCAAAAAGAAACAACTTGTTTTTGAGTCGGCTGAACGGATGGTATCCAAAGGAATGTTTCGTTCCCTGCAATTGGATGGTGAACGATTCGCCGTTGATTCCGCACGCAAAGATCTCGAACTCCGGAAAAAGCAACTCGAGACGCTAGAGCTCTACAAGAAAAAGAAGATGCTGCAGCAATTAACCAGCAGCCTTGATGCAGCCCGCGCAAATCTGGCCGCGCAAGATGCAGCATTGAAACTGGAAGCCGATCGACTGAAACGGGACAAGGAACAACTCGAAAACTGTGTCATCCGCGCAAAGACCGGCGGCATGGTCATCTTCCCGTCGGCGGCCGAATGGAAAGAGACACCCGACATCGAAGAAGGTGCTGTCGTCCGCGAACAACAAACTTTGTTGATGATCCCCGATCTCAGCAAAATGCAAGTCAAAGTGGGCGTACATGAATCGAAAGTTGGACGTCTAACGATCGGCATGTCAGCCAGGATTGAACTACAAGATTTGATCATGGAAGGATCTGTCGAGGAAATCGCCGAGGTCACCAAACCAGCAGGTTGGTGGACCGGCAACATGGTCAAGTACGACACGATTATCCGACTTGAACCCAAACCTGGTTTGAAACCGGGAATGAGCGCCGTAGTTGACATCGTCTTGGCCGAACATACCGACATTCTCAAAGTGCCCGTTGCGGCAGTCATCGGAACCGAAGACGGTTTTTTCTGCTGGGTCAGCAACGGGGAAAAAGTTGAAATGCGAAAAGTTGACCTCGGTGACACCAACGATGAATTCACCGTCGTCAAAGCCGGCTTGAAAGAAGGCGATCAAGTCGTGCTCAACCCAACCGCGTTTATAGAGGATGCGCAGCGACAAGCCCTCCGACCAAGGAGCGTTGGCAACCTGCCGGATGATCCCGATGCCGGCGACGCCAACGCGGGGGAGACGAAAGGGTCCGTCGGAAACGGTGACAGCACAACAAAATCGAATCAAAAGCAACGAAACACCAAGAAATCATCCTCCGCTCAATCCGCGGGCAAACAACTGGTCGCCAGCGGTGACAAAAATAAAGATGGTGTCCTGACGATCGATGAGTTTGAGGAAAAAGATAAAGCGAACTTCGCAAAGGTTGACCAAGACGGCAACGGTAAAGTAACAGCCAGCGAAATAGACGCCGCCTTTCAAGCCGCTCAAAACACCGCTGGTGAATAAATGAACGGCGCTTTCATCCAAACGTTCCGCCTGGGCGTCAAAAGCCTGCTGCTGCAAAAGATGCGATCCGCATTGGCAGCACTCGGCATCTTTATCGGCACGACCACCGTGATCTGGTTGGTGGCGATGGGAGAGGGTGTCAGCTACGACGCGCAGCAGCAAATCATGCAACTGGGCGCAAACAATATCATCGTGCGGAGTGTGGAACCGCAATCTTCCGAAGAGAAGTCGGAACGTGTCAAAACTTACGGGATCAAGCGGGATGATTACGATCGTATTCTTTCCAATGTCCCGTCGATCACCCGCGCTGTACCGATCCGAGAACTGAAACGCGAGTTTTTGGTCAATGGCCGCACCGCCGACGTCAAATTAGTTGGCAGTACGGCCGATTACCTCGAACTGAATCGACTACAGATCGCTCGTGGTCGTTGGATCACTGAACAGGACAATCGCGAAAATGTGATTGTCTTAGCAGACGAAACGGCCAAACGACTCTTCCCTTTGGAAAACCCCATCGGCCAAAAAGTTGGAGTTGAAAGCGACGTCTACACGGTCATCGGACAAACCAAACCACGGGCAGCCGCCGCCGCAATCGGCGGTAGCCTGGAGGCACGGGACTACAACTTCGACGCCTACATTCCCCTGAAAACTTTTCAGCATCGCGTTGGTGACCAGATCATGATCCGCGCCGGCCGCGGGTTCAATTTCACCGGTGAGATTGTCGAACTGACACAAATCACTTTGACGGTGGATGACCTTGACCAAGTTGATGAGACCGCCGAGATCGTGACTTGGTTGATGGATCGCTTCCATGAGAAAGATGATTTCGCCGTTGTTGTCCCGAAAGAACTGCTACGGCAAGCCGAACGAACCCGAGCCATGTTCAATGTGCTGTTGGTCGTGATCGCCGGCATCTCGCTATTGGTCGGTGGTATCGGGATCATGAACATCATGTTGGCTACCGTCACCGAACGCACCCGTGAGATTGGAATCCGTCGCGCCTTGGGAGCAAAACGACACGACATCATTCAGCAATTCCTAACCGAAACGCTGGTCTTGACCGGTGGCGGAGGCTTGCTGGGAGTTGGTTTCGGGCTCATGTGTGGACCGATCTATCGCACCGTCAGGAGCGTGATCAATGCGATCGACCCGGAGCTTCTACCGCCGATCGCCAACTCACTGGAGCCCAGGATTGCGATGTGGTCGGTGGGAATGTCGCTGATTATCTCGCTCGGTGTCGGACTGGTGTTTGGCGTCTATCCAGCACGTCGGGCAGCCTACATGAATCCGATTGAAGCGTTGCGGCACGAGTAATGTGCCAGCAGATTAATTGGTCAGCCGATTAATTGGTCAGCAATCAGATCAAGGCTGAGACGGACTCTCGCAAGGCGAGTCCCCTAATCCCTTTGCTTTTCAGCATGAAATCCCCTCGCGGCTGTCACTGGTGGGTATGGCAACCACCCCGTTCTCGAGCAACCCCACTTTGGGAATAATTTGAAAATATAAACCCCTGATCTGAAATTGTATCCCCTGGGTGACAGTGATATTCGGCGATTCCCAACCCATCACAAAAGAAACATCCTAGTACCGGAACGGCAGCCACCCACCATTGACTTCACAAACTGCTAAGCAACGAGCCCAGCCCATGAACCCGCGTTATTTCCCCCGGCTATTTTTGTCCCTGTTCTGCTTGATCAGTCTGCACGCTCAAGCAAGATCGGAAACGACAGCATCTCCAAAATTAGTGCTACAGATCACGATCGATCAATGTCGCGGCGATCTACCGTTTCGCTACCGTGATCGATTTTGCGAAGGTGGATTCAACTACCTGCTGAACCGGGGCACGGTGTTTCGCGATGCCCATCACCAGCATGCCAATACAGAAACGATCGTCGGACACACGACCTTGTCGACTGGCGCGGACCCTGCAGTCCACGGGATGATCGGTAACGTCTGGTTAGACCGCACCACGGGTGAGTTGAAATACAACGTGGAAGATGCCGATCACCCAATCCTGTCAAAAAATGCAGGTATCGACCAATCAACAGAAATCGATCCGACCCAAAAAACAGCTCGATCCGATGGCAGATCGCCTGAGGCGATTCAGGTCTCGACGTTTGGCGATGAACTGGCAATGAATCATGCGGGCAAATCCAAAGTCTTTGGTGTTTCGATCAAAGACCGCGGCGCGATTGCCATGGCAGGGCACGCAGGGAAAGCGTTTTGGTTTTCAAAAGCGATTGGTGAATTCGTCACCAGTTCCTACTACTACAAAGAGTATCCCGAATGGGTCCAACGCTGGAACGATCGCGGGCCGACACGTGATTTCGTCGGTAAACAATGGAATTTACTTCAGGACCAAGACACTTACTTATTCGCAGATCGGGATGACCAACCCTGGGAAACCGACCTGGCAGGCTTTGGCAGGACCTTTCCTCATTCGTTCGGCGATCTCGACAATAAGTACTTCACCACGCTGCTAACGATCAGTCCGGCCGGCGACCAAATGACAGCCGATTTCGCGATGGAACTGATCGAACGTGAAGGACTTGGTGAGGATGACGTCCCCGACTATTTATCCATCAGCTTTTCATCCACCGATTACGTTGGACACATTTTCGGCCCCTCTAGTCTTGAATCTGAAGATCAGATCCTGCGTCTCGATCGACTGCTCGAACAGCTCTTTCAATACATCGATCAAAAAATCGGCTTGGATAAAACGATTATCGTCTTGTCCGCTGATCACGGCGGCCCGGAAGCGCCTGGCTATGCCCAGGAGTTTGGAATCGATGCTGATTACATCATGCCAGAATCATTCGACAAAACTGCGGCCTTGGCCAAGCTGAAAAAGAGGTTCGGGATTGGTGAGCAGTTGATTGAGACCTACTTCCATCCCTACCTTTATCTCAACCAAAAAACTTTACGCGACAATCAACTGAATCCGGCAGAAGTCGAAGCGGCGATCTGCGAGGAACTCATGAAATTCGACGGAGTAAATCTAGCCGTTTCCAGCTCGGCTTTGGTCAGTGGTGATCTGCCGCAAACGGCGATCATTGGTTCGGTGGTCAAGAACTTTAACCCGCGACGCTCGGGCGACATCTACCTCGTGTTTGATCCTCAGCGGTTCATCAACGATTTCGATGGACTGACGGTAGCCTGTACCCATGGATCGCCTTGGCGTTACGATACCTTTGTACCGCTCATGTTTGCTGGCCCAGGGATTCCAGCCGCCACAGTCAATCGAACGGTGCCCACGGTGGGGATCGCGCCCACACTGTCGCGTTTGCTGAATATCAAACCTCCCTCGGGTACTCAGCAAGGGCCGCTGACAGAAGTCCTCGGCGATTGACACCTCCTGACGCAGCCGAGCGAATCACTGCGTCGAACTGCAACAAACACCAGCAGGAAAAGTGGCTCTAAAGTCGGCGAGGAAGTTCCTCACCAAAAAACGCAAACGCTTCGCCGACCGATCGGCGAAACGTTTGTGCGAAAAAGGAGAGGGCGTGATGAGTCGAATTTGTTTGACGTTGACGAGCCAGCCTTGTCAAAATAGGTGACGAGCGAACTCATTCTGTCCCCGTGGCACAATTGGATAGCGCGTCGGCCTCCGGAGCCGAAGGTTAGAGATTCGAATCCTCTAGGGGATGCTGGTTGCCTGGATTGCACTTTGCTCGGTGAAAGTATGCCCCCAACGGTTACGCATCCTTGCCTCTACTCTCTCGCTGGATTCGAATTCGGCCCCAACACGCTGTCCTTGGGTTGCTTGAGCTTTACCAACTGTTGCATTCTGAACCTCGGACGGGGGGCACTGCGAGCGCCCGGGGGAACCTGATGCTGCATCCCTATCTATCACGAGGTTGAACGACCTTGCGAAGTCGTCAATCGGAACTTGCAAAGTCGTTAATCGAAAGACGAATCACACCAAGCCAATCGTGATCGAAGATTGCTTTCGTCTTCAATGCCCATTCGCATCCGATTACCGATTTCCGCGTTGTTACAAACTGCAACAGGCGCACGCACATGCATCGGTTGTGAGAATACTAGCGTCAAGGACATCGAAACACGTGTTGGATTTTTTTGACAATTGCTTGCGATCTTCGCCACTCTTCAGAAGTTTGGCGGCACTGCGACATCGCGAGAATCTCCTCTGCATTAAGCGGAACGCTGCAGTCGGACCGACATTTCGAATTAGAGACTGGGCCTGTTCCGAGCATGAGCGGCCACCATGCACGACGCGGTGAGCACAACAAAACCCTTTATATGGTGATAGATATTTCTGGTATCCCGAGATAAGAAGGATCAGCGGGTCTGCGACGACACGATTCATCGGTTGCTTTGGATACATTATTATTTGGTCTTCCGAATGAGCGCAACGAGCAGGCAAACCTGTTCCGGAGCCGAGGCATCCGTTCGGCGCGTTCCGTTTTTCAAGCGCCGACGCAGGCACACTCCTGGCAGATTAGAAGACGCGGCACCTAGTCGTTGCCCGCCTCACCCGTTCGATCACGCACGACAAAACCACTTTCCATCTTAATGACCGCGGGATTTTTCAAGCCGGCAATCGCTTTGCGTACGTCAACTCATTCAACTGCCTGGGTGTCTTAGGTCTTGCAAAAGCACACCGCGTTTAAAGTTTCTGCCGGCAATTGTAGCAAGTAGACTCGTTCATGGTCGGCACGGTACGGCATTGGATGTGATCGGGCCTAGCAATGGTGGACTTGCCGCAGTGATCGCAACGCAAACCTGTTTCATCGATTAGTTTTGACACCGCTCGTTGGTACTTGATGGCGAGGTAGAACAGAATCGACAAACCGGTTGCAATCGTCAACGGCACAAGATTGTTCAAATACGAAGTTGGCAACGTATTGATCAGGACGATACAAGTCACCGCCACCGCTAAAACGATGGAAACGATTTGCACGGTGATCGTGCGATGGATCGGGGAGGCCTCAAATTTTTTAGTCGCTTCACTTCTGTCCGCGTTCATTGATTCGCCTCTTCAATTGAATGCAGAGCGGCAGCACGACCGCAATCACAGAATCGCGTGGTTTGGTCATCCATTGAGAAATCATCCGGTTCCGCGACATCAGTCCACCGCATGTTTACAAGGCTTTGCGATTCCGTTTGAGATACAGGACTCGGTACAAAAAGACGATTGTCCCAGTGACGATCGAGCCGTACAAAAACCAAATACATGCCACGATATGAATCGCGTACGGGTCGTTGATCGCGTAGAGGAGCCCTCGAAGGAAATTGGATTCGGTCCCGAAGAATCCCGCACGGCGATTAAAGTGAGGCCATTGGAATGCATCACCAACGTAGACCATTATGGCGGCAATTGCGCCAATGCCGATACACAAACCTACAAGCAGCACTCTCGCCAGTTGGCTTGGAGCATCCTGTGGTGCGGCGTGCGGGTGCGGGTGCTGGTGCTGGTGCTGGTGCTGGTGAGGGGTAGGTAAGTACGGATTTGTCACTGAGTGCAATTCTCCTTGCTGCAAAACGGCAGAAATCAGCGGTGGCAAGCGGAAGAGCAACCACTGCCCAATCGGGCTTTCGAGATCTCCGTTGTACTGAATGTTTTTGCGAAACAGACAAAAACAAGCGAGTTGGATTTACCGGGGAACAAATGCCATCAGACATTTGGCCTCAGGAATCACTCCGTTTCTTAATGACGTATCCAATGCCGATCACGAGACAAGCGACCCCGTAGATTCCTAGGTAGGCGATATTTGGGATATCGTCGCGAGGGATCATTCGACGCATCACAGTGCCGACGACAAATAAAATCAGACCGGCTCCGATTAAGGCTCGGCCAATCGATGAATTCATGCGAGTCCCGTTGTTTAGAGGCATAACGCCAAAGCTGACCAGACCGACGGACAAGCTTGTAATTGATGAATTCCAACACACAACGCAAACGCGTGGTTCGGCCTCGAACATCGCACCTACTGCGTTATATCAGATCGGCGCGGTTGCGGATCAAAGAAGCGGGCGTTCTGTCCAATGCGGTCGTAGTCACCGATATCCTTTCGAGCCCAATCAGCAAGGCCGATTAACTTCCCAACCGTATCTGGATGTCTGTCGGCGAGATTGTTTTTCTCCCCTGGATCCTGCTCCAAATCGTACAGAAGCGGCTTCGTGAAATCGATAATATCAGATTCACGATGGTAAACATTCCAACGCTGCATGGTATTCACCTTACGAGGAAGATGCAG
This sequence comes from Rubripirellula sp., assembly GCA_029213145.1. Taxonomy (GTDB): domain Bacteria; phylum Planctomycetota; class Planctomycetia; order Pirellulales; family Pirellulaceae; genus Rubripirellula. Next base: position 2,555 of record JARGNK010000107.1, on the reverse strand, counting down.
CTTCCATTTGCCCGAACGCACGGCCATCAATTGCGTGTGCGCGTAGTAATAAAACGCCTCCGTTGGACTCTTGGCTCCCTCTTTGCCATGGATCAGGTCGAAGATATCCCTGCCGTCGATGGCGCGGTCGCTCGGTGCGTTGCCACCTGCAAGTGAGGCCAGGGTCGGCAATAGATCCATGGTCGTGGCGATTTCTGAGCATACCTGTCCTTGCGGGATGCGTCCTGGTGCCCACATGACACAGGGGACTCGCACTCCACCCTCCCAGGTGGAAGTCTTATGCCCGCGTAGTGGCGCTGCGTCGCCGCCATGGGAGCCACCCTGATCCTTCTGCTGACTTAACCTTGGGTGCCGATCTAAGAACCAGGGACCGTTGTCGCTGGTGAAGATGATATAGGTATCTTTTTCCAGCCCCAGCGTCTTTATCTCTCCTAGAATCCTACCCACACTGAAATCAATCTCTTCGACCACATCACCATACAAACCCCGTGGTGACTTGCCCTTGAACGGCTCGGATGCGGCAAGTTTCAAATGAGGCATCGTGTGCGCCAAATAGATAAAAAACGACTTGTCTCTGCTTTTCCGGATGAACGTCAAAGCCTCGTCGGTGTACCGTTTTGTCAGGTTTGCCATGTCGGCATTCGGCTCAACAAGCTCTTCGTCACGCAAAAGGTTGGCAACAGAATCATTGCTGGTTGGTGTTCCAAAGAAATAGTCGAATCCCTGTCTCGTTGGCAGCAGGCTCTTGTCGTAGCCCTTTTGCCTGTGTCCCGCGAGATCCCACTTTCCAAAACAGGCAGTCTTGTAACCTTGTTCTTTGAGAATCTCCGCTATGGTGATTTCCCTCGTGTGTAGAGACGGATGTATCTCACGCTGGTTGTTCGCCTTCTTTCCTACCCGGAGGGGATAGCAGCCAGTCATCAGCGCCGCCCGGGAAGGCCCGCATACTGTTTGGGCATAAAAATGGGTGAATCGAATACCTTCCTCGGCCATCCCATCGATGTTGGGCGTTCGGATCGCCGTGGAGCCAAAGCAGCCGAGATCCTGGTAACCCTGGTCATCGGTGAAAACAACGATGAAGTTTGGCTTGCGGGAAAACTCGGAACCAGCCGCCATGACTGAAGGCTGTATCCCACCGACAATCAGGAAACAGACGATGCAATTCACGCGGGCTGTTATCAGAAGTGCACGCAATGGATGCTCCCTTCTTGTCATCTCACATCTCTGGACGGAACGTTCGCAATGACCAGTTTGCCGTCGGCCAGATTGACTCCAATTTCGGCTCGGCCGGCAACTCACGGGTATTTTGATTATGCAGGCTAGTGAATGCGGCGAACATCGTTTGAACTGTTAATGAACTCGGCAAACCGCCTGTCATTATACGCAAGCCAGAAACTACCGCCGATGTCCATTATTAAAATACCGCGTTCGCACGTGTAGAAGGAATGCGTCGGCTGAGCCCAGACGTACCTGCCATCAACCCACAGCGGCGCAACATCGGATGTCACGAGCTGCTGTGGAGATGCGACATCAGAATCGATGAAAAACAGATTGTGTGTCCCGAAGAAAACTTCTTGAAGACAAAAAGTGGTCAGGAAGTGCGAGAGCGACGAACAGACGATTCGCATTGTACCTTCGGGTTCACCGTGATCATACGCGGTCGAGTCGCAGAAGACGGGTGGATCATCCGCATCACACTCGGTCTCGCAGCTCCAGACGCCTTGGTTCTCATCGATGAACCGAAACCGGCTGCCGTTTTGATCTAGTTGGTCGATTGGCAGCAGTTGATCTTGCGGACCGAAAAGTCCGCACTGCCAATTCGGCGCTCGCCATTGCTGATCATTGGGTACCGGGTAGTTGCCAGTGAACTCGTAAACCAACCGTAATGGCGCTGGAATAAAATCCGGAATCACGGACGAATTCATCCGATGGTCGGGTGTTAAATCCGCCACCCACGCATCAATGAATTCGAGCAGTTCAGGAATTGGGTTGTCGTTAGAGATAGACATTACTACAGAACAACCCAAATAAACGGATTGCGGCCAGTAACTTGCTTAGAAATTGACGCGGTCAAAACGAAAGTCAGATCCTTCCCATTCGCCTTAGAATCCACCAAAAGGTTCGGGAGACAGGCTTGCCAAGGGGGTTGGCTCCGTGCGTCATTCATGCTCACCGCAGCGGTGCTTGTACTCGCCAGCAGCATGATACGTCTCACTCGCCTTAGAGGCGACATCAACGCCGACGATCTGCCTGGCCAGTATCGTAACGCTCCGGATGAGCGTCCGTTTCAATTTGCAATGCAATTCGCCATCGAGTCCGTTCGTTTCGTAAGGAACATGCTGGACCGAAGAGCATTCGAGCTCCCACCCGGAAGCAATTTTGAGAAATCAATTGCGAGGCGATCCACGTCGAATCGGTCATGATCGAAGATTGCTCCTGCCATCAGCCCCATGCGAGTACGAGTACGAGTACGGTTTGAAGCCAGAACGTCCGTGCTCACCGAACCAGAACCAGAACCAGAACCAGAACCAGAACCAGAACCAGAACCAGAACCA
>JARGNK010000106.1:10503-27085 GCA_029213145.1 Rubripirellula sp. | reverse complement strand
TTAAGCTTTGACAAGAGAGACCATCAAGAGTTTCAACAACGAATCGGACATCCCCCAGACCGACGGGGATGGGATCGATCTGCAAAAAGTCCCTGATACCAAGTTATTAACCTTGCGCCCGGAGGTAGAACCGGGTGGCGCAGGGCGAGAAATGCCGCTAATACGTCTTCTTCAATGGTTCATGGACAAAAACCGCAATGGTATTGTCGACCCCGCAGAGTACCAAGCCGCCCAAGACAAATTTACGAGCAATCTAAACAAAATCGCTTGCATCGGAATCCAGCACAAAGACCAAGTCGAAAACGAAGACCTTGAATGGTTGGCAACTCGGGGCGTTCCTGAAATGGCAAACCCGATTGAGTTTGAGCGCAATATTTTTACCATTGAAGATGGTGGCATTTGCAATTTGATCGCGGTCGAAGATGGTAGGTTGATCAAGAAGACTCGTTTGCGAAATACCGGACGATACACGGCATCTCCGATCCGTTGGCACGATCAGGGATACGTCATTTCGAATGCTGGAGAATGGTCAATCCTAACAGCCACTGACGGGCGTTTGACGACACTGGCAACCGGGGATTTAGAAGAACGCGTTTTTGCGACCCCCGCGCCAACCGACTTGGGCATGCTCATTCGCACAGAAAAATCGTTGCGATTATATGGAGAATAACCAAACATCAAACGGGTAAATTCAAAAACCAGTCACGATCGTCCGCGCGGGTGTTTGCCAGCGCAATGCGTTTTCAGAAGGTTAACCTTGGCGACGAACGGTTGTTTCGCGGCTTGGTCGCGGCTGTCTTCAAACGAAACTCGCCTGGCAATGTTGATTGGGGTCCCGCGATCACGCATCCCTCGATTGCCGTTTTTTTAAACACCCTGGTTTTTTGAAAGACCTTTTTCCTGAAAGACCTTTTTCCTGAAAGACCTTTTTACTGAAACACCTTTTTACTGAAACACCCTGGTTTTGAACCAGCTTGCGGTTTGTCACGCTGACGAGGTCGGTCTTGCGTCCCTCAATCTTCTTCGTTGGCTGTCCACGAAGTGGAAGAGTCGTCAGAATCGGTTTCCCGCTTTCCAAGACGGGATGCATTTTCGTCCACGTGAACTTCATCAGCGACGGGCAGATCAGGTAAGTCCTTCACCCTGGGCCGTCGCTTGCGCCTCGTCTTGGCAGGGATCAGATCTCTCATGAGCTCCAGCTTGCCGAAGCAGAGTAATCGGTCACCCGCTACGAGCTCTCGGGTCGACTTCGGGTTGGGAATCACCGTTGTTCCACGATACAGCGTCAACACATTCAGGTCGCGATCACGCAATCCTGATTCTGCAATCGCTTTCCCCACATATTCAGATCCGTCGGGTATATGGATTTCGGTAACGCCATAACCGCGACTGACCGTGAGGCGTTGACGTAGGTCAATCTCAGGAAAATCGACCTGAGCCGCGATGTAGTCAATGATCGAACCGGCGATGTCAAGTTGGGTGCAATGCTCAATGCCCTCCAGGCCGGGGGAGGAATTCACCTCCATGATTTGCGGGCCATTGGCACCCTCTAGCATATCAACCCCTGCCACTCGGAGTCCTAAGATCTGGGCCGCACGAATTGCCGTTTCGCAATATGTTTCATCAAGAATTACCGGTTCCGTGACACCACCCCGATGAACATTACTACGAAACTCTTGCCCCTGTGCGACGCGTCGCATGGCACCCACGACTTGATCACCGACGACGAACGCTCGAATGTCGCGCCCCTTGCTTTCGGCGACGAACTTTTGAATCAAGACGCTCTGCTTTTGGCTTTGTAAGAGCTCAATGATGGCTTCTGCCGATTTCACTGTTTCAGCGAGCAAGACGCCGATACCTTGTGTACCTTCGATCAGTTTGATGATCACGGGGGCGCCGCCAACTCGCTCAATCGCCGGCAGGACATCTTTCTTATCGCGGACAAAGGTAGTTTTGGGGATGCCAATATGATGGCGACTGAGAATTTGCAAACTACGAAGTTTGTCCCGAGAATTTGAAATGCCTCCGGAAGAATTCGCACAGAACACATCCATTTGCTCGAACTGCCGAACAACTGCCGTCCCAAAATAAGTGATGGATGCACCGACACGCGGCAGAACTGCATCGTAGTGTGTCAGTTGCTTGGTTCGAAAGAAGAGATCGGGCGCACCTTTCTCCAGGTCGATCGCGAATTTCAACGTGTTCAGGACTTTGACCTTGTGTCCTCGTTGTTCCGCGGCTTCGCGAAGTCGCCGCGTGCTGTAGCACGTCAGGCTGCAGGAAAGAATGCCAAGTTTCATACGATCTCCAAGACTCGTCGCTCTGCAATCCAGCGAATAAGTTTTCTTACTTCGCTGGTTTCTTCTTCCGTTTTGGTTTGCCGGCGTAGTAGGAATTGCCGGCATCGACGACAAAACGCTTACGGAATGCCTCTCGACCAAGAAGCATGCGAAAACCCATCTCGTTACGATTCGCGAGTGTAAGTTCCACGGGCCAGGAGACCCCAAGCAGAACGATATTCGTAATGATCACAGGCCTCATTGAAGCTTTGCCACTCGAACTGCGAACCGAGCGATACTCCAAAACCCTTGCCTCAGCCTCAACAGTCTTATCAACTTTACGCTGCACCGGATGGATACAAAACCGCACCCATTGTTCGTCATCTCGATTAAAGTCACAGAGATCAAATGCGTGCAGCGATGACGAGCGAGCCCCCGTATCCACCTTGGCCTTGATTCGCTTGATACCAAGATCCGGCAGTCCAACCCATTCACGCCAGCCGATCACCGGCAGGCTGGATGTCACCATATTTTCCATGCAGAAATTCTCCGACCAAGCCCAGCAGCACCTAGCCGCTCTTTTAAATGTTCATGCTTCGCGATTCTACTGCAATTGAAGATTCGTGCCTGCCAGGGAGGATGTTCCTGCGGTGATTTCTACAAACCGGAAAGAAGCGGGAGCAAAGTCCAGCCCTCCTACGCTGACAGAACAAGATCATTGATGACCTGCAGCAAGCGACTGAAGGATGCCTACCTGCGGCAAATGGAATTCATTAACGCAGACATACCACGTAAGAGGGACTGAGCCGGCGGGATGGATTGATTTTAAAGGGAGGGACTTCGCCCCAGTCTTCGTAAGCCCAGTCTTCGTAAGCCCAGTCTTCGTAAGCCCAGTCTTCGTAAGCCCAGTCTTGTAATGGCCCAGTTTTGGAATAACGCCTACCGTTGGCGGGTTGCGGTCGCTGCGGAGACTCCTCCGCCCCAATCATCACATTGTGCTCTGCCACTGCGACCGGGGCGACCGATCAAATGCCAGCCTTGCTCGCTCTTCACCCCAGGTTGATCACTGATAAGGACAACCGATGAATCATACTGAGACCAATATTTTGTGAGGCTTCGATTGCTCGGCCCGTCGATCCACTCGACGGTTCCATCGCTGCGTGCTGTGAACTGCGCCCGAAAGCTTGTGCGATTGGACCGATAGCTCCACTTGCCCACGATCCATGAGTCCTGTGCCTCGCCTGAATTTGGCCTGGCATTTCCCACTCGTGTCAATGTTGCCTTGGCCTTCCCCGCTGACCAGTCGTCACAGACAGCGACCCCACTCGGTGCGGGAAAGTAGGCAATATGCCATCCTTTCGTGCCTTTGACTCTGGCCGCGTCACTAATCAGCAATGATTGGTCACGCTGAACCGTCCAGTGCTTTTGACCTGTAACATTAGTCTGCAGGTTAATCCAAGTGACGGTGCCATCCGAATTTAGCGTTACGCTCGCCTTGATTGATGTGCCATTGACCTGATAAGTCCACGCCCCAAGAAAGAATGGACTGGGTTCAGATTGAATTTTGTTTTGATTCTTCTTTGATGCTCCATTTGAGGTGCGATTGTTTGCACCCGGATTGCCTGGGATAGGATCTGAGGTTGAGTTGCCCGGTGCCTCTGGTGCACTGTCGTCCTCGGGCACGATGCTGCCGTCTTTGACTTCAAGCACGACACGCATCCCGTGTAGGTTGTGCTTCAGATCGACTTGGTTCATGTTCCGCCAGGCCGAGCTAACTCCGTCATCGTTAAACGCCCCCCCTCGCAACACTCTGAACTTGCCGGTTGTTGGTCCTTTCGGAGATACATTGTTTTCTAGTGCCGCATAGGGGCCGAACCAATCCTGGCACCACTCCCAAAGATTGCCATGCAAATCGTGGATGCCCCAAGGATTTGCGTACCTTGTACCAATGTTTCGCACTTGGCGTCCCGAATTGCTGCGAACCCAAGCAAATTCAGGGATACGTGAAAGGTCGTCACCCCAGAAAAATGCCGCGGTGCTTCCTGCTCGACAGACGTATTCCCACTCCGCTTCGGTTGGCAACCGATAGACCCGTCCGTTTGATTTTTCCAGCGGAAGTTCTGATAGCTTGCGGCAAAACGCTGTCGCGTCATTCCAGCTGACGTTTCCCGCTGGAAGCGTCGGGCTGGCATTCCGATTTGCTTGATCGTTCATCACAAACGCTAGTTGCTGCCTTGTTACTTCGTGGATGCCGAAGTAGAGAGGGTTGGGAAGGGTGACTTGATGGCTTGGTTTTGCCGAACCACGGTGCGGTCCAAGTTCTATCTCTTCATTCTCTTCCGCTGGAGAGCCCATTGTGAATTTGCCCGGCGGAACGAGCGCGAAACGCATACCAACGCTGTTGTTCACCACCGTCGGTAGCCGTAAATATCTTCCCCAGTCTCGTTGATGTCTTTTGGCTGCATTGGCATCAAAAGGGGCATCAGCAGAGGGAGGTGGTGGTCGACGACGAGTCGAACTTTGACTTGTGCGACTGGTTGGTTCGGATACCTCGGGACTATCTGGCCCCGGCAGTTCGCCGATCGCGGCGTTCGCATTTGGTGGTTCTGCCGATACGGTCTGCGTTAACGACGGTGTGAGCTTGTGGCCTCCTTCGGCAAGGTTCACAGCGACTCGGAACCCAACATCGGGATGATTTCGATAATTGCCAGTATTCGCTCCTCGAAACGCTGAACCCATTCCCACGGCGACCGATCTCCAACCACCCCCGCGAATGATTCGGAACCTTCCCGACGATGGCCCTGTCGGATCTGTTACGCTCAGGCTCGCAAAGTCCTCATACCAGTCGTGACACCATTCCCCGACATTTCCATACATATCATACAGGCCCCACTCGTTAGGCTGTTTCTGGCCCACCGCGTGATAGGATTGATTTGAGTTGGACGAAGTCCAACCGTAATCATCAAGCTGACCCCGGTCATCACGAAAGTAGTACTTACCGGTGGTGCCTGCTCGGCATGCGTGTTCCCATTCGGCCTCCGTTGGCAATCGATAAACAAGGCCCGCTGCTTTTTCACTGGGGCGTTCCGAAAGTTTCCGACAGAACTCGACAGCATCATCCCAATTGATCAACTCAACCGGGTGGTCGGGTCGATTGGCTCTTTTGCTGGGGTTCACTCCCGTAATTTGTTTGTATTGTGCCTGGGTCACTTCATGGATGCCGATCGCGTACGGCTGAGTGAGAGTCACCTGATGGACATTTGCAGTGACGGTTATCGTGGCGAGCTTCGCTGCTTGTTCCTTCGTCCCCATCATGAAAGTCCCCGGTGGGATCACACGCAGCCGCATACCGATGGAATTGGTGAACTCGATGGGCACTCCCAGCTTCTTTGCCCAAGACGCTTGCAGCGATTTTGCTTCCGCCTCGTCGACTAGCGTAATCGTTGCTGGGTTTGAGTTGACAGTTACCGTCGCCTCGTCAGTATCGTTCGCTGCCGAATCATCGTTCCCACTGGCGAACTGGGCTGCCGGATCCTCGGTCGCTTCGAGATCATCCTTGCTGGAATCCCCTCCCACCGCTGCCGCCGCTTCAAGACTTGAAGCAAGCGGTTCTTCATCCTGCCTGCGTGTTTTGGGGCTCTCCTCGGTGGCTGTGTTCGAAGTGTTCTGGTCTGCCGTTCGGGACGAGGCTGAGCCGGGATTCGTTGGCTGATTCACCGGTAATTCCGCCACGTTCGGTTGCACTGAGCTCGAGAGCGCCAAGCTGACCAATGCGGCAACGACGAGAAACCCCGCGATACCAACAACACCGAAAATTAAGTTCGAAGAGCGTTTTTTTTGAGGTTGTGCTTTCGTGATTTGTTTTTTGACCGATCGCGTCTCGTGGGACTTGATCCTTGGAGCTGGAGCAATCTTGGGGACGGAATCTCCTGGCGGCAAATCTTGATTGGCTGACGAACTCGACGTTTGCAGCTTTGCTTTTAACTGTTTGTCATACTCCGCCTTGGACGAAGCTTTGAGCAACGTCGCTCGTGCAGTCGCGAGCTCATTTAGAATCGCTTGCGACTCTTCTGCGTGTTGCCCCAGCGAAAACGATCGGACGTACGTGATTTGTCGCTGCGCGGCCGAGTCAATGATGTCGGCGTTGCTTTCAAACGTTTTAAGCCCGAGCAATCGGTAATGGTTCGCCGGCTGCTCTTCGGGTGGAATCGAGAGCCACTGGTGATAAGGATCAAATTTCGAATTGGCCACGGTTCTTCTATGCGTTTGTGGTGAACTTACCGCCTTGCGAGTGACGGTCGGATTCGCACTTCCATTAAGCCATGTCAATTATTCGCGACCACGTACCAATCCGGGTTGACGAGTTTCCAAGCGTCAAATCTTCACCCCGGTCTGTTTCGTCGCGTGTTCCCGACGAAAAGTTACTTCCCTTGGGTCGCGATTAGCTCGGCCATCGAGTTTGCGAATGCATCACCTAGCCGCACAAAGAATGCGCCACTGCCTAAATAGTGATACGGTCGATCACTTCCCACGGTGTCCCACTCATGATAGTGCTCGGGCCAACCCTTCTGGAAAATGTTGTTCGAGAATTGGGAGTATTCGGTGTAGCTCTCGACCGAAGAAACGTAATTTTCAGCCCCCATCGCCTTTGCGGCTTCTCTTTGTCCGACAGAGACTTGGTTCTCGGCGACCTTTTCAGCGGTCACCCCCGTGCCCAGGACACCGATCACGAATGGCATCTCGGGGGTTTTGTACTCTTTCCGAACATCGTTGATGAACGCAATCATGTTGTCTTTATAGTTGTCGCGAAACTCCGGTGAAAACTGATCGTTGAACCCTTGAAACCAGACAAAACCGGAGATTTTGTACCCAGCATCGGCATCGTAGGCTGGATGATTCTCCGCGAGATTATCGAGAACCTTACGAATTGCTTCATTCATCATCCGGTAATTCAAGCCGGCATTTCCTTTAATCTCATCAACCTTATCACTCGCCTGTTCTTTCTCATTAAGCGTGTATGCACCTGCCGACGGCGGGCGAAAGTTGTAGTTCAATGACTTTCCGCCCCAGGAGGTTTTGATCAACAGAATGGGACCGTCGACTTTGTTGGCGATCGAGAGTCCAAAGGCGTACTCCGGTCCGATCTTGTCGCGAGCACCGCCATATCCGATACCTAGTTTTCCTGCACGCTTATTCCCATCGGCGATCGAGTTGATGAAGACACGGTCGGAGACAACACAGGCAGACGCGACGGATTTCTTGTAGGCCTCATGCGCGTCCTTGAATTCTTTGGACTCCGCTTGAAGTGCGGTTTTCTCGGGCCCATCCTCCATTGCTTTGATTTTGCTATTTGAGATGCCCCCGGTGAGCTGATCCAGTTCTCTACCCCGCGCTAATTGTTCCTCAAGGATGCCTTTGGAAAGATTGCTGTCTGATTGGATCACCAATTGAAGCAATTCCTTGTCGCGTGGCCGGTCCGAAGCATAAAGCGTAGCGATCGTGTGTGCTCTCGCGTGGCCGACCATGTTGGATTGGCCCGCCAGGATAAAAACCTTTAACGGCTCTGCTGCGATGGATGGCATCGTCATTAACGACGCCACGGCGGCAGCCCTTACGATACGAACCAGGTTTGTAAGCGTTGGCCTTGGTAGTGTCTGTTTCATCTTCGGTAGGTCTCTGAATCGGCGCGACGGGCAGTTGGGATGCAAGACAGCCTGCGAATATTGGTTTAACCGCCGAAAGTCTTGGGCCGTTCAAATGCCAAGAAACGCAACATCTCGGGGCTCATCGTTGGACTGGCTGCGGGACGCCAGATTTTAGCATCAAACACGGCTCAGCGGTGGCGCTCCTCTGATGCAATTCGGAGCCTCGAATCCCACCGGCAAGCGGATTCCAGGTTAAACCGCTCAATCCCCGAACCATCCGATCGAATGGCCCCATTCGGCTGCGAATGCTGGAAAGAACGGCTCTAAGGTTCGGCAGCCGGAATCAGTATCTCGGAGTTCTCCGTCCACGTTCTTATGCGTCCGCGGAGGCTACACGAAGGCAACCACGCAAGATTACCGAGGCGATCACGACGAAGGGATATGGAACTCGACAAGTGCAAGCGTTACCCCCTGCAAACGCCGGATCAGGTCCCGCTCAAGCAATGGCTCCGGCAATTGATTTCGCTGAGCGGGTTAACCATGAAGGCCAGTTTGGGACTCATTGCCCAACTTCGACTTCCCCGGCCCGCTCCTCAATCTCTTCGGCATTTCCTTGCGACGATTCGGATCGTGGCGGGAAGTCCTTGAATGTCGCAAGATGTCCCTGGATGATCCTTTTCGCAGGCCCAAAAGCCCACATATTTTTCCCAAGGAACTCGATATAGTTTCCTGATTCCTCGGCGGCTCGCTCGTAGGGATCGCGACGTAGATTGAACAACAAAGGTGCCCCTAGTTTTTCTTTCGCTCCAAACCAACCTTCGTTTTGAACAATGAAGTGGGCTTTCCAATCACCGTACCGAATCGCCTGCAGCGTTGGGCCTTCGTAATAAATGACTTCCTTGCGTTTGGAATCAGCTGAACCAAGCAACATGTCGAGTTGGTTGTAGCCGTCCAGGTGGACGCGGTAGCCTTGATAACCAGTTAGAAGCTGTTGTTTTAAGTCGCTTGGACCACCGGCGGCGGCAATCAAAGTCGGCAGAAAGTCCATGTGGTCCATGATTCCATTGCTTACCTGTCCGGCAGGAATTTTCCCGGGCCAACGGATCACCATGGGAACTCGGAAACCGCCTTCCCAGGTGGTCCCTTTCTCGCCGTGAAACGGGGTCATGCCACCATCGGGCCAAGTCATGATTTCAGGGCCGTTGTCACTTGTGAAAACAACAATGGTGTTGTCTGCGATTCCAAGCGAATCGAGTTTATCCAGGACCTTGCCGATGTTGTCATCCAGTTCCTTCATGACAACTTCTTGCATTCCCATGCCATCCTTTCCCAGCAACTCTTTGTATTGATCGGAAAGGTAGGTATAGATGTGCGCCCGAGCGGGGCACATCCAGCAAAAGAAAGGTTGATCCGACTTTGCTTTTCGATCAATGAAGTCAAGCGTTCGCTTCGTGACCTCGTCGTCAAGCGTTTTCATACGCTCCGGCGGGCACGGTCCGTCATCCTTGACGAGCTGTTTTCCGTCGGGAGTGACGACGCAATCGACGATGTTTCGTGGCCGGAACGCGTCCCCCTCAGGACCCGTGGGAAAATCTGGATTGGAAGTGTACTCCATCGCATTGAGATGATAGAGCCACCCCCAATACTCATCGAAACCATGGCTCGTTGGTAAAGCCGCATCGGAATCGCCCAAATGGTTCTTGCCAAACTGTCCCGTTGCATACCCCATTCTCTTCAGCAGAGTCGCAACCGTTGGATCCGCATCGTTTAGTTGCTTCACGTCTCCGGGCAGACCAACGGTGTGCATGCCAGTTCGCACCGGGAATTGCCCAGTCAAAAATGCTGATCGTCCTGCCGTGCAGCTTGGCTGTGCGTAGTAGTCGGTGAACCGCATACCTTGCGATGCGATACGATCAATGTTCGGCGTGCGACTACTCATCACCCCGTTGTGGTAGCAACTTGGGTTTGACCAGCCAACATCGTCCGCCATGATGAAAACGATATTCGGCTGGTCCGCGGCGGTGGATATCCCGCACAAGGACCAAGTGCAAATGACAATCACCATGGCATAGAGCCACGACTTGCATCGATTTAAATTCATGATGTATAGCTTGAGACCTTCGAAAGCTGTCTTGCGGTAGTATTCAATACGAATGCGGCATGCACGGCGCTGCCACAATATAACCCAAAACCCTCTATTCATCAGTATTCTGAGCGATTTTCTCCACTCTCTCGCCGTTCGAGTCAAGACGCTATGACTGCTGAACGCTGCAATACAATCCTTCCATTCCGCTCGAGCCAGTCCGACCATGGCTGAGCCTCCTAAAATCTACGACGCCGGCTGAATGCGTCATGAGACGCGAGATAGCTAGAGGAAGAATCAGCGTTAAAAAACATCGCCCGACAGAAATTGTGTGTCTTCCGCATTTCCCTGCTTTCGGAGTCGAGACAAAAAAGACGATACGGACGGAGTGAAACCTGCTTGCAACTGCTCAAATTGATTCGCTGAGGTTCGGCCTCAGTCGGTTTTTCGGTGAGCGGCATGTGAACCGGCAAAACGATTCACCATCGGCCTGTCAGTTGGATCGGTAATCGGTGAGTGAAAACGAGGTTTTGGATCGATCAGTCGATCCGCAACGTCATTCGCGTTGGCAAATTTTTCATTCGGTGCCATGAATTCAAATCGTGCGACGCAGGCAAGTCGGTGATTTGTACACCGTTTAGCTACCGGAACCGCTGGACCATGCTGGCATCAGCCCCGGAGATTTCCGCCAGTCACAGTTCCGCCAGTCACAGCGACTTCTCTTGGTAGAGCGAACCTCTGGCGACGTGGATCGTGATCTCGGTAGCCAGCAGCGGTATTCACGATCGCGATTTCCCTTCTCCCTTCTCCGACCACCCCTCGAGGGCGTTTCTGCCTGTGAGCGACTCGTGAGATTCTGCCACCCATTTCACCCGACTGGAGCAACGCGCGACAGGAAGTCCCTAACTTGACCGATGCCAAAGCGGCGAAAGACTTCTGGGAAAGCCTGCTCCGCTGATCCGCCGAGCCTCCAACCCGTGGTGTGGACCGATTAAACTATCGGACTCTTTAATCTGTCAATTTTCCTTTGCGAATGAGAACGCAATGAACCACCGCTTCGCACTTCTGATTCTGATCGCGCTGTTTGTTCCTTCGATGATGCTTCGAGCCGAGGAGGTTCAATCAACAAAAAAGCTGAAGGTTTTGTTGGTCGCTGGAGGCTGCTGCCACGATTACGCAACGCAAACAAAACTTCTGAAAGAGGGGATTGAAAAACGAATCGACGCGGAAGTCACAGTGGTCTTTAATCCTGAGGGTTCGACGAAGACACGCTTTGAGATTTATGAATCCGATGACTGGGCTGATGCCTACGATGTGGTCATCCACGATGAGTGCTCCGCATCGGTGATTGAGCGTCCATACGTCGACCGGATCTTAAAGGCTCACCTTGATGGAGTGCCCGCTGTCAATCTCCATTGCGCGATGCACAGCTACCGCTGGGGCGATTTTCGCTCCCCGGTTGAGCCCGGCGCTGATAACTTCGCTTGGTATGAAATGATTGGTGTGCAGTCCACCGGGCACGGACCGCAATCGCCTATCGATGTCGACTACGTCATTGACGATCATCCCGCAACGGGCGGATTGAAGAATTGGACGACGATTAATGAAGAGCTGTACAACAACATCCGCGTTTACGCCGGCACAACGGTCTTAGCCCGCGGAACACAAATGCAGAAACCCCGAAAACGCGAACTAAAAGAAAACCCAAACGCGAAAGGCCGCAGTGCTGAAGCTGCAGTTGTGTGGGTTAACGAATATGGGCCAAAGAAGACGCGGATCTTCAGCACGACGCTCGGGCATAACAATGAAACGGTCGGGGATGCTCGTTATCTTGATTTGGTCAGCCAGGGACTGTTGTGGGTGACAAACCGTCAATCTAAATAAGACCATTCCGTTCGCCTGCAAATGAACCGCCGCACGTAAACCTGTGGGCTGCAAAATAAAAGACTGGCGGAAGATGACTGCCCGCCAAAGCGAACAGAGGCGGATGATGGGTTCACGCCGTCAAACCGACCGCCTCGCATGTGTGATATTGAGTGCATGCGAGAGAACAGGGGGCCTGGCAAGCCCCAGGCCGCGCCGACTTAGCATACCGCATGAGCTTGCCGCCTGAGCGATTGACTCCTCGCGTGAAGCCGTCATCATCGCAGTGGTACGTTCATGCCGATCCATTTCGTGATCGGCACGTCGCACGTATGACTGCTCGGATCAATCTTCCCGAAATGGCGGTAAACGCTAGCTTCCACTCGCGATTACGAAGAGGATGGTGGCCATCGCCCCCTTTTCGCTGCATCCAGTCAACTGGTCCCGATGGGCGAGCCCTTTCGTTCAAGATTAAACCGAGGCAGCAATTTGTGGCTTTAATACCATTCACCGCAAAAAACTTTGCCATGCTTTACAAATTGATACACGCGGTCTTTCATGCCACCTCGCTCTTAGTCTTGCTTTCTTTTTTGGTGCAAAACAACGCGGCATTTGCGGAGAGTGGTCTGCAGGAGAAGCAGAGTGGTCCGCAGGGGAGATCGACCGCAGCGACGAATCCCGACCACCTCTTTGATCCGACCCATCTTTTGAAGGTCGATATTCGCATCGAGCCGGCGGACTGGGACATCATTCGAAAGCAGGCCCGTGACTTCCTTGGTTCGTTGAGTGCCGAAGAGCCAGCCGATTCACCCTTTGAATACGTGAAAGCTGACGTCACGATTAATGGTTTAGAAATCAAACAGGTTGGGATCCGAAAAAAAGGATTTCTTGGATCGTTAGATGAGAATCGTCCATCGCTCAAGATTCGTTTCAATCGCTACCGCGATCAGTTACCCTTTGGTGCACTCGACCGAATCACGCTGAACAACAATAAGCAGGATCCATCAAAGTTAAGTCAGTATCTATCCTACAAGTTGTTCGCAGAGGCGGGTGTTCCGTCGCCACGCTGCAACTTCGCTCTCGTCACGGTCAATGGTAAGTCGCTTGGCGTCTATTCACATGTGGAGTCCATCAAGCCTCCCATGCTGGAACGAGTGTTTGGTGATGGCACCGGCTTGCTGGCCGAGGGAACCCTCGCCGATGTCTTGCCCTCAACAAAAAAACGCTTTGAATACAAGAAGAAGCTCAAAAAGAATTCCGAAACCAAAATCGATGAACTTACGGATTTTCTGAAAGAGCCCAAGATCGATATCGAGAAGCTAGATGAACTCGTTGATCTGGATTCATTTTTGAAGTTCTGGGCAACCGAGAGCTTGATTGGTTTTTGGGATGGCTACACCCACAATCAGAATAATTTTTTCATCTACGAGAACCCCAAAGATTCGAAACTGTATTTTCTGCCCTGGGGTACCGACTCAGCATTCACGACAGAAGTTCCTCGGGTCATTGAACCGATTGCAAACCTTGCCGTTCATTCCAACTCAGCGTTAGCGAATCATCTTTATCGCCTACCGGAAACACGTCAGCGGTACCTTCAAACCCTTCAGACTCTCCTCGCATCGCGATGGAACGAAGCAGAACTGTTGAAAGAGATTGAGCGCGTGGAAGATTTGCTTTCCGGAGTGGTGCTTAGCAAATCACGTTTTCAAAAAGATGTTCGCCGCGCGCGGGAATTTGTCGTAACTCGTCGAGACGCCATCGAAAAACAACTAGGAAAGTGGCCGATCGCTCTAAATGTTGGTCCGCGAATTCCTGGGCTTGTCATCGAGTACGGAAAGATCCAAGGAAAATTCAGAGCGAGTTGGACAACGAAAAGCCCTAAAGCACCGGAATCGCTCGGTGAAACGAGTGCCGAATTTAGAATGGCATCGAAGGCGATCGCGTTCACCAAAATGGGAGTGACCACCAAGTTAAGCGATCACTACGACGATAAAGCCAAAGACGGAATTCAGACACCAACCATCATCTTCACTGGAGTTCGGGAAAGCGACGGTAAGACCCTGACCTTCATCGCTAAAGTGAAGCCGGAAGACTTCCATCCCTCGAAAAAAGAGGTTCCTGTCAACGGTATCCTGATTGAAGGGGGCTGGATTGCATTTTTCACAATGCTGGCTGTGAATCCTGCTTCCATCAAACTCATCAATGGGGAGGTCCAACTAGATCAGGCAAGCCGGGAAGAAGGAGATGCTGTTGCGGGAAAGGTTAATCTGAAAATCGTTGGCTTCTCCGCACCGAAGCGAGAAGAACTGCGCGAGTCAACCAATTGAATTCAGGAATCAACACAGGCTCCGTTTTCGACTTTGGTTGTTCGGTCAGGCCTACTGGCCACCGCTCAATTCATAAGCCAACCGGCGCGATCAGGATACGGATGAAGCCCAAGATCTGACGCAGGCATTCTTTGAGCAGTTGCTGGAAAAGCAATAAGTGGCTGGGAATTGAATTGCCTCTAGTTTCTGAAGCCAAGTTCCAGGCAAATTACCCAACGCCTGCGGCACTCGTCTGCGGGTGATGAAGAGGACGTCGAATCGCCATCAGCCACTAAGTGTCGTCGCCTCATCCATCCATCCTGCAAGAACTTATGTACCGGATTGTAACGATTTCAATCGAAAAACGAGCGATCTCTGGCCCTTTCAATGACGCCTCATCAGCGGCCGTCAAAATCTGATTCTTGGGGTTCGCCCGAGCAAGGCGAGTTAGACAAAAAGGATCTTGCCCCAGAATTTGAGCAATCCTCAGAAAATCAGATGGAAGGGTGCTGCCAGTTCCCCCATCAGTAACCAAGGGAAAAATCGAACAGTTTGAATCGGAATTTTCCCAACACTCGTCACAGCTGTGAGCGACCTTCGTGAACGAATTCAGGAGGTGGTCGACCGGTACTTTAGTTTTCAATCGAATCGCAGTCGGGAATGTCCGAGCAGAACGGCGTGAAAAGGGAACAATTGGATAGAAAATGTAGTCGTATTAGAAAAGCCGGGAATCATTCGAAGCCTGTTCATTCCTCTCGTTCTCGGAGTATAGTTTTATTTGTCGGATGTGGCCCGACCGTATTTATCACCGCGTAGGCTATCGAATGAAGAATGTCGCATTGAGACGGGGCTTTACCCTCGTCGAACTGCTGGTCGTCATTGCAATCATTGGTGTTTTGATCTCCATGATGCTTCCTGCGGTCCAAGCTGCCAGAGAAGCGGCCAGACGCACTGATTGTTCAAATCGGGTGCGGCAACTGGCATTGGCAACCCAGATGCACCACAACACCTACCGGTACTTTCCGCCAGCACGCTACGAATCACGACCCGATGCCGGCCCTGTCGATCAGTGCGGCCTGGAAACTCCGACTTGGCTTGCTCGCGTGATGCCATTTCTCGAGGAAGTAGCGTTGGCCCAAAAATGGGATTTTTCAAAACCATGGCATGAACATGATCAAGAAACTCGGACCGTGATTCCCGACATATTTCTTTGCCCCTCACGTCGTAGCGGCGAGCAACCTATTGGGATTCGTCGATTAAGAACAACGGTCACTGGCGGAGGCGGTACTCTGCCTTGCGGATGCCCAGTTCCACCGAGAAAGGGAAAGGTTGAAGCAGACGTGGAGGGGGCACTCTGTGATTATGCGGGCAACCATGGTGACCTCTCACCGGGGTCAACCGGCGCACCGACCGATTTTTACTTCGGGGGCAATGGCTCTGGGGTGATCATCAGTGTGCGGCCGCAATGCAAGAACGGAAAAGCGATCGCCCCCATCGATCGCGTCCGAATGGCATCGGTGTTTGACGGCACATCCAACACCTTTTTGTTCGGTGAGAAATTTGTGCCAACAACGCAGCTTGCTGAGTTTCCATTTGATTCGCCTGCGTATGATGGAGACCATTTGCCTGCATCCTGTCGGCTCGCCGGCCCAGGACTGCGATTGGCTAACGGATCAGATGACGTACTGGCGGATATGTTCTCCTTCGGAAGTTGGCACCCGGGAGGAGTTCACTTCGCGATGGTCGACGGAAGCGTCCGCTTCTTCAATCCGCAGATCGACACGAGAGTGCTTGGCTTACTAGCAAATCGAAAAGACGCGAGAGTGATCGAGCTAGACCAATGATCAACGATAACAGCCATGCCCGAAGGAGGGCATTCCTGGCTCCCGCCTTCTTGGCCGTGCTTTGCGTATCGTTTTTGGGATGCGGTGGATCCGTCGGGCCCGTTTCCGGAATCGTCAGATTCAGTGATGGGGAGCCGGTTCGATCTGGGAGCATCGAATTTAAAAGAAAGAGCGACCAAGTACGATTTGCGAGCCGTATTTCAGACGACGGAAGCTTCCAACCTGCTGATCAGGATGGTGGCGTCGGACTTCCGCCTGGAGATTACGATATCGTTGTCGTTCAAATCGTATTGACGGAAGATCTAGCCTCGGAATTGCATAGCCATGGAAGCACTGTTCCAAGACGTTACGCTGACTACTACACGAGCGGTCTGACCACAAAAATCTCGGAAGGACAACTCGATCCTATCGAGATAATTGTCACTCTCGATGAAGAACTCAATTCCGCGTCGTCTAATTAAGCTCTCGGCGTGCTCAGCTTTCCAGCTGCGTGATTTGGTATCACGCTGATTTGGTATCACGCTGATTTGGTATCACGCTGATTTGGTATCACGCTGATTTG
>JARGNK010000106.1:0-10403 GCA_029213145.1 Rubripirellula sp. | reverse complement strand
GTATCACGCTGGGCTGACGTCGAGAATCGAACGCTCGGGCGCATCACATTAGCCGGATGCATAGCGTTAGCCGTACGGATCAATTGCGGAAAATGATTAGATCCAGGTTCCCTGCAGAGGTGGACGCGACATCACTCTGTGCGTGATCACCGTGTGCGTCATCACCTCAGACGCCACCCTGCTGCCTTGCGGATTAAGAGATGACCGTGACTGGTGTCATAACTCAGGGTCGCAAGTCCATTCAAGCTGAGATGGTCGCTCGTTTTGCTGCCGATCGCGATGCGAGTTTAGGGCGGAGCAGAACATGTCCTTGAAGGACGAAATCCGTAGGTGAATATTCGATCGGTTGGCTGTGAGGAGTAACGATAAGCCGAACGGACGCTTGATGATTCCAGGTAATAGGAACCGCCGCGTAGCAAGCGGGGTTTCGTTTCAAGAATCTCTCCAGTGATGGGGGTGTCAGGAAAAACCTGCTCTTGATTGTCCGGGTAATCTTCGAACGTGTTGTAACACCACTCGATCACATTTCCCTGCATATCGAAAAGGCCAAAGTCGTTGGGTTTCAACTGTGCGACCGGCCAGCAGTGAGTTTCACCGTTCGATTGATACCAGACGTACTTTGGAAGCAGCGAATCCGCAGCGCCGTAATAACGCCTGGTGCTGGTTCCTGCCCGACAGGCAAACTCCCACTCTGCCTGGGTTGGTAATCGATATCCACTCAGGTTCCAGAAGTTGTCCTTGGTTTTCATCCCGGGGCCATATTCGCCTTTTTCATTCGGCTCATAGCACCATTGATCCTGAGGGATTTTTTCCTGTTCACTTAGCCAGTTGCAATACCATGCTGCTTCAAACCAAACCATCGCGATCATGGGTGAGTCTTCTTGACCGCTGAAGACTTCAAGTCGCTCCTGGTCGGGTGAATAGACACCTGGATGGGCCGTGGCAAAAGTACGCCACTCGGCCCTCGTGACTTCCTTCGAAGCGATGGCAAACCGCCTGCCGATCTTCACTCGGTGCAATTGCTCAGCCGATGATCGCCCCGGTTCTGAGTCTGGCGATCCTATTTGCATCTCACCAGCATCGAGCGTGACAAAGGTCTGACCTTGGCTATTCACGTGCCAGTGCTGATCGCGTTTCGTTGCTGCGACGCTCAGCGCATCCGCTTGCTTCAGCTCTTCGTTGATCGATGCAATCGCCTCCTGTTGTTTCCACTGCAGAAGCAGCCATTCAGCCGCAGCATGCAGTCCTGCATCGGGGTCAGTTCGATAAAGCTCCAGCAGCATTGCGGCCAGCGGTTGCTGCTGAGAATCAGGCAATTCAAATTCGCCTAGACACAGTAACAATGCTCGCTTGGCCGTGACGTCAGTTTCTTGCTCGAAACGGTCAATGATCGGCTGTGGATCCGCGCCCCTGGGGCTTAACCAGTGAATGATGTAGCTGCGAACGCGAGGGTCGGGGCTGTGTTTCAACAAAGGCCATACGTTGTCGGCAGCCCGCATCCGCAAAAGCATGACCGCGGCATTCGCTCGACGTTTGGCCCACGTATCTTTTACCTGTTCGTTGGCATTTGGGCTCGCATTTTCTCGAACGACCACATCCGCTAAAGCGATCGCGCGTTCGCGATGTGGAATGAGTTTATCGAAAATCAGTTTGAACTGTGCTTCATTCGCATCGGTCAGCAACTGAAACAGCCCCAAGGCGTCAGAGCTCAGATAATCAGCAAGCGTATCGGTCGCGAAGCTACGCACTTGCTCTCCCTCGTCCGTGTCACGATAAATCGCTTCGAGTGAATCCCGGAGATGGCGATTGACCGGACGCAGGGCGTTGCGCCACAGCAACAGTTCGGAAGGCAAAACTTCCACAAGATGAGCGGACACGAACCGAGTGAATGATTCCTCCTGCCAAATTTCAGAATCGGGTGCGTAATTTGCAAGTGCGCAGGCCGCTTGAAACCGCCGGGCCGATTTTTCGCTGGGGTTCGTTGCGATTTCATGATAAACAGGGATCAGTTCCGATTGGTAACCGCTCAGTAGATTACACACCGAATTAAATTGGGCAGGCGTAACCGACAGTAAACGCTCCTGGAGAAACGTCAACACAGATCTATCTTCAGCCAGCATTGCCAACGCAGCATGGAGCTTCGCATTGGATTCGTCTGGCGAATCGGTATACGCCACACTCAGGTCGGCGTTGGCAAAGGTGCGATATTCGGCCAAGTTCGAGATAACAGCGTTCACTTGCGAGGTCTCGGCACGAAGCAACCCTTCGACCAATCGCGCCGCTTCGGCAGCATTTTGTTCTTGCTGCTTTTCGGCGACAAGCTGCTGTTGTTGACGCTCAATCGCATTTCGAACCGATAGCCCACCGACAACGAAGGTGCCCAACAAAATCAAGGCAAGCGTCGTCCGAATCCCGTGAACCCGCCCGGCCTGCGACATCATTTTCCGTTGAGGAGCGGTCCAGGTTTTGTCGTTTGTGAACAAACGAATCTTTAGGTATTCGAACCAAGACGGCAGGAAACGGTTCTCCGGCTTCGAGTTCCAGGTGACCGATGCATCGAAGAGTTTGAGCTCCGCGCGTCCTTTTCGGGTCTCTTTTTGCTTTCGCGTTAACCATTCCCGCAGCGAATGAACGAGATAGTCATGCGTCAACTGAAAGTATGTTTGGTCCGCTCGTGTTGGTGCAGCCTGCTCGTCGACCTCTTTTCCCTCGGGATCGGTCGGTGTGATCAGCCGGACCTCACTGTCCAGAATGCGAATTAGATCATCGAAATCTTTCGGACGCTTTCCATACCCACTCGATTCCATCAGCTCCGCAGTGGATTTCATGTAACCTTTGATGTCGCAGCCTGACTCTGGCAGCAGAGCTCTTAGCACAGCCCGCGCAGCTTTCTGGTGCATCCGATGACGCGGGACGGCCGTTTGTGCTGTAAAGATCTCGTCGAGAAAGTTGACGCCCACGCCTTGCGTTCCGCCAACCTTTTTGAGCTCGGCGAGCGTCCAATCGCGGCCTTTCATCATCTCGGCGAATAACGCTAGTCGAACACAAATGACTTTTCCTTCTTCAGCAAGCCCCGCGACGGACTGCTTAATGAAATTCCTTTGTTCTTTCGTGATCCTTCCGATCTCTGTTGGCAAGGCTCCGAAAGCTCGTCCAAAAGCGGCCAACACGCGCTCGGCATGTCGGACCGGAAAAAGATCGACTGGTGCCATGTTAACGCCGGGCAAGAAATCGACTTCCAAGTCCATTCCGAACCGCGTCACTGCCATCCAAAAATCATCTCGGACCATCACAATGCATTGCACGCGGCTACCATCGCATTGCCGCAAGGCCTGCATTAGATCAGTGGCTTCTTCTTCTTTCTTCGCGTGCAGCCACTGCTCGAACTGGTCGATCACGATCAGTACTTTCTCGCCAGCCGGAATTCCATGGCCTCTTCGCAATGAAGCAAATATTTCTTTTAAGCCCAGATTCGAATCAAGAGTCGGACATCTCTTTCGCAAGCCATGCAGCAGACGAGCTTCTGTCTCATTCGCGGTCGCTTCGATGTAGATGGAAATCACCTCCTCGGACAAAAGAGGCAGGAGTCCGGCTTTGAACAATGACGATTTGCCGCATCCAGAAGGGCCGTAACATAATCCGACCGAAAACGTACTATCTGGGTCCAGTTCCTCGACGCGAGTCTTCCAGAATCGCAAACTGTCAGGCAAACCGTCTCGATTTCGGGGGCCATGCAGTAACTCCAAGAAGAAATCTGCATCATGAACGTCAAAGGAGCGGAGCCCTTTCGGCACGATCATCAATGGCTGGTTTTCCGAAATAACCAAGCTGCCCGAAGCCAACGACGTTGAAATCGCATCTACTGAAGTTGTCGACGCGGTGGGACCGTCGCTTGAGGAGTTCACCACAGTGATCCCACTGGGCGTTGTGCCACTCTGAATCACAGTCAACTCCGAAAGGAACAGTCGCAAATCCTCAGACAGATCAAAGGCGGACGAATACCTTTCCGTCGCGCGTTTGGCCATCGCCTTGTGACAAATACGCGCTAATTCCTTCGGCAGTTTTTCATCATATTGCCGCAATGGCTTCGCTTCACGATTGGTAACTTGCTCGAGCAACTCGGTTCTGGTTTCACCCGTAAACGGACGCCGACCAGCAAGCAATTGATACAACACAACACCCAAGCTGAAAATGTCGCTGCGGCCGTCCACGCGATGTCCTTCACCACGGGC
Organism: Rubripirellula sp.; assembly: GCA_029213145.1. GTDB lineage: Bacteria > Planctomycetota > Planctomycetia > Pirellulales > Pirellulaceae > Rubripirellula. The sequence continues at coordinate 6,171 of JARGNK010000106.1, read as the reverse complement.
CTGTTCAGGACTCATGTACGACGGCGTACCGGCATACTTTGGTCCCTCGCCAATATTCTCTTCGCGCAATGCCAAGCCAAAATCAACGACGTGTGGCTGACCATTGCGGTCGATTAAAATATTCCCCGGTTTGATATCCCGATGAACAAGACCCTTTTTGTGGGCGTAGTGAATCGCCTCTGCTACTGTCGCAACGAGATCGGCAGCATCTCGATATTTCAATCGGGTCGTCTTGAGTTTTGTGGCGAGATCCGTGCCGTCGATATACTTGGATACGATGTAGCAGGGGCATTCCTCCGTGCTGCCGACATCATGGACCGGAACAATGGCAGGATGATCTAGATTGGCAACAGTGCGAGCTTCCGCCAAATAAGCCTCGGCATCTTCCGGTTGCAAGATTAATTCGGCGTGCGGCACCTTGATCGCAACCAAACGCTTCAGTTGTTCATCGTACGCCAGATAAACAACGCCGAAGCCACCCCTGCCGAGAACCTTTTGAATCTCGTAGCGACCGATGCGTTCAAGTGGCTCCACGGGCATTGACGAATCCGGCGAAACCAGGTCCTTCTGATGGGCCGCCGTCGCGTCGAAGGGTGTTTTATCGCTCACGCCGTTTTCCGTTCCTTGTCCTCGCCTTTCCTCACGGAAAAGTTTAGCGGGTATAAACAAAGTTTTCAGAGATTAACGCGAGTTCTTCCCCAGCAATGGCAAAAAGCTCCGGAAATGGGGCCAAAATAGGGTGCGCGCTCCCTTCGCAAACTGGACCACTAATTCAAGTTCGGATCAACGATCTGGCCTAAGCTCAAAAAAAAACAGGACAAATTCACAAGGTGCGTGACCTAAATGCAGGGTGGGCGATCCGGTCCGTTGATAACACCGAAGCAATCTCACAATGCTACGGAAAAACTAAGTGATGCAAAAAACCAATCGACTACATGCCCGGTCAACGCGTCGATCCTTCTCGCCAAATCGAACAACGCTGTGCCACTCGGACCGGAGTCGCGATTCGCATTTTTCCGATCCTTCGCAACTTGTCCTTTCCGGGAACAAAACCAGCCGACCCTCGTGCTCAACGATGATTGTCAACTTTAGTCGCTATCTCGCCGATTGGTGCGGAACGAGGATGCGGGAAGCCCAGCATGGTTTGTCAGGTTGGGCATGGAATCATTGGAAAAAGCAAAACGCACCGATTTAGGTTCCGAAACCTCGGCTGCTGAAACGACCACTTCTTCTCCAACAATGCTCGCTTTAGCTGCGTGAAAAACATTATCGCTGCCGGCAACTTCGAAGGAGTTCGGCGCAGCCTGATCCACCGTCGTCAGACCCGCAGAATACGAAAATTTCAGGCGAACCGTTTGCCCCTCGACGACGCTCGATTGATAGACCGGGCCGGAATCGACGAGATCTTTACCATAATCTTTGGCTAACGCAGATAGAGCGAGTCGTCGACCGACCTCTTGTTTGTTTTTAGGGTGAATGTCGGTCAAGTTACCGATGTCCATGGTGACAGCCATGCCAGTCTTGCCGAGTGAAAGCGTGTCAAACTGCGCCTCGCGGAGGAGTGCCGAATTGACACCACGATAATTGAACGGAGAAATTTGCACGTAGTGGAACGGGAATTCGTAACCAAAAGCCGCCCTCCACTGCGTAATCATCATCGAAAACAAGTCACGGTACCGATCGGCGCGTTGCGCATTCCCCTCGCCCTGATACCAAACGACACCGCGGATGCGAAACTTACGAAGCGGATGGATCATTCCATTGTAAAGTCGCGTCGGTATTTTCTGATCCGGTTTTTGAGGCAACGCATTCGCTTGCTCAAGCTCGCGTGCGTAACCAAGTTTTTTTAATCCGGCAGCCGGTGTCCATGCTTCCGCAGGGGTACCTCCCCAAGATGAATCAATGATCCCGATCGGGACTTGCAAATCTTGATGAAGCTCCCGAGCAAAAAAATAAGCAGTTGCCGCAAAGGTGGACACGGTCTCGGGAGTGCATGCTGACCATTGGCACTTCGCCGGAGGGATTCCATACATTGAAATCCCCGCTTCAACATCCTCCAACGCTTCCTTGCTGCTGAAGTTGCCCGCTTGAAACAAGCGAATGTCTGGGTAGTCCGCGGCGGCAATTTCCTGCTCGTAGTCTTTGATTCCCGTATAGGCCCCGGAAACTTTAGTCAGGGGCATTTCCAAATTTGACTGCCCCGACCCAATCCACACCTCACCAAACAGAATGTCGTCCAGTTGAATGCGGTTGCCTGCGGAAACGGTAATCGAATGAGGTCCGCCCGCTTTTCCAGTCGACAGGGCAATCTGCCACCTTCCTTCCCTGTCTGCTGTGACTAACTTGACTTGGTCGATCCAGTCACCAACGACTGTCACTGATTCCCCTGGATCAGCCCAGCCCCAAAGCATCACCTCCGATTCCCGCTGTAGCACCATATGGGACCCCAAAATTTTTGGGAGACGGACGTCGGCCCAACAGGGGACTGCCACCAACAGAAACAAGACGAAGTAGAATGGACGGTTCATGGAATCTTCTCGGAGAGTGGAAACAGATCTCGCAACTCGCAAATTTCCGAGCGCGAAATCCGTCTCCTGAAATGAGGACCTAGATGAAAAAACTTGCAAATACTCGGGACCCGAATTCAACGGCGCGGTACCGTATCGAAATCATCACGATCGACGCCTAAGCGTTTGTGCTGCCCCGTCCAGAACCAAGCGATTGGACCAAAGACAAAACAAAACGCGCCATCGGCGAACAGTAACAGCGAGATCCAGTTGGTAATTCGCAACCAGAACTCTTCATTCTTCAGCAATATTTGAGACGTGCTCCAGAGAGCACCGGCCAGGACAACAAACAAAAACGCCAAAAGGTAGCATCTCAAATTCCAGCGGTTACGTTTTGCTCGCAAATCGGTGACAGATTCGGGAAGCGTACGGTCATCATCGACCGATTGCTTAGCCTCTGATGATGGCGGCTTAGGGAAAGACTGATAGGGATTGACTTTCATGACTCTGCTATCTGCACACCATGCGTCTGAAGTTCCCGGCGGTGACTGAGTTGTTGCCCGTCGAACAGGTGTTCCATCAAAGTGAATGCCCAACTATCAAGTAATTGAATTGTGTAACGCCGAGCAATGAACGGCGCCTCAACCCTCCGCCTCCAGCGTTTTCAATGTCCCAGAAAACCCTCGTGCTTAACCAGCAAAGACCCCTGGCAGTTAAATCCCCTCGCAATTAGGGGTAACAACCTAAATTCAAGCTCCTGTCACGTTCAGTAACTGCGTCAGCCGATGATGCACAAATGGTCCGTTTTTTTCAAAGTCGCAGTTCCTGTTGCTCCATTTTCGACAGCCCCCCGCGATTGACACTTCGCCTGTGAAGACGAGAGGGGCTCGACATCAGATTGACAAACGGTTGCTCTATGATTCGGATAAATCGATTCGGATAAATCGATTCGGATAAATCGATTCGGATAAATCTCGCGGTCAATTCTCTTCATTGTCTGCTTCCGCTGAGCCTGTTTTTTCGTTAACGACCAAGTTGCCGTCGCGATCGATCGTCATCGCCGCTTGCGTAGCCCAGTCTTTTCCAAACGTCCAGTTTTTTGAGTAGGTTGGCAAAACTTGAAAATTGAGGGCGAGTTGTTTTGGAACCACATTCTCGACGGGGATCTGCTTGGGTGACTCACCTTCCAAAACCCGCGCCGCAAGCAGCCCCCCCTCGTAGGCGACTTGATAATAATCAGCTCCGAGACTAAACAACGCACCCTGCTGAATGTCATTGGGCATATTCGTGAACAATGGGATCTTGGCCTTTGAGGTCGCTGAAATCATCGCATCGCGGGCAGACGCCACGGTCGAATCTCCACCCGACCAAACCGCTTCGACACTTCGGCTGATTAGAGAATTCACGGCATCGACAACCCCGGACGAGGTGTCAACCGTGGCTTCAATGAGCTCAACATTGAGTTTTTTGCAGGCAGCCCGCGCCGCAAGAGTTGAGGATTCAGAGTTTGCTTCTGACGGATTCCAAACAACACCAACTCTCTGAAGCTTTGGATTTGCCTCGAGGGCAAGCTTGAACAATGCTTCGACTGGCTGAAGCGATCCATAGCCAGTCATGTACGGTGGATGATCATACGGGTCGTCACGACTAACTCCGATTCCTGCCCCCCAGGGATCTGTGGTCAGCGAGAAGACATGATTCATTTTCGTTTCCACATTCGCTGCGGCGACAGCCTGCAAAGTGGGTGTCGAAATCGTCCCAACCAGATCGTAAGTATCGCCAACAATCTCTTTCGCGATCAGCGCGGCTGTTGTGCGGTCATTCTCTGCATTGAAGATTCGAATCTGACAATTTTGCCCGTCTGCGAATCCGCCATCTTTCAAACCGGCCAGGAAACCTTTGACCCCTTCCTCAAGAACGGGGATGCTGGCATAAGTCACCACGGCGATTTGCGTCGAAGCATCGACTGATTTATCTGCCCCGATTCGTTTTGGATCCGACCATAACAGAATCGCAATCGCTGCAATAATTAGCATTACGCCAAGCGCAAAACGACGAACAAGCATCACCACGTGTGTCATCGCCCTTCAACCCCCGTACACTGTGCAGTGAATCATTCGCTGTAGATCAAACATATTGCGACCTCAGCATTTCAGCAGCGGATTCATCGAGCAAATCAGATCTTCTGATTTCGTCAAACTTAGAAATCAGATCAGCCGCTCGCAGGCGATGTTTGGCGAGCCCGGAAATATCGTGGCGAATCGCCCCCCGGTGCATCATCACGACACGATCTCCAAAATTGGCGGCTTGATCCATTGAATGAGTCACCATAATGGTGGTGAGCCGGTGTTCACTGATGAATGTTTCCGTGAGTTGAATGATCTTGTCGGCACTCTTAGGGTCCAAGGCTGCCGTGTGTTCATCCAGTAACAGTAACGCAGGACGCACCAGTCCAGCCATCAACAACGTGATTGATTGCCGTTGGCCGCCCGACAGCGTGTCCATTGGCTTATCGATTTTATCTTCCAAACCTAGCCCCATCGCAGCCACCCGGTCCCGCAGTTCATCTCTCCATTTTGATTTCAAAGCAAACCCCAAACCACGAAATTTCCCACGCCGCGCCGCCAGCGCGAGATTCTCCGCGATCGTCATTGATGGAGCCGTGCCACTAAATGGATCTTGAAACACACGGCCAATCAATTTTGCACGTCGATGCTCAGGCCAATTGGTGATGTCGTGACCATCAAGCAGAATTTTTCCTTGATCGAGCCGGAACGCCCCTGCGACGGCATTCAGTAACGTCGATTTTCCAGAACCATTCGTTCCGATTACATTCACCCATGATCCCGGGTCAATCTGCAAATCGACACCCCGCAGAGCCCGCACTTGATTCGGCGTCTCTGGAAAAAACGTTTTATGAATTCCCTTGATCTCAAGCACGGTTCTTGATCCTTAGAAGAGTCGTGCTGCGTGACAAAAATTTGGGGAGCACCAAAGCAGCAAACACAAAACCCGCCGTAATCAGCTTTAGGTCATTGGGGTTCAATCCCCAACGCAGTGCGATCGCCACCAACAGTCGAAATAGTACTGAGCCCATCACAGCTCCGGCAATCAAAAAACCAATCTTTTTGGTTCCCACTAGCGACTCACCAAGAATGACACTTGCGACGCCCCATACAAGCATTCCAATCCCCATCTGGACGTCGGCAAACCCTTGAAATTGTGCTAACAGTGATCCAGCAGTCGCAATCAGGGAATTGCCAATCACCAATGCGAAAATCGTCATTCGCTTTACATTCACCCCCAACGCCCGCGTCATGCGACTGTTATCACCAATGGCCTGCATTGCTAAGCCGCTATTGGTCCGAAAAAAGACCGCAAGCAAAGCGCCGACCGAAAGTGCAATCGCAAGCATCATAAGCAACGCAGCAAAATCCCTCGTCGAGGCTTCCCACAGCGCGATCCGCACAAAATCCTGTTCACCAAATAGCTGCAAAGCTAACCAATCGGAGTAATCCATCACGGTTGGCTCTGATAATAGCGGGACATTACTTTTGCCAAGAATGCGCAAGTTGACCGAGTAGAGTGCGGTCATGACTAGAATGCCCGAAAGCAATCGATTGATTTCGAATCTGGTGTTTAGTAGTGCAGTAACAGCACCAGC
>JARGNK010000324.1 GCA_029213145.1 Rubripirellula sp. | reverse complement strand
GGCACCAAAAAACAATTTCCAAAAGCGATTGACGATCACTCGAGCGGTCAATGGATTCTCTGCAGATGTTAACCAATTAGCTAAATCCAGACGATTCGCCCGGCGCTGTTCAGCTAGCTTCAGGGAAGGTAAGAAGTGGGGAACATTGGGCGTGACCACTTCACCGCTATTATCCATCCAATTGCCTCGCGGCAAAACACGCATTTCGCGTGGCTCAACAGTTTGGGTGACCAGTGTCAGGCGAGTGTGGTCGTTTTCCAGCTTCGTCTGTTTTTCCTTTGCTTCTTTTAATTGCTGGCGTACCGTCGCTAATTCGGGGGCAATGGTCCGATAGTATTCGAGCAACTGTTGGGTCTGCTGTTCGTTACGTTGCTCAGCCGTCAGTTGGACAATGGGCTTCACTTCAGCGGGTAGCTCAAGTCGTGGGTCTAGCTGCACGTCTCCCGGGGTAGCAGACAATCGAATACGTCCCAAAGTGTGGTCTGGATTTGCGTGGTTTTGCTTGATGGTGATAACCAAATCCGTCCCCACAGTCGCAGGACTCGTCGCTTCCAATTCAACTACCCACTCGTTTGCTTTTCCAAATACCGGCATCACGGCCCAGCCCCAGGTTGCGCCCTTCGTATCACCGTCAATCGCCGCGATGGCTTTCCAACCCTCGAATGGATTGGCTTTGTTGGAGTCTTCCTGTTCAAAACTTGCTTTCGCTGTCGAGAACGGGAGTTGATTCAGGTTCCCCTCCCCATCCACGATTGCCACCTCGAACTCACTCATGACAAAGTTGCCATTGCCTGCCCGACCGGGGCCTTGATGCGGCAGTGATTCATGTGGCAGCACCTCAACGCGAAAACCACGCACTTCAGCGATCGGAACTTTTGTCTTGATGGTGTATGTATTTGTTCCGCCGGTGGGGCCTGATGCGAGCAACGATTGATCCGCTAACACCTCGAGTTTGGTTCCGTGTAAAGCCGTCGCCTCCAGTGGTGTCAGCACCTTCCAGTCGTCATCACGACGACGCAACTTGTTGGCCCAGATGCCCATCGATTCTTTCAGATCTGCGGTCTGATACTCGTCTGTCAATTCGCCAATCAGCTTTTGGACAGGGGCTAACAGATCACTTAACTCCTGATCCGGAACCCGAACCGTTGGCCCCCAGTTACCATTGCTGTTGGCACCCGAGTAAAGCCCTCGCTCTTTGATGTCCGCGAAGAAAGATGCGAACTGATAGAAGTCTTTCTGAGTGAAAGGATCGAACTTGTGATCGTGGCACTCAGCACATCCTAGCGTCGATCCCATCCAGACGGTTGACGCCGTGCGGACTCGGTCTGATGCATACTTCGCCAGATATTCTTTTGGCTGCGCGCCACCTTCAGCCGACATCATGCCAAGCTTGTTGTAGCCCGACGCGACCAGTTGTTGCTGAGTCGGCTCGGGGAATAAGTCGCCAGCCAATTGCTCTCTGGTGAATTGGTCAAATGGCATATTGGCATTAAAGGCATCAATCACGTAATCGCGGTACGGTGAAACGCTCACATCTTGATCGCCGTGATATCCGACTGTGTCAGCGTAGCGGACCAAATCCAGCCAGTAGATGGCCATCCTTTCGCCAAAGTGTGGCGATGCGAGCAAGCGATCAATGAGATTTTCCCAGGCGTGGCCAGATCGGTCATTCAGGAATTCATCTACCTCGGCTGGTGAGGGTGGCAATCCAATGATGTCAAAATACGCTCGACGAACCAAAATCCGCGGGTCGGCTGGCGCGGAAGATTGCAGGCCCTGCCCCGCCAGTTTCGATCGGATCTCCCTGTCAATCCAGTTGCCATGACGTTCCCGAGTCTGCAGCGGCGAATACGCCCAATGCTGCGACCAGACGGCGCCTTCTTCGACCCAGCGAACCAGAAGTTGGACATGTTCAGGAGAAAGTTGTTTTGGGTGATCCGGCGGCGGCATTGTCTCGCCTTCATCATCCGACGTGATGCGTTGGATCAGTTCACTTGCCTCCAGGTCGCCCGGAACGATCGCGAAATTTCCGTCCAAATTGGCGAAGGCACCCTGTTTTGTGTCCAACCGCATCCCATCGACGCCCCCTCCCTGCCGTTGGTCAGCGTCTGGGCCATGACAGGCATAGCAATGATCCGACAGGATGGGCTTGATATCGCGATTGAAGTCAACTTTGTCTGCCGCGTTGGTTGCGACGGGAACAAGCAGCAAAAGAGCCGCGGAGATTTGAACCAAAACACGCATGGGAGTAGGTGGATAACTCATGGAGGGATTGCCGAAGGCTTTTGTAGTGCACGCCGTTATTGTAGCTGACGAGGCATCAAGCGTAGATATCGCCTGTCAGCCTGATTCACGAACAAACCGCCTGATTTGCGCAGAATCCGCCTGGCTTGAGCGACGGGAAAGAAGAAGGCTGGATTGTCCCGGGTCGATTAAATCAATGGTTCGGAGAAAAACCCAACGCCTGTCGCCGCAAAAAGACCTGCGGCGATCCTGAAAAACTCGGTTTGATCGTTAAGCCAGTTGGTGGTGCCGCGCTACGCGGCCCTTCGCTGATATTGCAAGTTTTCGATGCATTGGTAACAAGCTCGCCGAACCGCTTGCTCACGCGGATCGTCAAAGATCCGAAAACTCAGGGTGTTGGTGAGATAGGAAAATCCCAGTTCCGCAGAGGGGTCAGCCATTCCAAACGATCCACCAATGCCGGGGCATCCAAACGCCGAGGAATCGGTGCCGAACGCAAAGCCTTGACTTGGGCGTGAAAACCCAAACCCGTAGTTAGTGTCGAGCTTTAAGATGGCATCGCGTGATCCGGCGGGGGGAACACTCGGGCGAGCCACTAATTCGTTCCACGTCGATGGGTTGATCCCCAGATCCGAGCCGCCTCTTGCGAGCACGTCATAAATCTTGGCAATCGCCCGTGCTTGGCCAATACCGTTGGCCGATGGGATCTCCACATGACGATACTCGGGGCCGCCGACATCCGCCGGGTTAGAAATCGGCAGTGTGCGGATCGACTTCGATACAAGTGACCGCGGCCAGATGCCGGATAAAACCATCATCGGTGGCAGCTGATTTAAGTGTCCAAGTACGGCCAAGCGGTGATAGCCTTGTACGTTGCTAAGCCGCTCTTCTGGAACATGCTCTGGTAGGCCGATAAAGAAATCAACGCCCAATCGTTCAGCAATTTCCTCTTGAAAGAACTGCCCCAATGTCCGTTGTTTCGGATCGGTCCTTCGCAGCAATTCGTTCTGGTACCAGCCCAGCGTAAGCGTGTGGTACCCGTGGCGGGTTCCAGGCTTCCAATGAGT
>JARGNK010000105.1:5424-27226 GCA_029213145.1 Rubripirellula sp. | reverse complement strand
GATCTCAGGCGATCAGAAACCGCAAGCAGAAATCCAGTCCAAGGCGGCACGGCCAAACCCGCTCTCCAAATCCAAGAGATCATCATGACCGTCAGTGAAGAATTCGATTGGCGACAATTCCCAGATACCCAACGTTGGGTCGCGAAATGGGTCAAGGAGATTGTCGATGCCGTTCCGTTTCTGGCAACGCTGCAAGCCCGCATGAGAATCGAGACGGGCACACAACTGCAGGACTGGGTCGACCACTTGGCGTTGGGAAAATCCCGGGTAACGGATGACGAATTGACAAGCCTTGGCTTTGATTGCGTCTCTACCAAAACGGGAGCAGTGTGGTGTCACACCGGCGGTTTGTTTCCGCCAATTCGGCTGATTCAAAGTGACGAAGTTCACCTCGCCCTGAAAGTAGATTCGGTGTCGGATTTTCTGTTCGCTCATCAACTTGCAGCCAAGATTGACGGCGAGGGACATTCGCCATCCAGAACAGCAGTCGTCGCCCAGTCAGGTTCGACCACGGTCTCGGTGATTGAGCGACATGGGGTGAGTGGAATGGCACCGATCACCTGCGAACCAAAACATATTCAACAGGCCACTGCAGTCTACGAGACCTTTCGCCTGCGTCGTCGTGATTTTGAAAGTGATCAGCAAGGATTCGAAGAGGCCTTTAGGTTGGTCGAAGCAGCCTGTGATCAGATCGGCGTCGATTGGACCTGCAGTTTGTTCTTCGCGGCCGAGCGTGAATACTGGCAATGGCGGAACCATGCGGCGCAGATCCAGGGCAAGCGGCAAAACCGGCTCGGACTCGGCTGGGCCAATCATGACCACCATACCTATCGAAGCAGCCGAGAGCATTTCGCAAGCCTTATCAAGTTGCTTGAGCGTTTAGGAATGAAATGCCGCGAACGATTCTATGGTGGTGCCGAAGCAGGTTGGGGGGCACAGGTCCTCGAACAACCAGTTGCAGGTATCGTTGTGTTTGCGGATGTTGACCTTAGCCCTAAAGAAGTGGCAGGGGACTTTGCCCATGAGGGATTGCCACCCCATGAATCTCTGGGAACCGTCGGGATGTGGTGCAAGTTGCATGGCGAAGCGATCCTGCAGGCCGGCATGCACCACCTGGAATGCCAGTTCGATTTCGAAGCAGCGCGAGAGCAGCTGGCGGAACAAGGTATCGAATCGATGAAACCCTTCACCAATTTCGATCACCTGAAACAATCCTTCACCCAAGGAGAAAAATGGCCCGTCGCCGAGAAACGTATCGTGCGTGCTCTGCAACAAGGCTGGATCACGGAGGAGCAGGCAGAACATTTTCGACGCGAGGGGAGCCTGGGCTCTCACCTGGAGATTCTGCAACGCTGGGACGGTTACAAAGGTTTCAATCAGACCGGGATCAGCGATATCATTCGAAAAACAGATCCGCGGCGAGCAATGTCGTGATGTGCCTCGCGTGAAACGGTGGCCATCCCCCGCGCGAAAATGCAATCATCCACCACGCGAAAATGCGATCATCCCCGGGGCGTAACGTTGAAAATCCGGCACATCCCCCACACGGCGTGAACCGGAATTCTATTTCACGGCTTCCTACCCCGCAGCCGCACCCGTTCCTAGCCAGCCCTCCTCTTCCTAACCAGCAATCTCCCAACGCTGCGCGAAGGTTATTAAGGCTGTTCCAGTCCGCTTGATTGCTGAAAAGACGAATTTTCGCGTTAACGAATCATCCGGTTTGACAATCCCACCTCTCTCGACCTGCGGTGTTGGATCCATGACAGCCGCTCCCAATGGTTTCCTTGATCGCATTCTGGAAGCTCACGCCACGTTTGGTACGATGTTCCGCTTTGCCCCTTATCACGAAAGATCACTCCATGCTTGCCTCGGGAATTCAACTTTCGTCTGACGCTGCGTTATTATCAGGCGAATCGCTGATGGCGCTGCTTGCCCTGACGGCGATGGAAATCATTCTCGGAATTGACAACATCGTCTTCATCGCGATTGTCAGCGGACGATTACCCCCAGAGCACCGCTCCATGGCACGGCGGGTTGGCTTGGCATTGGCCATGGTGATGCGTATCCTGCTGCTGTTGATGATCGGCTGGCTGATGGGGCTGACAAGGCCGCTTTTTGAATTGTCCAACCTGATCCCTTTTGAATCGCTGGCCACCAATTTTGCCGAGGAGGCCGAAATCAATGAGATCACAGGCCGGGATTTGATTCTGCTATTTGGCGGACTGTTTCTGTTGTACACCGCAGTCCGTGAGATCCACCACAAGATTGAAGGTGGCGAAGACGAAGCCGAAATCGGAAATCTGCCGGGTGATACCGGTGGCGCAGCGGACGGAATCACCCCAGTTGATCCAAACGCCAAGCCAATTTCGATGAGCGGAGTGCTGATCCGCATCGCGCTGATGGACGTGATCTTTTCACTCGACTCGGTCATCACCGCCGTCGGTATGGCCAAACATATCGAGATCATGATTTTAGCCGTCATCATTTCGGTCGGCGTCATGATTATCTTCGCAAATCAAATCAGCGACTTTGTACAAGACCACCCAACGGTCAAGATGCTCGCTCTGTCATTTCTAATGCTCATCGGCGTGGTGCTGATTTCCGATTCGGTCGGCACACCCATCAGCAAGAGCATGGTTTACTTTGCGATGGCCTTCTCGCTGATGGTCGAATTCTTCAACCTCCGTGTGGCAACCAAGCGAGTCCGGCCAAGTCGCGGAGAAGGCGAAATTGGCACCGTGAAAACATAATCCTCCCAAGGGTCGCTTTCAGCCAAACCCTTTCGCATTGGAAAGCTTCAACGATGCACTGCTCAGGAGCTTAGCTTCACATAGATCCACTGACCGGATGGAATGAACCGACCGGAGCGAAGCAGTTTTCCACAAAGAAATTGTCGCCCGGTGATTAGAGAAGATCGACCAGCAGAGGCATTCGCCCGATTCTGCCATGCTAGAAGATGGTTGATTTCTTTCAAAACCAGCAAAAGCGAACGAGATTCGATTCAAAAGAACTGCTGCAACAGGATCAAGAAATCCGCTGTACATCATGCGGGCAGAATCACATCTCGAATTTTGAATACTCCTTCCCGCAACCTAATCTTGGGAATTCTCATGAGATTCGCAAATCTCCCGCCTATCACTGCATTTGTTCTTTCTGCGTTTGCTCTTTCTGCCTTTCCTGCCACAGCGCAAAACAGAAGAGAGAATGGGCTTCGAAAACAATCAGAGGAACAAGGAAACTACCGCGTTACGGTCGTCGAAGTTCCGGAGAATATAGCGTCGAAATTCAAGCAACTTAAACCCAAAGCATTGCTCTATCGCCCGATCAAAATATCGCAGAAAAAACTACCTCTCGTCGTGACCTTACATGGCTCCGGTGGAGGCAGGCGAGACATTGAGCAGAATAAGTGGCGGGGAACGATCAGACAATTACTCAAGCCAGAAAACGAGAAGTATGAAGCCCTACTTCTGGAACCACAAAGCGGAGCCACGTGGAACCCTGAATCTCTCGAAATGATGCTGGACTATGTGATCCGCGAAAACCCCGATATTGATACCAGGCGAATCTACTGTGTTGGATATAGCATGGGCGGCAAAGGCACCTGGGAATGGGCCATGCATCACCCCAACCGTTTCGCCGCCATCATCCCCAAAGGCTTCATCCCTGACCTTAGTAAAATTGACGGAATGACCGAACTGCCGATCTGGGCGATGGTGGGAGACAAAGATTCCAGGCCTCGGGTGGAAGGAATCCCTGCAATGGAGAAGGCTCTCAAAGAGCGGGGCTCGAAAAAGGTAAGAATTACGATTTTCCCGGGAGCAAATCACGCGTCAGCTTCGGGCCGCGCCAACGATGAACCGGGAGTGTTCGAGTGGTTGTTTTCATGGAAGCGTGATTAACCCGGTTGCGAAAAAGAAAGCGACCGCAATTCCCAACGGCAACCAAGTTCGGCTACCAACGAATCGCTGACCCAGATTGCACACCTCTAGCTCTTTTTGCACCAAGGGCCAAATCGCACTGCTCAAAGGGAGCGAAGTGCGATCTCTCATCGGATCGAATCACGCAGATCAACCATCGCTCGGCAATCGACTTTTGCAACTTGCCCCAACGAAAATTTCTCACGTCCTCACCACTGCCCAAGCATCTCCAACCTGATGTCTGCTGGGGAAGTGGTTCAGTTGTTTGCATCCGACTTGGCAGCCAAATTAAGCAGACGCGATTCTTGCCAGCCATAATCGTTTGATTGTGCGAATGACGGATGCGATCTCAAGTTGCCCATCAACCTGTGAAATCGTTACATCGGCAAACACATCTCGTGCGGTGGTGAAAAACGCACCTTCACCTAATTGTGCGATTCGACTACGTCAAAAGTGGCTGCTGATCGATTTGGCTGGTGCCGAATTTGCCTGCATCAATGTCATGCTTGTGCAGCAGCTCTAGCCAAAGGTTGCACAGAGGCGTTGGTTTCTCAAGCACAGTGTGCGATTGATGGCGATAACCTCCGCCCGCGACAATGGTGGGAAGATTATTGCAGGTGTGATTCGATGAATCACCAACATTGCTACCGATGATAACCGGTGTGTGATCGAGCAATGTGCCGGCACCTTCTTTGATTCCGTCCATTGCCACAAGAAATTCGTTCAAGTGTTTGATGATATCCGCTTCAACACGGCAAAGCTTCTCGAGTACATCAGGCTTCCCACCGTGGTGGGACAGCGTGTGCCAGCCACCCGTCGCGCCGGGGACTTTAATCGCCCCGTAAATCCAATCGAGCGACAAGGTAATCACTCGGGTTGAATCTGTTTGAAATGCGAGCCGCGCAAGTTCGAGCAGGTTTCGGATTTTCGCTGAGAAAACAAATTCCTGATCCTCAATGAGCGTATTGGGAACACGTGGTTTCTCTGTTTCCAGCCAGAATTGCTCGCGGCGAAAGCTCGATTCGAGCTCCGCGATAACGGTCCGATATGAATCGATCTTTCCGACGTCACCCGATTCCCGCAACCGCTGCATATCCCGATTCAAGCTGCGAATGATTTGCCGGTCGGTTTCGAGTTGCCGACGTTTGGCTGCGAGATCTTGCTTTCCAAAAAGCATTTCGAAGATCGCGGACTCGTCATGCATCGGCGGTATGGCAACACCACGATTGTTCCACGAGCATCCCCAACCACGATCATAAATACTGAACGAAAGAAATGGAAACCGCGTATCTCCTCCCATCTTCTCAGCAAGAATTTGGTCAGCAGAAATCGTGTTCACGAAATTGGGCGACTCGGGCTTCACCGCGCCGGTCAGAAACGATTTTTCCGAGTCGTGATTGCTGGTCTCCATGCCGGGGTGAAAAAGGTTTTGCAAGACCGTCATCTTATCTTTTGTCGCCATCTCCTTCAGATAGTTCGACGTTTCGATATCACCTCGGTCAGCCGGAAAGAAGTTCGGCTCGTAAAAACCCAGCGAGTTGCAGAGAAAGATAATCCGCTTCGGTGGTGTGACAGACGCCGGCTTTTCGCCAGCTCGCGCGGCGATCGTTTGCAAGGCAAGTGGTAACGCGGTACCGAACTTTAAGAAGTCGCGACGATTGAAATCATTCATTGGACCTTCTCCGACAATGAGTATACAAGAACGTCCGTCACCACATCCTTCATTCGGCAGTGATCCGATTCATCATGGATCATCGCCATCAAAGCCAACCGGTCCTCGAGATCGGGAACATAGCCGTTCACATATTCAAAAAACTTTTTGGCAAAGTTGTATCCGATGCGGCGGTGGTCATGCAGCAGAACCTTCTTTAGGCCAAACACATCCTCAAATTGACGATTGCCGACTTCGCCTGATGAATCGACTGCGCCAGCGGTGCGAAAGTAACCCGTTAAGCGAAATTGGAATGTGTTCCGGTGAGGTGTTTCAACACGATAGTTTTGGCGCCATTGCCCGGTTGCGTCGAAACTCTCCAACGCGAAACCATACGGGTCGATGTTCTTGTGGCAAGCGTAGCAGGTCGCGTCGTTCTTGTGCTGGTCGATCAACTCGCGAAGTGTCGTCGCTGCTGCCGTGCCATGCTCAGGCTCAATCGCTTTGACCGCTTCAGGCGGAGGAGAAATTGGAGTGCCGAGGATATTTTTTGACACCCATGCTCCGCGAAGGATCGGCGACGTGTCAAAACCGTCGGTCGTGACCTTTAGCACGCTACCCATCGTCAACAATCCACCACGCGCAACTTCCGGTCCGAAAGAAACCAAACGCAATTGCTGCCCAATGATGCCGTCAATCCCGTAATGCTGCGCGAGCCGCTGATTCAGGAACGTGTAATCGGAGTCGATCAGATGACCAACCGGCATATTTTCGCGGATCAAGTGCGCCAAATAACTCTGCGTTTCGAGGGGCAAGAAGTGATGCAAAAGATCGTCATATTTCGGATACAGCTTGAGTGATGGCGACACTTTATTCCACGACCGAAGATTCAACCATTGATCACAGAACGATGCGATCATACGGTCACTGCGCTGATCGGCAAGCATACGATCAATTTGCAAACGGAACGCATCTTTAGAAAGCCCGAATGATCCGGAATTAACGACAGCAACTCGCAGTTCCGCATCGGGAACCGACAACCAAATCGACCGGGCGAGACTTGCCGCTTGCGAATGCGACAAACTGGAATGCTCTCCCGGAACAAGCAGGAATCTTGGCGAACAGAGAATCGCCTTGAACCCCACCTTGGCGGCACGAACGAAGTCACCGTGACTTGCATCTTTCCCCCCTACAAGCTCCTGCTGAGCAAGATCTAAATACGGCGCCAGTTCATCATCAGACAACTGCGCTGAGAAAGCTTGCTGAGCGAATCGCTTGACAACAAGCTTGAGCGTTTCTGGCGAAGCTGAATCGACGACAACTTCCGTCCTGGCAACCTCGCAATTGATCGGCAAAACGACATCCAGTTTGCCGATCGACGCGAGGGACCGACCGTCCAGCGTTTTGGAATCAGTGACCAGGAACTTGATGAAACGATCCGTGATCGGCGTCGGAAATTGAATCGGCTGTTCATTGGCAAGCCGCACTTCCAGCTCACCACTGATAATCGCGTCGCCCCAATTGTGTCCGTCGGCAGATGCAAACACCGAGTACTTCTTCACCAGGCCATTACCGTTTCCCCCGGACCACGCCGCATAGGACAGCCCGCTAATCTCAGCGGAACGCGGATTCTCAAAGACAACGAAGTGTGGTGGATCGGCAAGAGTTGGCTGAAATCGCGTGTGCCAAAAAGTTCGATTGGATCCATCCTGCAGCCTTTCCTTTTCCATTCCTGGCTGAAAACTGCTAACCGTTACTCTACCGCCGATTTTCTGCAGGCTGGATTGATAACCTGTTTTTGTGACCGGTGAATCGTTCACCAACGGTGCTTGTGGAGGACCCCCACCCCTCGCACCGTCTCGCTGGCGAACTTTGATCGGCAGATCACCGAACACCATCTGAAAGGACTTCGGCGGCCACTCCTGCAGCGGGCCACGCACCCTCAATTGCTTGATGTAAACACCTTGCTGTGGATCTTTCTTTCGAAACGTGTGCTTGCTGTAACAATGAACCGAAACGTTCTCGCCGGGGTTCAGAAAGACACGTATCTTGTGCGTCTGCAGTTCTTGGTTGCCGAGCGAAATGACATCAAGCAAACGCTGTGGTTGCGGACGGTCATCGGCGTAGTAGTACTTACCAGCGTGCACCTGAATACTGACGTCTTCTTCGAAATCGCCGACTTTGGCAGCATCGAACGCCAATTCGTACCAACCAGAAGTTGGTGGATCGAAGTTGTCATAAAAGAAGGAGTAGCTATTTCCGTTATTCGCTCTCGTCCATGAAAACAACACGCCCTCTTGATAGTCACGCGTGTAGACATTGTACGTTTGGTGGCTGTCCTTCAGCTTGTTTGTGTTCCAGTTTTGTTCCAGTGGAAATCCATCGGAGGGAAAAGCATGTTCCAGCATTTGGTCCGCGACCGTGAAATACGACGCGAGCATTTCTTTGCTTAACCCTATTCTACGGTCGGAGTCAAAATCGCGCGTTCCGCGATCTTCTGGAATCTCGTCGGCCAAATTGAGATCAATGCCCAACAAGTCATTCACACTGAGGACAAACTCGTGTCGACTTAGCCGACGAAACGCTGTTCGCGCTGCCTTCTGTTCCCTTTGAGCCAACCACTTCAAGATCGTTTGTTTCTCTCTCGCCGTTGGTTGCTCCGCATTGGAAGGAGGCATCTTGGCGGTGATCAGATTCTCAAAGACAAGCTTCCCATCAAAATCACCTTTACGAAGCGACGCAACAAGGTCAAAACCACCTTCGCCATCGACTCCTTCGTGACAGTCAAAGCAATATTGTTGCAGCAAATCAGTCGGTTGATCGGCAGACACCGGGACTGAAACACAAAGGCTAATTACCGCCAAAATAAAAAACGCCTGGGTAAACAACGGAGATCTTGGCTCGGCATTCAAATACCTTTCGCCCATTCGCTTACGCCTTTCGTTCAATGTATCGCATAACGTCATTGCATCTCACTCTTTGCAGCACCGAGCGGTTTCACAAGTCGTGTCTTCACGTCAGGATTAGTGTGACGCTTGCCATACGTTAACGGAAACGCAAAACTGCCTTGCAAGCATCCCTTTCCGTGGGCAACATCGATGGTTTTGGCCCCACTCAACCAGGCTTGGATGTGATGGCCGCGGGTAACAACGCAATGGTGATCCCAATCGTGGTGTTTTACAAGTTGCTCCGTCAATGGCGGCAAAAACATCCGAACCATCTTGTCGCCACCTTGCTCCCACAGGCAACCCCAGTCGCCTTTTCCCCTATCAACCCGATACCTCGGTGCGTTGTCGGCACTCGTTGGACCGAGCCAAATGCAGATCCCAGAGTTGGCATGGTCATCGCCGATCATACGAAACACGGCATGCAATTCAAAATCGCCAGATTTCGTTTTCGAGCATATGTGTTGATGTGGTTTCCCACCCACGTAGTCATCATATACCTCTCCAGCATTCATCGCCCAATCAGTCGTATCAAAGACCCATTTGCCAGGATTTCCCACCAAAGAATTCCATATTCCGCCAACTGGTTTTTCGTTGGAAAGCTTTCCTGCACGAGGCAGTGTTTCAGTCAGATCGGTTGCCTGCTGGCCCCAAGCTTCAAAATTCGACAACAGACTAACGAGACAGCATCCCATAAAAGTGGCGAGATAGCGAACAGATCTGATGATGCAAGTCTGTCTACCAGGAAGTGTTTCAGAAGCAGGTTGAGTCAGGATCAAGCCGCGTATCGTTTCGCCAAGGTTTATTGCATTCACACAGGCTATCCCAGCAGATCAGAAATTTCAAAAGTCGCTTCTTTCATCTGCACCACGTGTTCTTCAAGTCGGCGTTTGAAAAACACTCGAAACCTTGTCCAGCTCAGTCGTTGCTAAAATGGGGACAGACGATACGGCTGAGTCCCAAGTTACACCACAGAATCGCTCCATTCCGGCTCCAATGTCATTTCGTGAGCAACAGGCACGACAATGCCGCCTGACAAACGCGGATCCAGCAAGACGGCGATCGCGAACATGCGAGTTTGACTCCTCCCGCGGGCTACGCTTTTCCAACTCAGGCAGCTACAAACCCCGCCCTTCACCGATAAAAGGTGCGATGGGAAACGCGTCGCTTGGCAGGCGATTGGATCGCTTGATCATGGTGTGTTAACATCGAATCAGGTGAATCTCTCACATTGAGGAAATCTGAGTTGAAATTGATCGCAGATCCTGATCGTCCTGATTCGATTACTTCGCACGGAGTGGTAATCGAGGCTGCGCTATTGGATCAGTTGCATGCGGCAAGCCACCGCTCCTTAGTTCGCTTTATCCTCTTTGCGGTGTTTTATTTCGCATCCGCATGGTTGCTCGTTGCCTTACAAGCTCGTTCGCTCACTGCGGGTGTGCTGCTAGCTTGCGTGCCGCTCTATCTGATCGCCGCTGCGTCCCTCCATGGCATCAGTCTGTTCACTCATGAAGCGGTCCATGGAGTGCTGTCTCGAAACAAGCTGCTTAATCGCTTGCTTGGGATCGTTTGTGCGATGCCCGTGCTGCAAAATTTTTCGGCGTACAAGGTTTTGCATTTGCAACATCACAGTCATCTTGGGCACGAAGGTGACCCAGACCACTACGACAACTACACGCGCTGGACATGGCTGGTGTTCAGCATGCACTGGTTGCGACTGATCGCCGGCTATCCAATCTACATCGTAATGATTCCGATCTTGGGATTTCGGCAGGGCACGCGTGCGGATCGATGTTGGATCATCGCCGAAGTTGTGATTTTGTTCACCTTGATTGGAATCGCCATCAGCTTGACACCGTGGCAGGTACTCTTGAATGCCTGGCTGATCCCCATGGTCATCATCAACACCATGGTGAATATCCGAGGAATGAGCCAGCACACGTTCCTCGAGGAGCCAGATGATCCGGTTCGGGGGACGCGATCGATTCTGACAAATCGTGTCACTGAGTTCTTCATGTGCAACGAGAACTACCATCTTGAGCACCATCTCTTTCCCCGCGTCCCCTGGTACAACTTGAAACGACTTCACAGCGAGATCAAGGACCAACTGGGAGAACGCGAAGCACCATTCGTGCGATCGTACTTCGAGTTTGTGTGCGAATTCATCAAAAAGAGTTGGCAACGAAGTCCGCTGGGCCGCCGTGGCGAGACGGCGTGAGCAAGTGACATTGACGGATGACAACCGCTGGCAACGCCACGAGATCCTGCTTTCAGTTCTCGGTGGAACAACTTCTCTGGCACTTGCCAGCCGTGCCGGCCTCACCGCCAACGCAACCTTGTTAACCTTGGTCGCAACGGCGTTTTTTTGCTTGACTGTTGTCGCAACGAGGCGTCATGCGAATGACATGCTGCAAAAACTCCGCTTCATCGCGGCATTCTGTTATGTGCTTTGGTTCTACAGTGCGGTTGAAGTCATCGTCCCAGCGCTGGGCATTTTTCCGCATGACGAGACACTGCTTTTCATCGATGAACGACTTTTTGGTGTTACACCGTCCGTTCCCGCGCAGGCTTGGACCACAATCGGGCTCAATGAACTAATGAGCGGGTGCTATCTGACCTATCTTGTGTACTTGCACGTCTGTGTAATTCACTCGTGGTTCATGCCGTTATCTTTCACCAAGGAATTCGCAAATTGGTTGTATTCGATCTACGCTGTTGGCTTGGCAGGCTATCTGTTGTTTCCAGCAATTGGCCCAGAAGGTGCATTTCGAGAGTTGTATGGCCCCGATCTGCAGGGCCCGCTATTGACGCCCTTGAACCGCTTGGTTGTCAATTTGGGCTCGTCGGTATACGACGCCTTTCCAAGCTTGCACGTTCTGATCACCTTTGCGATGATTGATTTCGATCGCCGATATTTACGACGTCGGTTCAGTTGGATGTTACTGCCCGCGATCGGAATTGTCGTTTCAACGATCTACTTGCGTTATCACTACGTGATCGATTTAATCGCCGGCGGATTGTTGTTTCTCGCAGCAAGAATGTGCTTTAAAGATGGAGAAATCGGTGTTGTGGAAACCGGGAATGGCAATCAGTGACAATTGGGTGAACGCTGCCGCGTCGCTGCCGATTGCCTTTGCACAAGTTCGTGAGGATCCACGCATTGACCGCCGCCTCCTGGAAGAAACCAACTCCCGAGGCCGCACGTTAATGATCGCCTCCGGAGGTGAGACCGCCGCCGTGCTAGCGACCTTACCGATCGAGTCGTTGCACTTGATCGATCCCAACGCTGCTCAAATTGCATTGGTTCGGTTGAAACTATCGATGCTAAGTGATACGTCGACGCAAGAAAGACTGACATTGCTTGGCCATGACAAAATGGATGCAGGCGATCGCCACCGAGAATTGGAGCGACGACTGTCTGAGCTAGGACTCACTTTAAAGGCCTTGGGACCGGCATCCTTGGTCGCCGAAATGGGGCCTGATTTTTGTGCACGATACGAATGGGTGTTTGCGCGGCTTCGCGAAATACTGGCTCCCCAGCGAGACCAAATTCGCAATTTACTTTCGCTATCAGACACGCACCAACAATCCGAGGATGTGAAAACAGAAACAGAATTAGGGCAAGCGTTGCAGCAAGCTTTCGAAGAGGTGATGGAGTTATCAAAGCTTGTCGAAATCTTCGGCCCTGAAGCGACCGCGAATCCCGCAATGCCTTTCTTTAAACACTTTCTAACGCAAACAAGAACGGCTTTGAGCAATTTCCCGGCGTGTGACAATCCTTTTCTTCACCAGCTTTTTTTGGGCCAGTTCGCTGGCGAGTTGTGGGATTGGTTCGACCTGCCCAAACAATCAGATCTTTGTTCGCTGCAATTTAGTAACGGCCTGATGAGCGATGTGATCCCAACACTCCCCGATGCGAGTTACGACTTCATTCATCTGTCGAACATCCTTGATTGGGTAAGTCCGACGGAGGCCGAGATGCTGCTGAAACATGTGTACCGCTGCTTGGCTCCGGGCGGATTCGTGGTGATCAGGCAATTGAATTCAACATTGGACATCACTGCTGTTCCATCGGGCTTAAGCTGGCAGCGAGACCTGGCTCAGGAATTACACGGCGAGGATCGGAGTTTTTTCTATCGTGAACTCCACATTGGAAACCGCCTGTGAAGATTCACGAGATTCAGTCTCAACCAACGACCGAACTGAACGCAGCGTTGGAAAACTTTGAATCAGAGTTTCGCTACCCGCTTGGGACCGATTCATGGTTTCGCATCTCACACGGCGATGACTATACGCGGTTTTTTCGCGCGATCGGTGATCCGTGTTCCTTCATCGCGACCAATGGTTCCCAAGTCGTCGGCACCATCACATCAACGATTTGCCGCTTGCGTCAACCGGGTGGTGAGTTTCGTCGTGCCGCTTATCTCTCCGATTTAAAGGTCGCACATCCGACCTCCGGTCCCACGTTATTGCGATTGTTGCGTGCGGCAAACGATTGGACACTGACATCGCCGACGCCGGGATTTTGCGTCGTCATGGATGGAACGACCAAAAGCCCGGCCAACTATACCGGACGCTTGGCGATCCCAAAGTTTGTGGAATTGGCCAAAGTGGTGATTTTACGGATCCCTGTCGGTTTACTTGCACGCGTCCCCTGTGACCAATCGCAACTTGAAATCAACGTTCGCGACAAAGAGGACACCCGGGAATTGTACGAGCGACTGACTGTCGACTGCTTCGCAACTGACGGCGGCCATTCGTCGACACGGAGTCAAATGCCGGCAATCGGCTTAATCGCCTCGAATGGGAGAGCTTGCGGTATTCTGGAAGACACTCGGCGCTGCAAGCAATTATTCCGGAGTGACGGCACCGAAATGGTGTCGGCTCATCTGTCTTGCTTCGGTTTCCGTTCGTGCGATTCCGCCGCAGCGTTGATCCTAGCAGCGCTGCGTCATTGTTCCTCGTTAGAAATTCCGGCATTATTTGTTTGCGTTCAACCTGAGGAAGTACGTCCGATTTTGCAGTGCTCGCGGTTGACAGATCCCCAGACGGTTGAAGCGTCGGCGACAGTATTTGGGCATTCACTCGAGGGACCGGGAAAATGGTCGATCAATACAGCGGAGATTTAAAAATGGAGATCAGCACCTCGGTAGCGACCGATCTAATGGGTCACGTGGAGTCCAGCCTGGCTGATAGCGGGTTAATGAAAAATCGGTACTTTCGTCGACTGCAGTCAGGCGAGATGTCGCTGGAGGATTTCCTCTATTCGCAGCAACAATTTTACTTTGCCGTAAATTACTTCTCGCGCCCGATGGCAGCATTGCTCATGCGAATTCCGAACGGAGATGAGCGGTTAGGCATCCTCGATAACATCGTCGAGGAACATGGAAACTTTCGCTCAGATACGTTTCACGAAGCCACCTTCCGGCAATTCCTTCACTCAATTGGGGGCAGTGGCGAGCGACCAGATACCGAGACGATGGGCCCCGCGGTTCACGCATTCAATGCGACCATCATGTCTGCGTGCCTAAGCGAAGATGTACGAACAGGAATCGCTTGCCTGGGGATCATCGAATACGCGTTCGCGGATATCTCTTCATTGATCGGAGGTACCGTGGTCGCGCGGGACTGGCTGAGTGGCAACGAACTTGTGCATTACAAATTGCACCAAGAAATCGACAAACAGCATGCCGCCGACTTTTTTAAATTGGTCCAACCCGCGTGGCAAACAGACCAGGGACGAGCATTAATCAGCCAGGGACTTCGATTGGGTGCATACGCATTTGATTGCTTGTATCGCGATTTGACCGCTTGCTAATCCCGACCTGCGTTACTTCGCACTGGCTGGTACCATCAGGCGGATTGCCTGGTACTGCCACTTACCTTTTTGCTTGACCACAACGGTGAACCAGATCCCGCTGGAAGGATAGGTCGATGGACCATCGGTCACCTCCCATATGCCGGTTGCCAAGACAACGCCTGGACGAACCTGCCGATAGGAAACTTGTTTGCCCTTCAACTTGACTTTCGGATTGTTCGTAAAAAACGATTAATGGGCTGCCTGAACCATCTCGCGACCGCTGATGGTGTCTCCGGTTAACAGCGTGTAATCGCCCGATTTCCCAAAACAGGCGGCAACTTTCTCAGCAAACTGAGCGTTGAACGCGGTCACATACGCCTCGTTCAGTTCACCGATCTCGACCTTCGCTGTCGCCGCCTTGTCTTGCGCACCAACGGTCCCAGGAAAAAAAGCAACCAGACAAACGAACACGAAACTTCAACGAAACATTTTTCGTTCCTCTTGGAGATACAAGAAAAATCCGACGGGGATGAGCTTAATGCAGGGCGACTCCCCTTGCCATCTTCAGTCCGTCATGGCGAAAAACCTCGCTCCGATCCGACAATGCTAAAGTTGCACAGAGAGTCCCAGGCTCGTTTTCCAGGAGTGCCTGGATTCGATTCGACAATCAACTATGGCACGACGATACCGGGACCACGATGCTCAGCGACGAGAATGAGCCTGCAGATGACACAGAGAGTTTTCCGCCGCCTTCAGAAGTGATTGGTGGTGGCAGGCATTCGCCAAACGGAATCGAGATGCGAAATCCGCGCATTGCGATCGACAAAACCTAACGAGTCTTAAAACGCCGCGGGCTTCTTCATATTGTCCTTGGGGGTTCGATCAATTAGCAAGGCAAACGGATCAACCCCGACCTTGTCTGGAAGCTCGTCAACGATGAAATCGAACGACACCTCCCGTCCCTCTACACGCTTACGTTCGCGGTAAAGCGTTTTACCGTACCGATCCCCACCCTCTGGTTCGGCAAACGCTCCAATTTCGATCCAATCATTCAATTCAACCATTGTTTCTTTGCCTTTTTCATCGGCCCGAAACTTCTCGCAGATCAAATCCAAACGAATCTTATACCTGCCGCCTTCCAGTTCTTCATAGGTTGCCCTCTCTGTGCGATTTGCAAAGAGAGTGATCTCCTCGAAGAGATCCCGCAGTATGTAACGTAAGTTTTCGGGCGTTACTTTTCGCAGACGCTCGACCAGGTCCAGTGAAGTTGGGAAAGGCGCTCTCCTGTAGCCGAATTCTTCGATCAGCTCTCGCAACACTCCGTTAATTTTCTCCTCACCGATCATCTCCTTCAAGTAATACATCGCGCAACTACCTTTCCGATAGTGAATGTAGCCTTGACTCGCTTCAACACTCACAAGCGGCCGCTCTTTAATTCGCTCACTACCACGAGAACGCAGGTAACTGTCCATTTCATACTGCAAAAACTTTCGCATCATGTCACGGCCAAACCGCTTCTCCATCACCATCAGCGCTGAATACTGAGCAAGCGTTTCTGAAAGCAAGGTTGACCCCTGCATGTTTGCCCCAATCACTTGGTGAGCCCACCACTGATGGGCCATTTCGTGTGCGACGACGTAGTACACCATGTCGATATCATCTTTGTCTCGGATATCTGCGATAAATCCGATTCCTTCGGAGTATGGCATCGTCCCCGGGAACGCTTGTGCAAACGAAGCGATCCTTGGAAACTCGATGATCCGCGCTTGTTTGTGGTAGTAAGGTCCAAAGTTCTCTGTGTAGTACTCCAGAGAATCGCGCACCGAACGCAACATATTCCCGACATTCCACTCGTGCTCAGGATGATAATAGACCTCGATGTCGACGTCCTTCCACTTGTTAATCGCGACTTCGTAATTGGCCGAAATGAACGAATAGAAATTCAGAGACGGGTGGTCGACTTTGTAGTGAAAGTAATTTCGACCATCTTCTGCCCAACGTTTTTGTAGCGACCCCGGCGCGACGGCATAGTCATTCGTCGTGCTGATGATTGTCTCGACCTCAACCCATTGATTGATTCCGCTGAGGTAAGTCTGCTCACGGTTTTTCAAATCATTTGGATCAAGCGTTGGCATAAAATCCTGATTTTGGGGCAATCCGAGGCTTTTACGATCTCCCCTGTCCGTTAGTTCCTTCCCTACTGAATAGCCGATCTGTGGTGCGATGGTGTTGTTAAAAAAAGTGCCGTTCTGAACGATGTCGAGTTTCGAGACCGAATTTTCAAACCCATCTGGTTCAAACGTCACCCGATATTTCATCCGGAGTCTTTGCCTTGGCTCCATCGGCGGATCAAATTTGTAGATGTAATAATCACAGTCTTCTATCGACTCCTCAAGCGTTGCGTTTTCGATTTCGACTTCCGTTTCATATCCGCTCGCGAAGTTCAGATAGAGTTCTTCGATGGGGTCCTCGGTTTCATTGGCGATTATCTGATCCCCGACAAAGTTGATCGCACGACGTTCGGGATAGATATCAATGTTGTATTTGACATTAACAACACTCGGCTGAGCTTTCGCTTTGTGCTTTTGCTTGAAATCTTTTTCGTACCGTGCCGAACGCAGTTCAATCTGCGAAGATCCTAGCAATTCATTACGGATCATTGTGTTGTAGAAAACCCAACTGCCCGCGATGATCCAAAGCACAAAAAGTGCCATCCCCCAACCTGCAATGCCGCCGTGAAAGCTGACGACAGCGGCACGCAATCTTTGCGAAACATGCGTCTCTCTGCCACGCTGCCAGTACAAGATGCAACCGACTGCAACTAATCCGGCAAACAACAACCAGTAAATCGAAAACGCCCATAACGTGCCTTGATACGGAGCGAACCGAAACATGTCCGAGTAGGTGTAGTTCGGCATACTTCCATATTGGACCATCCGTGTTGAAACCTCCAAAAGAGACCAAACGAATGCATTGCAGATCACCAAGATGATGAACAAGAAGTATCCGATGTATTTATTCGGAGAAACGACATGCGAAACCATCGAAAGAAGCACTAGCAAGAACATCGAAACTAGATCGAGCACCAAAATCTCCGTCACATATAGCCCAATCTGGAACCGCGTATATCCTTTAAATGCCTGAACTGTGATTCCGGTCAAGATACCGAGGCATAACACGATCGTGACGATCAGCATCATCGCAATTAGTTTGCCCAGGAAAATCGTCCAGGTAGACTGCGGCAAGGCGTCATAGATTTCGTCTAACTTTACGTCGCGCTCTTTCCACACCATCACGCCGGTATAAAAGGCGATTATGCAGATCGAGAAGGCATACATTGATCCGCGAATCAGATCGATCATGTTGTAAGTGACAGGCAACGATTTCAGGCCGAAGGAAGCAGAATCGCTTAACGTCAACGCCACCAAAACGTCCATCAAGGCCACCATCATCAAAATGATGAAAACGTTACTCTTGATGGTTTCGAAGAATTCGACTTTCACCTGACTGCGCAATTGGATCAATCTTGCGCCCACTCCATGGTTGAATCCAACCTGAGGGATTGGAACAGATACCAGGTCATCTTCTTTCGCATCCTCCATTTTCCGCGGGGCCCGCTGTCGCTCGGTAAACGAAAACCGCCAGTACGCGAGCATCAACACGCTCACACTAATTGCCAACCAAAACCCACGATTCGCCAAGACAAGCCCTGAAAGCGTGACGACTTGGGTATTCCGATCATCCACCGTCCAGTACCGGGTAACGGATTCCATGGCCGTAGTACCAAAAGGATCGACCAAGGCTGCAAGCGTCTGATTGTCGAGATTCGCAACGAGTGCGCTGGCGATGGCGGAACCGACAATCAGCAGAATGGCGGCGATAAAGGCACCAATCGTGCTTCGAGTGTAGACAGCAACCGCAAAGATCAACGCGGACACGATGATTGCGTTAGGTACAGCAGAAACCGCCAAACCCCAGAAGTGGGCAGACCAAGAAACAGGGCCCCAGTCCTCAGGCTCCACCCAAGGCATATACTTGGCTAACAGGATCCCGATGGAGACTCCCAGCATCGGGACGATGGCGACCAAGGTGGCTCCCCAAAAACGCCCCATTACATAAGCGAACTTATCAATTGGCTTGGTAAAGATAAGCTGGTTAGTGTTGTACATGAAGTCGCGTGAGGCGGCTCCGTTCGCAAATGCCGCGGTCATCACAACTGACACGATCGACAAGGCCGCATACATCATTTGAATGGTGAATGGAGAGTTGCGGAATGCGTTCTCGAGTGAGCCACCGACCTGAACGTTGTCACTTGATGTGGCGGCAAACGCAAGCAGTCCGATGATCACGAGAAAGACGTAGACCATCATCGAAAAAAGCCAGTACCGGAGCTCGAATCGGAAAAAAGATGCGAACATAAGACCAGAGTGCTTTCAGACAGAGAGGAACAAGTTGAGCAAGGACAAATGAGGTAAATCACGAAGCAACTTGTGTTGCGGATTCTCCTAAGCGATTGATTCTTGCGAAGAACACGTCCTCCAAATCGGGTGCGACCAGCTCAAAATTTTCTCCTGGATCGTCGGCATGATGGATGTGAACTAGCGGACGTCCTGCAACCAATTTGGCGGAAATGATTTGGAACCGTTCCTCGATTTCCTTCAGTTCGGCTTTGCTAACTGACTTCTGCCAAATCTGACCGCTCAATTCAGATTCTGCGTCACCAGGCGTTCCAGCGAATAGCAAACGTCCCTGATGGACAATAGCCATCTGGGTGCACAATTCTTTGACATCTTGAACAATGTGCGTCGACAGGATCACGATGATATTCTCACCTACCTCCGCTAACAGGTTGTAGAAACGGTTACGTTCACCTGGATCCAACCCGGCTGTTGGTTCGTCGACAATTAGCAGCTTTGGATCACCGATAAGCGCTTGGGCAATTCCAAACCTTTGCTTCATCCCTCCCGAGAACGAGCTGACAGCTTTTTGCGCATGCTGTTGAAGATTAACCCGTGACAACATCGCATCCACGATATCGCGGCGTTCGCCCCGATTCGTTATGCCTTTTAAGACCGCGATATGATCCAGCATGGCCCGCGCGGAAGTTTTAGGATAAACCCCAAACTCCTGGGGCAAGTATCCCAGGAGTTGCCGTACCCGAGTCTTCTCAGACAGCACATCCAGGTCATCCAAGGTGATCGATCCTGAGTCAGGCTCCTGCAATGTTGCAATCGTGCGCATCAGAGTCGACTTGCCGGCTCCATTCGGACCGAGCAAGCCGTACATGCCGGTCGGAATGGTCATTGAAACAGAATCCAATGCCCGCACACCGTTCGAGTACGTCTTCGTAAGCTTTTCGATGACAAGTTGCATGAGCTGGCGTGATCTGGAAATAGGTGACGGTTCGAAGTGAGATAGCGATCGGATGGCTTAAGTAACAAGCGTGTTACTTAAGTCAACGGCGCTCAGTCCCACTGAAACGCGAGAGCGGATAAATTCGCCTGAGATTACGAAAAATCCATTCGAACGCCAGATCCAATCCTTCGCAAGTACCCGAATGAAATCGGATGCGTTTGATGAAGGCAAAAAGCCCAGTGCTCAACGACGACTGGACTTACTTGCCCGCGTTTGAAGGCTGGGCATGCAAAGAAGGCTGGGCATGCAAAGAAGGCAGGGGATCAAGCGGCAGCCCCGTCGATACGAGCTCAACGCCGCTCAAAAGAGCCTGTCCCTTGTGCGTAATAAATGACAGGTTGCATTCGCCATCGATTTGGACATCGGTAAACTCTTTGACCAAACACTTCATCTTGCCTTCGGCCGCGACAAAGATATCGAAATCCGTTAGCACTGGTTGACCCTGCAAGACGACATCGAACACTCGGGCTCCGGCCGTTTTGTGCTGTGGCTCGACAAAGTACAGCCGCACTGTGAACGTTCCGGCCTTCAGCCCTGCAAGCCGCCATGACTCGATCCCTTCTGCGCCAGATGCGCAGACCCAAGGCCAACCATCCCCTCCCTGAGTGAACAAGGAATGGTGATAGAAGTAGCGCGGCGTCGTCGGCTGTGTCTCAATCTGCATGTCAGGCGAAGGCCCGCCGACGCTGGGTTGGTCGAGGAATAAAGTCCCGGCGTGAGTCATCCGGTCACCGGGCGCACCCAGGTTGACACCAATTCGCACAATTGGATTGGATGAGCCTTGGCCCCAAGCAGTCCACTGTTCGAATGTCTGCGGCATACTCACCAGCGCGGCACCGGTCGGCAACGGATAGCTGCAAGTGCATCCCTCATAGAAATACGGCATGTTCAAGACACCGTTGGCTGGGATCACGCTGTTCGTACAACCAGAACGGGGACCAGCAATATTAATCGTGCCGCTTTCAATCCGTTTGTCGTAGAAAGCGGGGGTCGCTGAACGCATGGTGATCATGTGGCCGTAGTCCACTCCGCCGTCGCAACCATAACTCTTGACATAGCAACGTGGTTCGACAACACCCGTCAGTGGATTCGTCATTTGGCCTTTGTCAGCTTGTCGTAAAAATGGATAAGCTCGAGGTTTCTCGCCTCTGGATTGCAGCTCCTTAAAATGCGCTTCGACATAGGGCGGACGATATTGATACGGCGGACGAAAATCGGCATTTGGTGTTGGGGGCAAACCTTCTAATCGCGTTTCGGCTTCGTCACGCGACATCACCCGACCGGTGTAGACGTCCATGAAGGTTTTATCGACTAAGCGGAACCGCCCCGTTCCGTCCCGATGGAAATGATTGACATTCCCCATCTGCTCCGTTTTCCCTTGCCAATCCTTATCTTGCGAAATCATGACGCCGCCAACGATGCTTGGCTGCGGCGCGCGTTTGAAGTGCGAAAGCGTATCGTCGAACCACAAGAGGCCTAGTGGTGCTCGGACGCGGGCATCAGCCGCGTTCCAATCGTTTGTATAATCGACGGCTCCCGGTAACGGGCCCGCCCGACGTAGGAGCAATCGTTCGCCGCGACGCTCAAGCTGAGCTTCTGTATGCCCAGCCGCACGAAGCCACATTTGAATTTCGTTGTCTCGCGACGAATCGACTGCGAGGCAGGCAACGCCCCCATATGGCTTTAGCTTCTCGTATAACGTCAACACATATTCAGCATCGGGATGAAAATCTGTTGCCGCGTTGAGTCCAGTTGCTACCCAATCTTCTGCGATGATCAAATCGGCCAGATAACTCGGGAACGCGACATCCTGAAGCTCCCCCACCACGATTGATACTTGGCTAGCCGGCGCGGTGGGAACCAGGAGACGACGCCGCATTGCATCTGCGTCGGACTCCGCGGTAACCAAGGCAATGACATGAAATTCTGTCTCGGTAGCAAGCTGTTCCGCCAATCGACCGTCGCGGGTGCCAAGCACAATCGCGTAACCATCTCGAGCAGGCGTGAGCGCGGTCAGTTCGGCGATCGTTGACGCAAATCCCGTATCAGCGACTGGTGCCGTATCAGCGACTGG
>JARGNK010000105.1:0-5324 GCA_029213145.1 Rubripirellula sp. | reverse complement strand
CCGTATCAGCGACTGGTGCCGTATCAGCGACTGGCATCGGGACAGGCTGTCCCACATGAAAAGTTGGTGAAACCTCGCTCTCACCAAAACAATAAATTGCTCCTTCGCGGGTCGTGATGAACAGTCGTCCGTTCGCAGCAACAACACTGTGTATATCACCGTCAACACCCTCTACCCCATCGGCATAATTCAACATCGTGCCGCTCAGTGCAACCGTCGTTCGCGCCCCAGCGACTCCTTTACCCGTACGTAGTCCACCCTCATGTTGATCACGATTGACGACGCTATCGAAATCAATCTTGCCGCGGCGAATATCACGCGCAAGTTCCGGGTCCATCCGCATGAACCAGCCACCAGGAACGTTCCCTTCGGACGGCAGTTTGAAATCGATCAACTCGCCGGTGTGGCGATTGAACGTTGCGGGTCGCGCCGCGCCGCAGGGCACAAGCAGCTCATCCCCATTCACCAACAAATACCCCTGCGGCGAAAGTCCCCCCAACGCCTCGGCACCAACATGTGGCTGCTGACCATACAACGCGCCGCAACGATCGTTGACCCACTGAACTTGCCCCGACTGAGCATCGAGTGCGTAAACAAAGACACCCTCCAGCGGCCAGACTCCGGCCGCGAAATAGATGGTCCCGTCAGCCAGCACTGGTCCGCCGCGAATTGGCCAAACTGAAATCAACCGCCCATTACCGAGGATCTTTCGAGCTGAGGGAACGGCACGAAACTTCCATTGCAGCAGACCGTCGGACGCATTCAAACAATAGAGGTACCCATCGTCTGATCCAAAGTAGAGTTTGTCGCGCCCGGCAACTGGCGCAAGCCGCACGGGACCAGCTGTATAGAAACGCCACTTCTCTTTGCCGGTCTTAGTCGCATAGGCAACAACCGCATCGATGTGCGGAACCGCCACATACATTGTGCTCCCCAAAACAATCGGCTCATAACCCTGATCGAATTGCAACCGCGACTTTCGAAAGGCGGGAGTGACCGGCGGAAGTTGCCGCTTCCATTGCAGACGCAGGGGATCAGGAATTTTCTCGGCTGAACGGTTCGTACGACCGGCGTCATGTCGCCACATTGGCCAATCCTCGGCCACCGCGATCTCCGCGAGCAACGATAGTCCGAATAATGCAACAACGAAACGCGTAAAACCGATCATGGGAATGCATCTCTTTAACAAGCTTAATTCAACGACCACAACCGACCTGCTTGCCACCAATCCGGTAAAGCCTTCTCGCACCCAACTATCGTACAGTCAGAGATGATCTCAAACAGCTTCTGCGTCAGACTCGGTGTTACTTTCGCCCGACAATTTGGTTGCTCCTTAGTGGCTGACTGGCCCCGTGAAGTACATAGAAAAGCATTTTCCACGGTAAAATCAATCTCGGTGCTCACTCCAGAGGCGGATCGTCTCCCATTCGACATCGTGTTCGGCGAGTCCCATTCGGCACAGCCGATCCCGCCCGACCAAGTTCGACGTAGTCGATGCCCGCCCACCGCATTCGTTTAAAAATGCGAGTGATTAGAAGTGATTAGAGCCTAGTAGACGCCGCCAAATACATCCAGTGTTCGGTGCGTCAAAACGATTTTGTGAGCCGGGAGGATCGGTCTCACATTTGGAGCAAGCGATACGGGTCCCGCCGGCATTTCACACCGGCATTTCACACCTGAGCAGCTAGTTGGTTAGGAACGGCTTGCTCTGGACAATCAGACGAATGAGGTCGCGCAGGCCACCTTGGCTGCCGCTCAGTTCGGTTAGTATCTCATCGACACTGGGCCGGTCGCCGATTTCCAGTTCGCGTCCGATGGCATAGGTCAGCAGTTTCTCGGTGAGACTGCGGGTAAACGTCTCATGTCGCTGAATCAGCAACCTGCGCAGCTGGCGGATATCATCGAAAGCCTCGCCGCTGGGAAGCTTACCAGACGAATCAATCGGCAGGTTCTTGCCGTACTCGGTGCGGTAGGCACCGATGGCATTGAAGTTCTCCAGAGCGAATCCCAGCGGGTCAATCTTGCGATGGCACTCGGCACAGGTGGCGATGCTGCGGTGCTTGGCCAGCTCTTCACGCACCGTCAATGCGCCGCGAATGTCCGGCTCGATCTCGGGCACATCATCCGGCGGAGGCGGCGGAGTGTAGCCCATCAACTTCTCCAGAGCATAAATACCGCGCACGACCGGCGAGGTATCGACACCGTTAGCCGAAGCGGTCAAGAAGCTGCCCTGCGTTATCAGACCACCACGCACAGTACCTTGGGTCGAAACCTGACGCAGCTGATTACCTTCGATCGCCGGCAGGCCGTAATGCGCTGCCAGCTCGCGGTTCACGAAGGTGTAATCCGCGTCAAGGAAACGGCGTGGTGACAGATTCTCATCGAGAATGTGGCGGAAGAACATAGTCGTCTCACCGGCCATAGCGGCCGCAAGGTTGTCCCGGTAATACACATGAAATTCGCCTGAAACTGGCATTTCACCAAGATTGTCCCAGTCGAGCCAACGTCGGACGAACTGATTAACGAACCGTTCCGAGCGCGGATCCTTCAGCATGCGATCGACTTCGGCAGCGAGAATGTTTGCATCCGACAGACGCCCAGCTTTGGCGTGCTCGCGCAATACCGCATCGGGTTGCGATGACCAGAGGAAATAAGACAAGCGTGCGGCCAGACTGTAACCGTCGAGCGTTCCCTCCCCCTCCTGCATATAGAGAAACGACGGCGAGCAAAGGACTGCCTGAAACCCCAACTGCAGCGCGCTCAATGGCTCCATACCACCATCAAGCTTCTCGATCACCATCCGCTCGATTGGACGAAGTTCATCATCCCTAAGAGGGCGACGAAAAGCGCCGGCGGCGAAAACACGAAGCCGCTGAGTGATCGTGTTCTGATTGAGTTCATCAGGTTGTAAGTTGCCATACATCAGCGTGTGACCAGCGGGCGGCCACTGATCGATATGCGGGCCCTCGACGCGGATGTCATAAATACGGAGCTTCGGGCCACGATACACTTTGAGAAGTCCCCATGATTTTTCGATCCCTGCTTTCATGTTCGCAAATGGCGCGACCTCGGGATGCTCGGAGGCCCGCTGGGAAATAATGCGGACCAGCCGCTTTGTTGCGGTTGTACCATTGCGGAAGCGGATCTCTGGTTCAAACCCCTGATCGATGTGCGTGGTCCATTCGAACCATGTTGGCTCTTCACTGGTAAGCTCGGCCAGCCCGACGCTTCGCTCGGTCGTGATGCTGCCGGTGCTCTCGACGCTCCCCTTTCGATCGACCGACGCCACCTCCAGCACCAACGGGTCGCCGTTGCGGAAATCGTCTAAGGCACTTCCATAGGGATGGTCGCGGTCGACCGCAGCGGCCTTCACGCGGATGGTATAAAGTCCACCGTGGGTCACACCACCATACAACGGGCGGAAGCCGATATGCCCACCTCGGTAATGTCGACCATACATATCCGTGTACGGGGTATCAGGAATGAAGCGGAATCGATCAACATGAAAGATCTTCGGTAGCTTCTTTTTATCTTCGCCGTCAAAGTAATACGGTGTCTGCTGGGCGTAACGCTTCGACTCTGGCCTGGGCTCAAAGTGCGTTGCCCGGCTCACCGCTTCGGCGGCCGCACCAAGGTAATGATCCAGCAGCATGCCAGAAGTCACTAACTCACGTCCGTTGTTGTCGAACCCGTCCACCTTCACATCAGGCGGAAAGTCCGCAGCCGGGTTCCATGTCTCCACATTGAGCGACAACAGATCACCGATCGTCTGTTGATACTCGAATCGGTTGAGCCGTCGCATGACGGTATGTTGACCGCTGGATGCCAGGTTGGCACGTGCGGCGGCAATCCCCTCGGTAATCGACGCAATGACTTTCGCCTTTTCCACCGCCCCCGGCTGCCTTTTCGTCGGCGGAGGCATTTCGCCGAGATTCAATTGATCGACGATCTCCTGCCATTGCTCCAGCTGCTTGAGATTCGTGATCGATTCGCCCAGCCCATCAAAGCGACGGTCTGATTTCTGCTTGTTCGGACCGTGACAGTCGATGCAGTAGGTCGCAAGGAACTGTCTGGGCAGGTCTGCATAGGCTTCTCCGAAGAGAGCAAGCACGACCGCCATCCACATCGTGGTCAATAATATTTTGTTCATGCTCTGTCCGCGGCTTAAGCGAGGTTCATCGGCGAAAACGTGCCCGTGCTCTTACCGAACCGATCCGTCTCAACGCCGAACCACTGCAGTGTCGAAAGCCACAGATTCGATAACGGTACACGTTTGTGATCCTCGGCTGGGCAAACGACGTGACCCTGATGCTTCATCCCACCACCAGCGAGGATCACGGGCAGGTTCCGGTTGCTGTGACTGGAGCCGTTGCCCATTCCGCTGCCCCACACGATCGCAGTATGCTCGAAGACCTGTGCTTCCTTCATCCGATCGATGAAGTGGGCAAACTGCTTCATCAGGTAGGTTTCAACAATTTGCAACTGCCCGAGCCTCTCTGCAGACTTGCTGTGATGGGAGAGGCCATGATAGCTGCCGACTTCCAACTCAGAGGTGCGGAAGCCCATGGGGATTTCAAAGGTTGCCACGCGCGTCAGGTCAGCTTGCAATGCCAGGGTGAGCAGTTCGTAGAACAACGGAATTTCTTCGATGTGCATCCGTTCCTGATCCGCGACGGGGTCGATCGGCGAAGCGGGCTTGGGCTTATCGAGCCAAGCCTGCGACATCTGTAGCCGCCTTTCCACATCCCGTACGCTGGTCAAGTACTGATCAAGCTTTTGACGGTCAGCAGCGCTGATTTCTTGGTCCAGCTCTCTGGCTGTTTCACGAAGGGCATCCAGCACGCTGGCCCGGCGCGTCAAGCGGGTGCGTTCCTTGCCAAGCGATGATTCATCCGACTGAACAAACAACGCTTCGAATAATCGAGCGGGGTTGTTAACCGGTGGAATCCGCACACCCGACCGTGTCCAGCACAGGTCGGTGCCAAGGCCTAGCCCAGCCGTGATTGAGGGAAACCGGGTGCCACTGCCAACATGCTCGGCCGCGACCTGATCAATCGTCATGTTTTTGTCAGGGAAGCCATTCGATTCATCCTTGCGAATGCCGGACAGAAAGGCCTGCACCCCCTTGTGCCCCCCCGTGATGCCATCATCAAGGTTGGAGAAAACGGTGAATTCATCCCGATGTCGCTGTACAGGCTGCAACGTTGGGCTGATTTGATACCCCCGCCCAGCATCCTGCGGAAAGAAATTACCCGGGTAGTACCCCAGGTGATTAGCAATGCAAACCAAACGCCGCGGAGCACCTTCGATCTTTGCATCTGCCC
>JARGNK010000104.1:18519-27320 GCA_029213145.1 Rubripirellula sp. | reverse complement strand
GGCAAGAAACTGATTTTCGTCGGCGAAAAAAGCGGCCGCTACGATCTTTATCTGGCGAATGTTCCATGAGGTTTCTTTCCCTTAATAGAAACATCGTTTTTCGCCTCCAAGTGACTGGGATGCTGCTCCTGTTGCTGACCACGTTCGCTAACGCCATGGAGCTTCACAACAGTGACCGCTCCACATTGTACGCTGATAAACCGACCGTCATCGAGCTATTCGGCAGCGACCTGCGAGACGACAAACATATTGCCGCTCAACTTTGGACCAGCTTTCCTGCAACCGTCGAAGACCTTGATCCTGAGAGCAAGGACCGCGGACGTGTGCGATACAAGATCACACCAACCAAACCGATCTCTGGAATCGTCGCGATACGGGGATTCAATCGGAACGAGGTATCGCAGGCATTGATGTTCTTTGCCACCAAAAGAGCAGGAATTCAGCCACCCGAAGAACACGACCCACCACTAGAACTGCCCCTTACAATTGACCTGCGTTCATCCGCACTCGGTGAACAAAAAATCCCGATCAATTTGCAGCCGGGAATCCCATTTGTCGCCGAAGTCCTTGGCAACCGACTTGGCAGCGAAATCGACGCACTGCTCATCCTGCAAACATCGGACGGTGAAGAGCTTGCCTTCGCGGATGACCATCTGATCACCGGTAGCGATCCCATCTTGCGATACGAATCTAAGGCAGGTGGATTGCATTACCTCGTTGTTCGCGATGTGGAGTACCGTGGTGGCTTGCGAATGCATCTACGAATCGACACCGAATCAATCAGCGGCGTCACGTTTCCCAGTGCTTTAAGCATTGGCGAAACACGGTCTGTGGAGGTGACGCCCATTCACTCCGGCACACCACCGACATCTAGCATCGCATCCATCCCCGCCAAATCGACTCCTGGCGTCGCGGGCCTGTCCCTCGCCGACCAATTTGTAACGCTCTGCCAAACAAACCAATCCGTTTACGTCGAAGGCGACCAAACCGTTGTTCCAATCCCAGCAATCTATTGCGGAAGGCTTTCGGAGCAAAATGAAATGGACCAAGTTTCATTCGCCGCGGTCCAAGGAAGCAAAATACAAATCGATTCAATCAACCATGGCGGACCGTTCATCGGACAAATCGAAGTGTTTCGTGGTGCGCAGCGACTTGCCCAACACCATTGGGGCCTTGATCTCCATGGGCACCTGAATTTTACCGTTCCGGAGACGGGGCTTTATCGCCTGGAAATCAAAGATTGCCTGAACCGAACAGGCCACGGGATGGAATATGGAATCTCGATCCGCGATGACTTTACCCCTGCCGTACTCAAACTTGGGAATTCGAAGAAACGCAACAAACGGCGTAGCGAACGCCCGAATCGCATCGCCGTCGAGGCAGGTGAAACATTGGAAATGAACATTCGAATCGACCGTCGCGGTGTAGTAGGGCCCATTCAATTAACGGCTTCCCTCGATGGTGTTCCCTGCTCACCGCATGCCGAGATCGACGAAAAAAAATCTGAAGTTGATTGGGCGATCAAGATTCCTAAGACCGTTGCATCGCCAACACTGATGCATTTATTAATCCGCGGTTTCGTCCATGAAGGTGAACGAATCCTGGAAATCCCCCTAGACCTAAGCGAACATTCGGCGCGTGACTATAAAGAGGTCACTCCTCTGCCGAGCCTTGTCAACAGAATCGCCATCGTGGTTTCGCCTGCCACCCCCGACACGGGGAACGCTGACCAGAAGGAAAATGAATAGCAATGAAGCAGATCAAAGTTCGGGCAGGCTGGGTGGGCGTGACGTTGCTCATCATTGGGTTTGCGAATGCAGCCGACCTTGTCGAGATTCAAACGCTAGACGTTTACCCCAACCAATACACCATTGAAGGATCTCGCGAGCGGCTCCAGATCATCGCAACGGGGACCACAGCCGCCGGCGTCCCAATTGATCTGACTTCGCAGGTAACGTACGAAATCGACGAACCGGGATTCGTCTCGGTGGACCCGACCGGACGGGTGATTCCCTCTGCCAATGGGTCAGGAGTGATTCGAGTTCGCTATGGAAAATTGACTAGCGAAATTCAGTTATCAACAAGGAAGATTGAAGTCCCACAAGCTGTCTCCTTTGATCTGCATGCACTACCGGTGTTAGCACAAACTGGTTGCAGTGGTGGTTCATGCCACGGCTCCCCCAACGGCAAGGCAGGATTTCGCCTATCGCTATTTGGCTCGGATCGAGAGCTTGATCGCGTTTCGCTAACTCGCACCCTTTATGGTCGCCGAATCAATCCTATCGAGCCCGAAAAGAGCTTGTTGCTGATGAAACCAACCACCGCTGTCGCCCATCAGGGTGGTAAACGTTTTGATCAGAGCGACCTTCAATACAAACTGCTGCACGACTGGATTGAGCAGGGAGCAAAGACCGACGGGGAAGCCTTCGAATGCGTGGGAATCGAGATTTTCCCACCCACAGGTCGCACGCTAACCTTCCCCCATGCAAGGCAACAGCTTTCGGTAGTCGCTAACTTCGCCGACGGCAGCCGACGCGATGTGACCCACTTGGCCAAATACGAGGCATCCGATCCCAAAATTGTCGATGTGACACGGACAGGGCTTGTTCGGGGCATCGATCGAGGTGAATCCGCAATCATTGTGCGGTACCTTCACCACATTGAGGCACCGCTGTTGACGTTAGTCCGCAACATCGAAGGTTTTGCCTGGACAGATCCACCAGCAGCCAATTACGTCGATCAACACATTTATGAAAAGCTGAAGCAACTTCAGTATTTACCGGGCGAGCGTTGCGATGAACCGACGTTTCTACGCCGCGTCTATCTTGACACGATCGGCAGCCTACCGACAGAAGAAGAGATTGACGCCTATATGGCGGATCGAAGCGATGACCGCCGTGAACGACTGGTTGACCGCCTGCTTGAACGCCCCGAGTACGCCAAATTCTGGGCGCAGAAGTGGGGCGATCTATTACGAGTCTCTACGAAGCTGATCGGCAATTCCGGAGTCCACAAATTCAGTCGTTGGCTTGAAAACAGTGTTGCTTCCAATCAAGCATACGATCAGTTCGCCCGGGATATCCTCCTGGCAAAGGGAAGCACGCGGCAACAACCGGCAGGCAATTTCTTTCGTTCGGCAGGGGACACGAGTGACGCCATGGAAACCGCGACGCAGGTTTTCCTGGGCACCAGAATCCAATGTGCGAAATGCCATAACCATCCGTTCGAACGTTGGACACAAGCGAATTACTACGGTCTAAGCTCGTTTTTCGATCGTTTGCAGCGGTCCAAAACCCATCGCAAAGACGAAGCGTTACTATGGTCAAAAACCACAGGCGAAGTCACCCATCCTGCCACTGGAAAAATCACCAAACCATGGGTTCCCGTCGCCGGTGAAATTGAAACCGCCGATCCCGATCGACGTGTCGCATTCACCAACTGGCTCACGTCTCCCGATAATCCACTGTTTGCCAGGATTGAAGTCAATCGCATTTGGGCTCAACTCAATGGCCGTGGCATTGTTGAACCGTTTGACGATTTTCGAGATTCCAATCCACCCGCCAACGGCCCCTTGTTGGATGCGCTCGCGAAGGACTTTGTCGACAGTGGCTACGACAGACGACATATCATTCGCACCATCCTGAGGAGCAACACCTATCAGGCCACTTCAACAACCAATGACTTCAATTCGTCCGACCTCAAGTATTTCTCTCACAATTCTCCCAGGATGCTTACCGCCGAACAACTTGTTGACGCATTGGGAGATGTGACAGGCAAACCGAAGCAATTCTTCGGTGTTCCCCAAACGACGAAAGCAACCTGGATTCCGGCCCCCGACTTAAAACCACACGACCGGGGAAAGATCGGCAATATCGAATTCCTCAAGGTCTTCGGACAACCTGAACGACAAAGTGCCTGTGAATGCGAACGAGCCAAGGATGTAAGTCTCGGTCAAGCCTTGGAGTTATTGAACGGCAAGACGGTGCATGACATGCTCACCGCAAAAGACAATCTGCTGCACCGCAGTCTCGCTGACGGAATGGAACCAGCCGAAGTGATCAACCACCTCTATCGCCGAGCTCTTGCGCGAGACGCAACCAAAGCGGAATTGGAGGTTCACCTTCGGTACATTGAATCACATGATGAAATGTCAAAAGCGATCGAGGACACCTGCTGGGCAATCATGAATCGGAATGAATTCCTTTTTCAACACTGATCATCAATCCATGTATTTTTGTTTTTGCAGATTGCCGCTTGCGTTCGTGGCCCTTTTTACGATGTGGGGCTCAGCTCGTGGTGAAGAGTTACCAGCTGACCAAACGATTAGCTTCTCATCACAGGTTGCACCAATTTTGCAAACGCGTTGCGTTGCCTGCCATGGCGAAAAATTAGCTGAATCGGATTACCGCATGGATTCATTCGCCGCATTGGTCGCCAATACTTCAAGTGATCAGCCAGCGGTGCTGGCGAGCGACGCGAAGAACAGTGAACTCTACCAGCGCCTGATTCACCAGGATGAGGACCTGCGGATGCCATCGGAGGCCGCCGCACTTCCGGAGGAAGAAATCGAATTGATTCGTCGCTGGATCGAGCAGGGCGCGGTATTCGACGGCGATTCACGCGACACATTGCTGACCAATTTGCTGCCAGTGCACAATCATCCCGCAGCGCCTCGAAAGTACCGCGCGTCAATTCCAATCTCCGCGCTCGCAGTGCTTGGCGATGAGAACAGAATCTATGTGGGCGGTTACCACGAAATCACCGTCTGGAACACAGCCGGTGAGCTTCTCAGCCGAATTGGCAATCAAGGAGAACGCACCTATTCGATCGAGCCAGATCCCACAGGAAAATGGTTACTTTCAGCGAGTGGTACACCGGGAATCATGGGAGAAGTGCGAATATTCGATCTCGCCAGTGGAAAGATGCATGCCGTCGTGACTCGAACGGATGAAGTGATACTAGATGCCCAGTACAGCCCAGACGGCAAGCGGATCGCAGTCGCATTTCCAAATGGGGTGGTCGATATTTACAACGCGGAAACGCTTACCAAAGAAGTGACTCTGCTTGG
Source organism: Rubripirellula sp. (assembly GCA_029213145.1). Classification (GTDB taxonomy): domain Bacteria; phylum Planctomycetota; class Planctomycetia; order Pirellulales; family Pirellulaceae; genus Rubripirellula. Next base: position 22,252 of record JARGNK010000104.1, on the reverse strand, counting down.
ACATTCAGACCAAGTTACCTCGGTGCATTGGCACACTGATTCGAATCGACTAGGGACAACTAGTCGTGACAACGCCGCTAAAATCTATGATGCGAACACGGGTAGATCGATTAGCACCTTCGCCGGACACTCCGCTTGCGTGAACTCTCTGGCGTTTCTAGATGGCAATGATGTGATCACCGTAAGTGACGACGGCAAGGCAATCATTTGGTCGGCAGCCGATGGCCGTAAAAACCGAGAAGTGATTTCAGGATCAATGTCTTTGCTAGATGTTGCCCGCTTTGATCGGCACTATTGGATTACCAGTACGCAGGGCGCACAACAATTTGAAATCGGTTCACACCGACGACTTGTGCAGCTGCAATCCGAAGGTGATTGGGTGACGACCGTGGCCAAGAATAAACTTCCCGACCTGCGAATCTTTGGGCTCCATTCGGGCGAGTTGATCGTGCGTCAAGGCGAACAAGAAATGCCTCGCATTCTAACGCGACCATAAGCGGGAACCAGATTTCCGATAAGCTCTTGTTCCTCCGACAGCGTGAAAGAACGGGCAAAATCGATACGTCAATTTACGCCGTCATGTTAGACGCCACCTTTGTCGACTTCGACTAAGACGCGAACCAATGGATTCCCATGGCTGCAGGCGAAATCGTCTCTATGGCTTCGCCCGCATCAGACGCTTCCAAAACTCTTGATCAAATGTTCTCGCATCGGGCGGTGGAGCACCAAGCCGAGTGACGACCAAACCAAGGCTCGGAACCACCCAGCAGCGTCGATTCCCTTTACCTTTTGCGACAAACATATCCCGTGGCGCTGCCAGAACCGGCTTTTGACCATTCGGTTCAAATTCATTGCGATTGAGCCACCATAGGTAACCATAAAATGGGTTTTGCTTTTGTGAGGTCGTAATCGATTCGGAAAAATATTGCTTGTCATGAACGAGGACGTTTCCATCCCAATTACCGTCCGCCAACATCAACAGGCCAAATCTCGCTAAATCACGAGCGGAGGTGGCGAACCCATACTGATTTGTCGTGCGGGCCCCCACGAGCTTTCGTTTCACCCAATCTGAATCAGACATTCCCAAAGGTTCTGTTAACCACTCCCGGGTCAGCTGATTGCGATCTTTGTTGGTCACTTTTGACAACACATCCATAAGTTTCGCATACATGCCCGTGTTGTATTTCCAGCGAGTCCCCGCAGCAGCTTGAAAAGCCCCCTGCTCTGTCAATCCGCTCGTCATCGTCAAGAGATGACGAATTTGAATTTGCGACTCTTGTTCCAAACTCGCTTTTGACCATCCGCTTCCCAGGTAGGTTCCAACGGAAGCGTCTAACTCTAGCAGCTGCTTGTACTTGGCCATTCCGACCAGAACCGAAACCACACTTTTCTGGCATGAAGCAACGTCTTCAATTGCACGTCCGCGGTCATCCGTTCGCACAATCAGCCGCTGCTTCAACTCAGCGGGCACACGATCTAAATCTCGATACCGTTCCGCCATGATTTTCCCATCATGTAGAACGACGACTCCGGTCGAGCGATTTTGGATTGCGAACTCCAGAGCGACATCGAGCTCTCCTTTATCCCACCCCACCGCCTCCGGATCGACGGTAGACCACTCCTGCCCTGCGACGGGAAAGTAAAGCGATTTCTTTGCTCGAGGCTCGTCCCCGAACAGAGACGCCAGGCAAACCATCCCCAGCCCAAGTGACAAGAAAAATAGACGCACGGCGGGAACTGCGAAGGCAAACAAGGGCAACATTCCGACGGACTCCAAAACGGAAAGCTTGAATTCATCAATACTTATCAATCTACCGTTTCACCTTCACTAAACCAGAGTCCTAAATCTCCGCCAACGACGCTGCCAAGCCCGAACCGAAATCAACCTTTTAGATTCCCAAATGTGAAGACTGCCCCGAATCGCTGCGCTAAATCAGACAAGGAAACCCTGCCCATCGAGCAGGTTCACGATTCTTGCTGCCAATCAGGACTGCGCCGATCGTTCACCGCTCCTCTAGGACGTAAAATGCGATGTAGAGTTGGACGCGGGATCCCTAAATACACGACCGTGCGAGAACTCCATGAGCGGTTTGGGAAGGTTTTATCGATTATTCAGCATCGACCTACGATCGCTGGCGTGCTTTCGCCTCGGTTTGGCGACGATTATTCTCTGTGACCTCGCCTGGTATCGCCTGCCGAACGTAGGAGCGTTCTACGCAGACGATGGCATGTATCCGATTTCCGAGGCCAAAGCATGGCTGGGGGACGCCGGCGGTTGGTCACTTTGCCTGTTGGACGGATCACCTGCGTTTCAAACCGCGATGTTTGCGGTCACTGGTCTCTTCGCGTTGGCGTTGCTGCTTGGGTGGCAAACCCGAGCCGCCACCATAGGCTGCTGGGTGATGCTGGTTTCCATCGCAAACCGAAATGCATTGGTTAGCAACTACGGTGACTCCATCATGCAGATTTTTCTGTTCTGGAGCATCTTCTTACCTCTCGGCGGTAAATGGTCGATCGATTCCCGCCGAAAGAATTCACGGCAACCAAACTCCGCAGCCAAACCGCCACTGCCAACCGCCGTCTGCTCGATACCTTCAGCGGTCACAATGTTGCAGCTCTGTTTGATTTACTTTTTTGCCGCGTTGTGGAAGTGGAATTCGGATTGGTTATCCGGATCAGCCGTCGAAACGGCGTTTTCATTGGAATACGCTCGACGCGAATCGCCAATTGATCTGCTCCAATACAAATTTCTACTGCGACCATTAACAATTTCCACACTGTTCCTGGAGCTCCTGGGCCCTTTAGTGGTATGGATTCCTTACCGCACCAATCTGATTCGTTATGCGATGATTGGGGCTTTTTCCATGCTGCATCTCTCAATCGAGCTGTACTTCACCCCACTTCTACTGTCGTATGTCTGCGTCGTGGCTTGGTTTCTGTTTCTGCCAGCGAGTTTTTGGGAGAGCCGCTTCATACGTCGACTCACCGGAGCGAATTGCTCGGATGAAAAGGCGTCCCCGTCTGTCACTGTCGAGCTTGCCCAACCGGCAGCAACGGGTGTTTTCGCGCGCATTGGTCAACGATGCGCTAGCGTCATTTGTATCGTCCTATTCATCTATGTTGCGATGTGGAATACGGCGACGCTCAATCCAAAACGCTTTGGATTCCTCATTCCACATCAAATCGCATGGGTTGGTCACGTCACCATGCTTGGCCAGACCTGGGATATGTTCTCTCGTCCATCCCAACACAATGGCTGGTTCAAAGCTCGTGCACGACTCGCCAATCAAGATACCGTCGACCTGTTGCGAGATGGTGAAACCTTTGATCGTGATTCACTGGCAAGCAATTGGTCCTACTACCCAGGAAGCCGTTGGAAGATGTTCTTTCGACGACTTGGGATCTGGAAGGAGTCCGAACCAATCTGCAATCACGTCGCCGAGTACTTACTGACCCAATGGAATGAGCAGCATCCGGATGAGCAACGGGCAATCGAATTATCTTTTTTATATTACGAAAGACTCGGTGACCCCCAAGCGAACGGGTTTACAGTTCGTCAAATGGGATCCGCCAACAATGGCGAACAACAAGATTGGGAAGTCACTCTCGACCGACTTGATTCCATTTACAGCGGCGGATTATTGAATTGAGTCTGCGTTGGAAACCCTGCGTCTCCGCTGGAATCCCGGGCCTCAGATGGAATCCCGGGCCTCAGATGGAATCCCTAGGGGCA
>JARGNK010000104.1:14354-18419 GCA_029213145.1 Rubripirellula sp. | reverse complement strand
TGGAATCCCGGGCCTCAGATGGAATCCCGGGCCTCAGATGGAATCCCTAGGGGCAACCTTCGGGCAAGAACGCTGGCCGCATATGACCAGGGCGTGATTAATAATCATGCCAGATCCCAAACCCAATTTGCTGTTCATTCCAATCGTGGAGCGACAGCTGATTGCTTTTTCCGTTGGCATACTGGACGCCAAGTCGAAACAGTCGACCACGTTTCTTCCGCCATGCCCAACCCGCCTGGGCCGTGAAAGTGCCCCCATAGTCGAGCTCTTCTCGCAGGTACAAATTCGCCGCCAGGAAGGGTGCCCCAAAGAATCCTGTCGGGCAAATCGGCGCGTACTCGGCTCCGAACTGGAATTCCCAAGGATCACTTACTTCCGACTTGAATGCGTACCCTGCTTCACCATAAACGCGAAACCGTTTACTCAAGTAAATCGAATGACCAAGTACAAGTGAATTCCGCGAAAAGAATTGCTCGGTCCAAAGGGAGCTGATTCGATCAATCAGTCCTTCGCTAGGATTCGCTCGGAGAAAATAGACGCCGAATTTGGTTTTGTGATTGTTGCGACTGAATGAAAGCGGCACACCAACTCGATAATCACTCGCCAAGAATCCCGATTCACCGAATTGGCGATGGCGGAGTTGTGCGGATGCCTCGATATCAAGCTGCATGCCCAAGGGAAACGAGGGATCAGACGTTCCATAACGTAGCACGCCCCATTGTCCGCCGATCGAAGAATCGAACACCCAATCATCATCGATTTTGATGATTTGAAGCCCCGTTCGCGACTCTTTAGGTCCGGCGAGATAGGGACGGTAAATCAAACCGTCGGGCAGAAAATCGAGTGAACGCCTCGGCGCAGCGGAGTACGGAGCAGCAGAGTAGGCCGCGGCGTCCGGTGAGCTGTAACCAACCGTTGCGGTGGGAGGTGCGTAGGGATCAAAGCTGTCTGCACTCGCTTGCTCGAATTGCCCCTTGGCCTCCAAAGCGATACCAGCCAAGGCACACGTAAGCATCGCTAGTCGCGCGAACTGGAGATAGAAGACTCGGATCGCGCAGCCATCTTTCGGCAACCTATTTCGATCGAGCACCCACGCGGTACTGACGATCACGCCAATCGCAATCCAGCAGCAGCACAAACCACCCGAGCGAACAATCGAAAAGAACGATCGTTCTTGGGCGAATCCGTTTTGTTGTGGGGCTCGATTCAATGCTCGTATCCAACTCTATCGAATCACAACTCGATCGAATGACTCGCCCAAGCTGAGGCGGGGGCTTATTCAGCCAACCGACTCGTTTATAGAACAGCCAACGTGTACCAGATAGAGCGATTCGTACCGAACGAATGAACTGACCAAGGGCCGCGTGAAACCCATGTTTCACCAGTCAGGCAGCCGGCCATGCCCTCCATCAATCTTTATACCAACGGTGGATCTTGCAGCCGTTGCGTCGAATTGACTAATTAGCCAACTAGAGCCCCAAAATCCGTGAGAGCCAAATAAAAATGGATGAGCGAGAAAGACTTCAAAGTGCCGATGCAGATCAGCGCGCGGCTGCCGCCGAAGCGCTTAGCCAAATGGGCCCTGATGCCGCTTATGCAGCCGTTGAGCTTGTCGCTGCGTCCGGCGATCAAGAATCCGTAGGTGAGTGGTCGGTCGCAGCACTTGAAGAACTCGGACCTCCACCAGAAGAAGCGATCGCTGGACTGAGCAACTTGATCGCGGATACCAACCCGACCGTGGCCTACTGGGCAATGACTCTGCTGGGGCGGGCTGGCCCCACGGCGCGATCGTGCGAAAACCAGCTGACAAATGCCTTGCACCAAAGCGATCAAGACAGTGTTCGTGAACGAGCTGCCTGGGCGTTGGGAAAAATTGGTGCGACATCCGAGAACGCAGTACAGGCACTGCAGACAGCAACCACCACGAGTAATCCACGACTCACCCGGCTCGCCAAACGCGCCCTACAAGAGATTCAATCATAGAACACTCTGAATTCTCAGGGCTTTGAACGTGGGCATGGAGGCCCAGAATGGCAAAGAAGAAAAAGAAGTCTCGTTTCTCGTCCATCAAGTGGATGATCATCACCCTGCTCTCAAGTGGCGGGTTGGGTGGATTCATGAAACCGGACCTTCCCTTCATCGGTCCGCTAACCCAACGTCTGATGGCGTTCGCAAAATCGGACGAATCACTTGGGCAGGGCAACCTGATGAACCAAGTGAAAGCCAATATGACCGGTGCGGGAAATGGCGTTGCGGGTCTCAACGGTCAACAAGCCGCACCGGCACAACTCGCCAACTCAAATCGACCAAGCAGCAGTATTTTGATCGCGAGTTTCAACATCCAAGTCCTCGGCAAAAGCAAGATGGCAAAACCAGCCGTTGTCGAAGTCCTCGCGCGAGTCATCCGCCAATTCGATGTCGTTGCCATCCAAGAAGTCCGCGCGAAAGAAGACAACATCCTGCCGCAACTCGTCGCCGCGGTGAACGCCGATGGCCATCGCTACAACTTCATCATCGGCCCTCGACTCGGACGCACCGTCAGCAAGGAACAGTACGCGTTCGTTTATGACACAACGCGAATCGAACAGGACCCCTCCGCGACCGGAACACTCTCGGATCCCACCGATCTAATGCACCGCGAACCCTTCGTCGCTCGGTTTCGCGCCCGCACGAATCCACCGGAACAGGGATTCAGCTTTTGGCTGATGAACGCCCACACCGATCCGGATGAAGTTCCAGAGGAAGTTGACGCACTCAGCCAAGCCTTCCCGCTCATGCTTAACGCACGCGCCGATGAAGACGACGTAATCTTGCTGGGCGACCTGAATGCAAGCGAACGACAGTTTGGAAACTTGGGAAAAATTCCGAATATCACTTGGACCGTTACTGGCAATACCATGACGAATACCCGCCAAAACAAAGCCTACGACAATATCCTTTTTGATCGAATACGAACGAGCGAGTACACCGGTCGATGGGGCGTTTACGACATCGAAGGCGTATTTGGTATCACGCGGGAAGACGCCCTAATGGTTTCTGACCACCTACCAGTCTGGGCTGAATTCAGTGCCTGGGAAGCGGCTCCCAACAATCGGATGGCAGACCGATTTCCGAATGACCAACCGCGATAAGTTTCGCAGTAGGCATCGCTCCTCCAGTGCAGACAATTTTGTAAAGCCGATGTTTTTGTGATGTCACAGAAAGCCGGCAAGCAGCGAATACCGCTCGCCAATTTTTCTTACTGGTCAAGATTCGAGCACCGACTGAGTTGTGCCGCAGAACTCCATCTCAACATTTCATCAACCGACTTTCGGATGATGTCGATTTGCGTTGTTTGGTTTCAATCAGGAACACAGCTGACGTCGTGTTGGAATCCGACTGGCCGCAAAACCTCTGCATCATGAAATGCAGACAACGGCTTTGGCCCGCTACTCGGCGGCAAGCTTTTAGCGGCTCAGCCTTGAGTCAACGCTTCGTCCTTTAACGTGGCGAATGCCCTGACTGGTTCCTTGCCAATTCAATTCGGCCAAATTCAACTTGGTACCGAGGGGCAACCAATTCTTATGGGCTTCGGCCAGTTTAAGGAGCACCCACGCATTCCCATCGCTGATTGGTAAGCTCCGGAATACCCCAGTCCAACCACCGCCGCCACAGATTTCCAACAGACGGCCTTTCTCGAAAAACGAAGACATTACAGAAATTAAAAAATCCGCTCTGCATCATCCTGAGAAGATTTGGTCAACCAAATCTGAGGAAAGAAAGGACTAGCTCTTTCCGGGATTCATTCGGTTGGTTCTGTCCTTACGCAACAGCCAGGACCTCGACCTGCCACGCGCTACAGGTTAACAGTCAACGCGTCGAATCAACGGATTGCCTGATTGAACCGCCCCCCCCAGATGGAGAAAGAGGCACAGGCCAACCGCATTCACACTAAGATAGTGCCGATTTGGGATCGTTCCCCCGGGCGTTCACATGACCTCGGGTGTTGTCATTGCCGTCGGGTGCTTGAGGCCGTCGGGTGCTTGAGGCCGTCGGGTGCTTGAGGCCGTCGGGTGCTTGAGGCCG
>JARGNK010000104.1:0-14254 GCA_029213145.1 Rubripirellula sp. | reverse complement strand
TGAGGCCGTCGGGTGCTTGAGGCCGTCGGGTGCTTGAGGCCGTCGGGTGCTTGAGTGCCTGCCCCAAACCAGAATCTACCTGCCCAATCCAGAAATTACGCTCCCTTCGGACAAGGTTGAACGCAACTGGCACCAACTGCTGGTCCGCGGTATCAGTCCGCGGTACCAGTCCGCGATACCGAAACGCGTTCCCGTCATCGAGAGAACTCACTCGTGCGATATCAGATCATTAAAAATTGGAAGGGAAAATCACTCGTCAAATTTGCCTGCCCGCAGTGCGGATCGAAGCTCTCCGAGCGACTCGAACGAGCTGGTAAACCTGATATCTGCCCCGCTTGCGGGACGAACATTGTGATCCCTGGACGCAAAGACCTCGAAAAACGCGAGGCTGCCGCCGCAGAGAAAAAACGGGAGGCGGAAAAAAGAAAGGCAGAGCGAGAGGAGGAGGAGAAAGCACGTCAGGCAGAAGCCAATGCACGTTGGGCCACACCAGATTCCGAGCCCCCCTCGCAGTTGACCAATCAAACAGGCAGTACTGACTCAAGCCTTCTTAATTTCGCCCCAACGGACGCTACTGCCGAAAGTGCTGACGGAGGCATGCCCTCCAACCTCCAAGTGCCGAATTGGAACCCCGTAGAAGTCCCTTCAAGTAGAACACCGGACGGGGATGGTGACAGCGGTTGGATCGCCCCCATCACTCCCGTGACAGGACAAGCCGACAACCAAGACACATCAACGAAACGCAACCGATGGGAATCCGAGCAAAACGCCACACCCGATGTCCCCGCGGATCCGCAATTTAACGAAACCTCAATCCCACAGCCAAACGCAAGTAGCAAGCTTTCTTCATCTAAACAAAAAAACTGGTGGAAAGATTCAATCAGCCTAGGAAACATCCGCGAGACCCGTTACCCAGCGTTGATGGCCTATCGGAATCTGATGGTCATTGTCTGGATGATTTTCACCAGCCTTATCTGCCTCGCTATCCTTATTGCCCCGTTCCTTTTTGGGCTTCCTGCTTTCACCGCGAGCAACAGTCGTGCGTCGGAAATAAAAAACGACCTCCGCCAGATGCGATCCGCAACCATCCAAAATGCCCTTTCAATTGCCAACCGCAACACTGGCATGAATGGAACAACGCTTGAAAATCTCCGTGCATCCTTACTCTATACGGATTACGACAGCCCTTCTTATCTGTACGGTGAAAGCTTGACGCCAGACGAGGCCTCACAGTTCGCTCGTTCCTACCTTGCTTGGCGTGAGCAACGTACCAATCAACTTAACTCCCAAAAACCTTCAATGCTCATAGCCCTTGCCTACGCTGCAGGAATAACCTTGCTGTATTGGCTCATCCTGCTGGGCGTTGCGATTCTCTACACGATCCTATTGCTTGTGCCACCCGAGTGCATCAAGCTCGCGATCGATGTCGAGCATGGCATTCGCACCATGAACGAATCGCCCCAGTAGCCACATACTGCCAACTCCTTGCTTTCGACCTCACGAACGCATCGCCCCAGCCGACACCCCACAACACGAATTCGCAACCGTGGCTAACCCAGAAGCGAAATGACTCACCGTCGAGACGCACTGTGAGCCTCTTCGTGCTTGATTTCATGCAATGGCGACGCATTCTTGAAAGTCAGTCACTGTGTTGCTGACGCTAACCCGACGCATCGCAAACCAGTCAAACACTCGTTACCGAAAAATCGGCAGGCCTAACGCGATTCGTCTTCTATTTTGACAGGCGACTCGCTGCGGTTGCCAGCAAGTCGTTTCGCGATCTCGAGCTGCACGCTCGCTTGCTGATCATCCGCGTCGATCTCAAGAACGTTTTCAAAGCACCTTTGTGCTTCCTCGTATCGCCGTTCTTTCAACAGTAAGATCCCCAACCGTTGATGTGGCTCAGCATCCTCCGGCGCTTGCTTGATCATTTGTTGATAGATCTTCATCGCCGAGAAAGTGTTCCCGATCCCTTCTTTGGACTGGGCGAGATAAGCCATGGTTTCAAGATTGCGTGGGTTCTCCTCATAAAGGCGAAATAGAATCTCATCCGCCTTACGAAATTCCTCCAGCCGCAAATACGTAATCCCTAACAGCAGCTCGGCTCGTAACTGCCGTTTCGATCCAGGAGGTAGCGCCAACGCGGCAAACGTACAAACATCCACGGCCTCTTGGTAGCTCTGCTGTTCAACGAGCAACTCGCCATAGAGGAGATACGCGAGTGCATACATGGGCTCGACATCCACGAGCAACTGACAAGTCAAAATCGCATCTTCCAATTGATTTGTTTGCCGCAGACAATCTGCCAATACGAGCAGACTCTCCGGATCATTGGGCAGCAATCCCAACGCGTCGCGTGCGCGGGGCGCGGCTTCCGAGAACTTGCCTGACCAGTGCAGAACCTTCGCCAAGTTCCGGAGCGCGATGCCTTGCGCTACGCCGTCGATCTGTGCTCGCACTCGCTGGTCAACACCATCAATTTGTGCCTGATTTAACCCAGCACCCTTGCACCATTGGCGACTCCGCAACTCTTCCAGAATCCACAACGCCAATTGCTGATGGATATTGATCGTCGGATGGACATGATCGAGAAAATACTCCTTCCCCAGGATTCGGTGACCGTTTTCGAGTTCACAGCGTTGGCGTAATCTCTCATCAAAATCTACGAGCATCACATCCGACTTCTCGGCCAAACGCCGAACCGCCGCTTGGACTCCAGTAGTGGCTCGCAACGGACAGACATCGTTATTTAAGGCAGTCTGAAATGCCAGCTTCGCCTCTGGCATTGCATCCGAGGCAAACAAAACCCGACCGAGCTCAAAGTCCGCCTCCGCATAACCGTCGTCGATCACTTTCGCAGCCCGAAGCTGTTCGATACGCGTTTCAATCGTGGCTGACCTTTCGCGTCCCGCTTCTTTTTGCGTCTCATCCAAAGCTTCAATGCTCACAACGCGATCCAAGTTTTGAATCAGCTGCTCGAACTCTTCCCGGCTTGAATCGCCGATCCCACTTTTCAGCTCACTTTTGAATGGAGAACAATCCTTTTCATTGGACGCGGGTACAACAAACAAAATCCCGGCGTCAGATTGCTTCGCAATCAACCTCATCCGTTCGAGGTTCGCCTCGTAGTCCTTCACCACGGCCGATCGCCATTCGGGATCGCGATGGTAGTCGGAAGGACCGATCGTATGATTGAGCATCTCATCAACTTCACCGGCTAGCTTGATCGTATTCGGTGCTTCATCGCTTTTCTCAGCATCTGGCTTCAATAACCCCTTGAGAACCTTGAAGGTGCGTGTCTTTCCCATCAGAGCGGTTACGTTACGTTGCAACGCAGATTGATCAAACATGCCTTCAAAGGTTCGCCGCTCAAGAAATTCATTCTGCCCTGAATAGACAACAAACAGATCCGGCTCAAACTCGACAAGCTCGGCCATTACCGCCGCCACACGATAACTTGCATAGCTAACCCCACCCGCATTAATGACTTCCCACTCCGTGTCTTCATCCGTCAACGGCAAGAATTCCCGTAGCCATCCACAGAATGAAGTGCTGTCGCTGTAAGGGCGGCCGAAGGTGGTTGACCCCCCGACACAAAACACACGGCGTACCCCAGGCGGCTTGACGCGAGTAAAACGCTGATCATTGAACCAAACAAGTTTGTTCTCTGCTGTTTGAACATGAGTTGACGGCTCAGTCTCATCCGCGACAAAAAGTGGGAACTGGTTTGAGAACCCCACAAAGGGATCAGAAGTGGACGCATCTCCCCCCAAACCTGCAAGCATCAACGAGCACTCCACCAAACCGAAGAACCCAAAGAAGACAATTGCGGAAAACAGAACTTTTTTGCGCAGGCTGATGCCGGTCCCGCGCGGTTGAGATTGCGACATTCGAGTGATGCATGGCCATCAAAGCCATGAAAGGAGGGCAAAGCGGGACGTAAGCGACTTTTCGCGTATTCTACTACCGAAAAAAAACTTTGTAGCCGGCGGCTATGAAAAACCGCGATCACAAATGCGATAACGCCCATTTCGCTGCCGATACTGAGCGATAAGTCAATCGCCAACCTCCTGATACAATCTCACTCCCATCGCCTCATTCGCCCTGAGCGGTTACGAGAACAGTCGCCAAACCACTTCGCCATTTCAGCCCAAGAATTTATTCGAAGCGAGCCGATTCATTTTCGAAATCGTCAGCGAGCCCCGCCCGCTTTCCTCCTGAGCAGGTGGCTCGACCAAGCTGGTATTCCAAGCCAAGCTATTCTGCAATCTGATGTCTTCCGGAATCACGAGTGCACAGCAGATCTCGCCTTGGCAAGTCACTCGCTGCGCGGATCAAACCCTGCCGAATTTTTCAGGTAAGTATTCCTGACCGTGCCACTCCGGATCCGCCAGCAAGGCTGCGGATTCTTTTACGATCACAATCGCGCGACCAAGTAACGCGGCGGACAATCATATTTTGGCTGGATGCCTGTGGCAGAACTTAACGCACCCGATGCGGGCGTCCGAGGGATGAACAGCAGCAAGGCGGAGAGCCCGAACCGGTGCGCTCATTGGAGAAAAAAGGATTCAAATTCATGAAACGGTGAAAAGAAAGAATAGGCCGATTTTGCCCCGGTTCAATCAAATCCCTCTCAAGTAATCACCCCATCAACACGACCGCCTTCTTCATTCTGTTGCATGCCAAGTCGCCATTCGCCAAGTCGCCATTCGATCGACTCGTCAATGAACTCGGCAAAATCGAGCCTGCCTTGCAACCAGGCGAATAGAGACTCCGCCTCCTCGGGATCGCTCGCCAATTCAGCCCACTCTGCCAGCCTTGCTGGCGGCACTGTCGATTCAATTAAACGCCGCCGCTGGTGATCTGATTCGCTGAGCGAATGATGATCACCCACCAAAACGTGCTCCAGGTACCAGACGTAATGCGCGGCCCATTCGGTCTCGGTTTTAACCAGATCGCGAATATCTCGCAGACGGCCATCAAGCATGAGCTTCTTGGTCGGCCAAAACGCTTTCTTAATTGCGTTGAATTCTGGAGTGTCCATCGGTCGTCTCCCTGTTCTTTTTTTCCCTATTCCGCTTCTTTCACCCTGGCCGACTCTGACGGCCTAACGTCATGCTTCAATTTAGCTGATGCGCCGCATTACGGAGCCAATCAATGAGTTTTACTCGGCTTGCAAACACCGTCGAACATCACCAATCTCAAGACGAGGTGCTAAACCCTGAATACCCCCAGGCGGGAATCCTCCATGGCGGGCAGGCCAAATTCAGAGAATTGTGAAATCGGTCAGACGTAAAAAGGAGCACCGGGGCTAGGCATGCTCGGGATGAACCGGGGAGCGAACAATCGACACAACCCAAAAATCGCGATGAAGACTTACTTCTCGATCCGCCAGACTTGGCAGTGGATTAAAGAAAAAGCAATTCCGCACCAAGCCCCTCTCCAGCGGACACAGCCCCACGGGCTGACAAACATAGCGGACTTTGTAAATTAGGTCCTTACGCGGAATTTTGAACGGAGAACGTGACCTTGCTATTTGCACCCGAAGCAGCCGATCACAAGAAGGTAAAATTTCACCCTCGCGTCTTAGGCTCCCCGGCACCGATGTTTCCGGGGTACGAAGTCGACATCAGCGAACGCGTTGATGACGACCAGAAGCCTGACGCGGTCTGGCATCGCGACCGCGCAAAGAGCATGATTCGGAAGCACCCCGAGATCAAACAACTCTTTGGCAACACCCGCAGTACGGCCGCATGGTGTCTGTTATTTGCAGGCTTGCAGATTGGGCTTGCCGTTTCGGCGGGATACACCCCATGGTGGTCGACGATTCTTGTTGCCTATTTCATTGGTTCCTGGATCAATGTCAATTTGTTCCAACTAGCCCATGAGTGCAACCATAATTTGGTGTTCAAGAAGACCGCCTGGAATCGACGTCTTTTTACGCTAACCACGTTACCGATGTTTTTATCGGCGCACCATTCATGGTGGATTGAACACCATGTTCACCATAATGACCTCGGTGCAAAGAAAGACTTCATCACGCGACGTCGAACGGCTTTGCTGCTTACCCGACAACACCGATACCTATGGGCCACTACCGGCCCCTTTTATCGATTGCTCTGCATCTTGTTTTCACCCGTGTTTATGCCGTATGCCCTGCTCATGTTGGTTAGCCAGGCGTTTCGCTCGGCGATCGGCCTAATTGTTTATACCTTCACTTCACTGCTACGCGGGAAACTGGATCCATCACCATTGGCACTGTCCATCCTCGCTGATGAGCACCTAATTTCAGGATACGAAAAGTATGGCACAAAGCGTTGGGCGGTGGTCTATCCGCTAATGAGCTTCACGATGCTAAGCTTATTGATCTACTTCGGAGGTTGGATGTCGGTCGTTTATCTGTTGTTGTCACAGCTATTCATTACCGGGTTTTTACATCCACACAACTTCGGAATCATCCTCAGCAATTCACACTTTCACGGGCATACACGGTACCAGCCATCCTCTTCATTGTATGGTTGGTCGAACAAGATTTACTTCAACTTTGGTCTGCACACCGAACACCATGACATCATGGGGATTCCCTGGCATCGCCTGGGTAAACTCCGAGAAATTGCCCCCGAGTATTATGATAAACTGGTAAAGACGAAGTCATACGCCGGACTGGCGTATAAATTCATGTCGGGTGATCCAGCAACGCTTGAAGAACAATTCGACAACGAGGATCATCGGAACGAACAAACAATTGGCACCAACAACGCTGATACGCCAGAGCAAGCAGCGAAGTCCGACGCTAATGAATCGGCTCAACGCCCAGCGATTTAAATCAGCACACAATGCGTTCGCTCAAACTCCGTTCCCTCTCGCTTGATAGGTGCGACCGCGGGGACGAATTCCGCCTGTTTTCACCTCTGCCACCGAGGATCTCAGCCCGTCACCGGAGATCTCAGTCCGTCACCGGAGATCACCTTGCGGCAATCCCCGGTAAAACTTGGCCTGGTAAAACTTGGCCCGGTAAAACTTGATCGGTAACACTTGGATCGCCGAGTGATTCAAGGGGAGCGATGTGACAAACCCGGCTCTCTGATTGTGGTGACATCCTAGCGAGGCGATAACCGAGGGATGAATACGCAAACCTTCGGCGAGGCGGACAATTCAAGCGATCGATTGATTTCGGAAATCGAACGGCAATAGGTGGCCCGCCTGAACCGCGGTGATTCGCCGCGAATCGAGAAAGACATGTCGTGTCAGGATCGAGCCTCGACTCCGTCAATGCGAGAACACTACAGCCCCGACTGTGTAACACGACAGGAATTTTCGCGTCTTTGTTCGCGTTGAGAACAAAAGTTGATGCCCCATTGCCCCGAAAAAAACAGTGAGACCGAAGGCAATGCCTTGTTTCGCATCCTGACAACAACCGGGCGGATGTAATGGAGCGCGCCGGGTAAGCGTAATGCTTGCAGCAGGTCAGGCTTCGGTCAAAAGAACTTATCTAAACCGACAGCGTTTCGGTGCGATGGCAGTTTTTCGCATTCATTCAGGCTGACACGGTGCGGGCAGTAGGCTACAGCTAAAATGGGGATCCATCGACGCAATCGCAAGGACTTACGCCGATCCACTCATTGGCTTGCAAAGCAAGCCAATGAGTGCCATAGAAAAACCAACTAGAAACGAACGGTCATTCCGGAAATTAGATATTCCCGTCCACCCACACCTAATTCGACCATCAGGTGTAGGCGTTCGTCGATTCCCCACAAGCCTCCAACCAGAAAGTTCCAAGGCTTGGGCTCGAACTGATCGACTTCAACCGCAATGGTTCCAAGGACGGGTTGATCCAGAACCACGTCGACGGTCTGTTCGGTGTCCTGGTACATCGCGCCGATGTGTACTTCACCCTTGAAACAACTGCGATCGATGATCCTTCCAAATCTTGGTGAGATCACCAAAGCGAACAATTCATTATCGAGCTCATTAAAATCGGTATGGCTGTAATTGATGTCGATCGAGGCGAAGTAATTCTTTGTGCCAATTGCCGCCGTTGCTCCTCCCCCATAGGTGAATCCATTTAAATCGACGCTGATTGGAATCTGCAGATCAGGTGATGCCACCGTGGGGAATTCCGATACGTTGATTAGCAAATCACCTCTCGAATGCGTGTGGCCGGCCAAACCATAAACATTCAAACAGGGTAGGATCCATAAGTCCGCACGGGCGATCTGATTGTCTGCATTCACATCAAAGGTGTCGACCTGAAAGCGTGTAAGTGATTGCTGGCTGCCGCCTCCCACGCTCACGCGGACATCGCTCACGGCAACGTGTCTTTGAAGGAATGTCGAAACGACACCGAAACCGACCGGCAGTGGCAGCTTGACCCCGCGGTCCTTGATTTTGTCGCCGAATAGGGGCAGGCAGATATCGGTCCTAGGGAGACATTGATCTAAACAGCTGCCTCCGTCATACCATTGCAGGCAGCCGCACGACCGCCTGGATGCCCCCATTCCATCACAGCCTTGTGCATCGCAAGCCAATCGTTCGTTTCCCCCCGTGTCACACGCTGAGCCGCCCCGAAAGCAGCAGTCACTTGGAAGCTCGTCGCAGTTGGCTGTTGTTAGATCTTGATTGCTGCTCGTTAAGTGGTTCTGCCACCTCGCGAACAAGAATTCTTCGGCTGTCCCTTTAACTGGGCAGCACAAGACCGCCACAAGGGCAACAGAACCAACAAACCATGATCGTAATTGCATCTTTTTCGTCCATTCAACTGTACGGAATATGCGGTGTACATCGGCATTTGCGGCACAAGTCGTCATCTCCGACCCCGGGCAGCTGAGCAAGAACACACTCCTCGCCAACTGGTTTGATAAGTTAAATGGATTGGGCCATCCTTGAGGGACTCCGTGGCAACCCCTTAGCCCTAACGTGCTTAGCTAGCAAACCCAATCTTCCCACTTCCGGTACGCCCCGCGGCTTAGCTTGACATTTTGCAGCCAGAGCTCGGCGGGAATCGAGTCGCGAAACCATGCGAGGATGCGTTCGCTTCAACGCGTCGATCGACCTCGGGCAAAAGACCTTCGTTGATGAGTACCCCAGTTCGAATACCAGCACCAGGCTTGGCCTCTTAGCGGGAGTGGTAAAGAGACCGCTAATGCGATTGGTATGTCGCTTCAGGACAGAGCGGAATCTAGCTGTGCGAGTCACCCCCAGGAAGCTTGGCATACCTTGATTCCCGCCTGAATTTTCCCTGCTAAATTCGGCCTAAAAGCGAAGTCAATCAACTCGCTGCCCCTCACCATCGCAGTTGAATGGGGCGTGGAATCTCGAGCTGAAAAACCAGGTTTGCCGGCCCGAAAACCTGAATCCTGCCTTCACCAAACAGTGTGCAATCCGAGCACCCTTCGACTCTTTCCTCGGCAATGGACATCGGTGAATCGTCACAATCCGACTCAATTGCCCCCCCACGATCGATTTCATTGCAACCTCGAATCCTTTCGATTGTCGAATTCGAAATCGCAAATAGTCTCGTTTCTTGAGACGCGTTCTCCGCGAATTCCTGTTGCATGAACGGGATTCATTGCGAATTCGCCTCTTATCCGGATTCATTGCTTGGCTCATCAATGATGCCGCGGGGAATCGAACCAAGATTCGCGCATCAAAACGCAAAAAGCAAGCATCCACGCATGACCGTTGCTTGATTGGTACTTCGTTGTTCATTACGGAAAACCCAGGCATCGATCGCCTGATGCTACCTGGCATAGGCAAACAATGATGGATTCCTGCTGAGTATCAGAAAGTTCCTAACCGCCGATTCCACACAAAAGTTGCGCAACTCGCGGACTGACAAAATTTTTCTCTGGAGTAAAGTCGTAATGCGTTTTTCTCGCTTTCTCACCGCCGCTGCCCTTTGCATGGTGATTGCCGGCCCGTTGAACGCGGGCGTGCTCAGCAGTGCAATAACCATCAATGGGACACGTGACAACTTGAATGACCGAAGTTTTTCGGTTCTGATCGATGTCGACAATGACGGTAAGTATTCAATCGATGATGTGATCTATGGATACCTTCGGGTTGACACGGTGAATAATGATGTCGACACGACAACCGCTGGCACGCCTATCGCCGGTACAGGAACGGCCAGTACCCCCGGAGGTGAGCTCGGACTTATTTATTCAGCGCAGATCACAGCAATCGCTGACGGTGGTATCCCGGATGGTGGAATGTTCTCGGACACACTCGGTGATACCTTCAGCCTGAGCGCCACCGCTGCGGGATCCCACTTTAGCCTTTTAAACATTCTAGATCCGACCCTTGCCTCCGAAATCGGTTCGGAATTAAGCAACGCAGCTGAAACTGTTTTTGTGGCAGTCAGCAGCACCACATCGCCAGTCATCGGCGGAACCGGCTTGAACTCAGTTTCGGATTTCACTGGTGCTGACTTCGATCTTGAATTGGCGGCCGGTATCGCTGCCGGCTCAGATGACTTTTTTCATGTCGCGCAATCTGACATGTTCGATAACTTTGGTGGAACCGAGGCAGCAGGTTTTACGATTTTTGACAAACCAGGTCTCGGCTCAAGCATTTTTGTGCCAGTCGGTGTCGATAGTGACTTCACCCCTACCTCACAGGACATCTCGTTCCACGACCTTGTTTTGTTCGGTGGAGAAGTTTCATTTGAATCGTTTACGACCGTGACAGAAAATGGCACAACCTACTCAGCGGTCGCGTTGACGAATCACTCCAACTTTGGGATCAATGCAGTTCCCGAACCGACATCACTGGCCGCCTGGGGCGTCTTGCTGGGGCTGGGTGGATTCACCAGACGACGCCGAAAGACTGAATCGGCCGCCTAGCTTTTGCCTCGCTCAAATGCCGAGCACGCGAAGGAGCGTAGATGCTCGGCAAGAGCGAGTTCGCACATCTTGGATCGCAATCTGGGGGCATCTATTTAGTAGGCCCAATCCCTAGGCTAGCGATCCTGCGATTCCGCTGGTCGGACAGCTTGACTGATTTCAAAGCCTGCAATCAACGTTGAAGCACGAGTTGGGATTTCACGCTCGTGTGGGATAAGCAGATAGCTTTGAACAATCGTTGAACAATATTAGCGAACCGCTCTATCCGCAAACCTTTTGGGCTGCTGCATCAGCGAGACTGCGGATCTTCCCCTACGAAACTCGCAGGTCGCCAGATCGCCAGATCGCGGTCGGCCAACGCCCCGGTTGGTTCTTACTTGGGCCCCGGGTTGAATTTCAGCGGCCGTTTCACGTCGCACCGAAAGGAACGTTCCGACGGATACCCAAACTGCCAAAACACAGGATCAGCAGCTATAGTAGCGATCAATTAGAACCGATCGATTTGCAGACCACCAATTCGATAGTGCCGCTACATGAAAACGTTGATCACCCCAATCCTGAGTCTCTGGTTATTGGGCTGCTGCGAAGTTGGCGCTACCGATCCGCCAACATCATCTCCCCCACCAACCAAATTCCAGCTGGTACGAAAGGGTGAATCGCCGTACCCAGTCAATGATCGCAATAACTTGAGTGTCCACTGTGGGGGTGGGAAAGGTGTTTTAATCGCTCCCCATTGGGTGCTGACCGCCTCGCATTGCATCACGTCCTCAAAGGCCAAGGCGGGCGAAGTGAAAGTTAAGTTCACTACGCTAAAACGAAAATCAACCACAATTCGTGTCGATAAAGTCCTTCGCCACAAGACGAAAGATCTCGCTCTTCTCCGTCTAGGACGCCCTGTCAAAAAAGAAGATCGACCGCCTGTTTTGCTACTTCGCCAAACCCTTGTACGAGGCGATGGAAAATTGTCCATCAAGAAGGTTTCCGCGAGTCAAACCTGGCGCGGTATCCCAGCGCTCGGAGCAGGCCACAATCTCAGAGTTCCCAGAAAAGAAGACCGCAAAGGCAAAGCAGGTAGCAGCGGAAGTCCGTGGCTACTTCATTCACCATCTGTCGGTGATGTATTGGTTGGCATCACGCATGGTGGCGGCATGGCGCCGCAAGTCGCCTACGCAGCCAAATGGATACAGGATTCAGTATCGCAACACAGTCACGATTCACTTTTTTGGGTGACCAAACAACTCACGCTCGAGAAAAAGTGATCAACCTAGCTTCACTCGCTAAATTTTCTCAGAGTCCACCACCGCGTGCCTCTCTTGCCAATCAACCTGCTATCGACCAATTCGGTGCCGGATAGCCACCCGCACCAGTGCTCAGGGCTAAAATCTCCCTCCGGGCATAATATCTGAACCTCAGGCCGCGTGCGGCTGTCTATTCGACATCCATCGCTTCTCAATGGGTTAAAAAGAGACGCCGCTTTCGATTGAACGAGTTCGGTAATTACCTCGACCAACGCTCTGGCAAATCAATCCACGATGTCCGACACTGCATTGACTGTGTAGAAATCCAAAAAGAACGAAAGCACCTTCGGGATTCACGCCCGGTAGATTAAATTGCTTTCGAGAATCAACTGCCAAAGCCACCGAGCGTTCAACCGCATCTCCAGGCTAAACGCTTACGCGATGAGAGCCAGAACTTGAAAAAGATACTGAAGATACTGATGGTGTTGGTATTTCTTTCACTATCGGCGCTCCTGCTCGCAGGATTTTTCATCGCGAGAACGAGTCGGACCAAGGTCATCGAACTACGGCAGGATATTCGCACACAAGGCGATCCGCTCTATTTCAAAGACCTGGCTCCTACCTCAGTCAACTTTGCGGGCAATGCATTCATTCCGTTGATGGAAGCGAAAGACGAACTCACTGAGTTCCGATTTTTCTACCAGGAAAATTTCGACTTCGACACACCGAGCGCACTTTCCGCAGAACAACTGAAAACACTCGTCAAAAAGGTCGAAGACTCCGCCGGATTGTACAAGCAGATTAACCAAATCCTGGCGTGCACCGAACTTGAGGCTGACACAGATTACACCGCTGGATTAGACGCCTCCCTTGAATACCTCCAAGTATTGCGAGCAGCCGCTGATGCCATCCAAGCGAGAACCATTGCCTACGTTTCAAAAAACAACGGGGATGAGGCATTGCGAAGCTGCCTTGACGGAATGCGAATTTCGAGGCTGATGAAAGATGAACCTAACTTGGTTGGACTGCTCGTTTCAATCGCCATCCAACAGAGAATGTGCGATGACGCTTTTTATGTCCTTTCTACCTGCCCAACGTCGATTGAAGTACGCACAGAACTGGCACAAGAATTGTCGTTAGCCGATTTTAAAAAATCACTTTCTCTAGCGCTCAAAGGGGAAAGAGCCCTCGGAGTGCAAACTTTCCAAGATTTGCGTGAGGGAAAAGGTCAATTTGCACGCGATATCAAACCACGTTTTTCGACCGGAATCGGTTTCTGGGATGCCTACGTCGATAACGACGAAGCGACTTACATTCAATCAATGAATCGCATCATCGAAAGTGTTGATCAATCGCATGTGAAACGAAAACAACTCGCAGAAAAAATTGCTGCACAACTCGACGATGGTTTCGGTCAGATCCTCACAAAATTGATTCTTCCGGCGGTTCTAGGCGTGCCCGCCAACGTCGATGCGATCAATGCAAAGATACGCTGCCTGCAAGTGATTTGTCGTTCGCTGTCAGAAGGGGACGGCATCGAAGAGGACCTTCCGGAAGATCCATTCAATGATCAATCATTGATGGTGAAAAAGACAGCTGCCGGCTGGCTCGTTTACAGCGTCGGCCTGAACTTACAGGATGACGGTGGAGACCTTGGAACACCCGATCAAAATCTTCGGGAAACACCCGACATCGGCTATGGCCCACTACCATCAGGCAGTTCTGCTGCCCCGGAGGCCACTTACTAAAACAGCAGCTACAAACCGACGGCAAAGCCCGCTGTTCGGACTTCGCTGGCAGAGTACAGCCAGCTAACCAACAGCACGCTGGTTCCGCGATCGCACCTTAACAACACCAAGTTGAACAGCGGCTGAATCTTCAACAAAATACCGGTTAGCCGAGTACTACCTAGTATGATCCGCGAGCCTCATATTGCACTCCCTACTCATTCTCCTCTAAGTAGCAACGAGAAATTGCGGGGTTCGCTGTATGGAATGGAGAACCTAAGCAACATTACTCCACGTTAGGCGAAACGACAAAGGCAAGGTTGTTCGCATTGAACCTAGTTCAAACGCACCTAGTTCAAACGCACCTAGTTCAAACGCACCCGGTTCAAACGCACCCGGTTCAAACGCACCACCCAAAACTGCCACAAAAAATCCCGCGACCTAA
>JARGNK010000103.1 GCA_029213145.1 Rubripirellula sp. | reverse complement strand
CGGGGAGTTCCAGGTCCACGCGGATCCAACGTCGGCGCTGGTCACCAAGACATCGGCGACTTCACTTCCCGTTTCAAAGAACTCCCTTTCGCTGGGCACTTCGACGAACTCCAGTTCAGAGGTGATCCCAGCCCGAGTGACTGCTGCGGCTCCGGTTCCTAGACCAGGGGCTTGTTCTAAATTACGGATCTCGTCTCGGAGGTTTTCAGAAGCGATGCTTTGAGCAACATAAGCGACGCGGAGTTTTGATGTTTCGGCAAGTTGGTCGCGCAGGCTTTCGAGCGAATCGAACTGTTTGCGCCGGTAATCGGGAACCACGATCGCTTGCGTGACTTGGAGATAGGATTCCATTTCTGGTAAGGCAATTGCGTTGCCAATCGTCCCCTCAAATTGAGACATGGCAACGTCAATGTGATCATTCCGGAGGCTGGCTACCAGGTTTTCTTCGATTGGCACAAATTCAATCGTGACATTCAGATCACGTGCTAACTGATGGGCCATGTCCATATCGAACCCAACCAAGTCTTGTTCGCCGTTGTAGTAGCAGAAAGGCAGTTCCTCTGGATTGAAGCCAATTCTTATCACGCCTCTCCGCAGGATTCGGTTGATACGATCCTCGCCAGGTTTTAGCTCGTCTGGATTGCTTTTGGCCATCGGCAGAACGGTGGATTTCACGGGCGAGGCGAGCAAGCCGCGCGACATGGTCAAGTCATCGCGACTGAACTGCTCTTGAAAGGACCGTTCAAGAAAGATGCGAATGCCGACAATACCGATCAGCATCACGATCGTTGTGCCGATCAAGGCAGTGGCAATGCGGCGAATGTTCAAATTGAAAACGCCAGTCAGGTAACTGGCGGTCAGCACCGAAAAAGCGAATAGGTTCATCGCTTTCATCAGATCGCCAAACCTCGCTGCAACAACGCCAACCGAAAGGTAGAGATTGAAAATGTCCGTTGGAATGCGGGCCATGTCCAGCAGCATGGGGGTGGTCACGATCGGCTTTGCGAATGAACTTAGTAAACCAGTTCCGATCAGCGGGAGGCTGTCTGTGAGGGGAATGGTCAGTCCGTAAAACCAAGCTGCGAATGGGATAAAGATTAGCCCAATGATGCGGCCGGCGTCCGGGAATGGGTAAGCAAGTTGCACCGTGTAGCCAGCGGTGGGTGTGTCCGAGCCAGGGTCGTCGGCAGTCGTCCGTGTGAGTCGATTGACTGCTTCAGCAATCATTGGCATCACAACAAAGGTGTTTCCAATGACAAATGCGGTGATCAGCGCGCTGCGACTTTCCCTCATCACATCCCGGTAGGAAAAAGGAGTGCAGCACGAAATCAGCAGGGGAAACACCCAGAGGCTGATCAGCAAGGAAGCTGACCCGTATACCAACAAGTATCCTTGCAGTAGTTGAAACTGGAAGGGTGAGATTGTGCCAGCTGATTTTGCGACGATCGCGAACATTCCAAGCGGCGCAATTCGAACCACCATGTGATTCAAGTGTCCCAGTCCTTCCACCATGATTTCGATATTGTTGAGCAACGATTTCCGTTCGGGGATCAGCATCAATGCAATCCCAAAGCCGACCGAAAAAAGGACGACTGCTGGTACAAGCTCATTGGTTAACGAAGCGAAGAAATTCGAGGGAATGAATAACGCAAGCCAATTCATCGGCTCGGGCTGGTCAAACATGGTGACGCTAAAAAACGACCCACCTTCCCATTCTGGGAAACAGCAGGACATGGCGATCAAGACGGACAGAGCGATCAGCCAAAGGAGCAGCATGGTGGCCGTGCAGATCCAGGCTAGCCGACCACTTTCTCCCTTGGAAAGTCGGCCAATGTTGAGGATGAGTGACAAGACTACGTAGGGTAGGACTGTCATCTGCAACAGCCCAATGTAGGCGTCACCTGCCCATCCGACCCACGCACCTGATTCGCCCCAGAAGACGCCCCAGACGAAACCAGCGAAGACGCCCAGCAGCATCATGGTGTTAAAGCTGGGGAACCAACGCCCTGTCGATTGGTGGACTGTGGGCGTTTGTGACATCTGCGATTGAAGATTCTTTGCTATGGCGGATGGAAATCCGCGCTGGGTAGTGATCCGTTAGCGATCAGACGATTCTTTTTCAGGCTCGTCCATTCTCACCAACGTCCACTGTTGTGTTTCACCATCCTCAAAGTGTACCAAGGTTCCCACCTCATTCTCGGTTAGGTTGTAAAGCTGGGTCTCCATGATCGGTGCGGACTTGCCTACCGGGCCCCAAGCGGCTCGTTGGGATTTTTCGTCAACCATCCCCTCGACTTCGAATGAGTCTTTCGTTGCCAGGTTTTGGAACGTGCCAGCAATGATCCCCTCTTTACTGACTGCCAGCTGTAGGAACATGGTGGAGTCCTCAATCGAGGATTCATCGGTGGAGCCCAAGGCGAAAACCCCGAGCGGTAGCCATTCCACTTTCTCCGGGTCGACTTCTTCCGGTATCGAAGCAGCGATTTCCTGGGCCTGAGTGGCATACTCATCAGCCGTTGCGATCACATCACCTTCGTAGTAGACCTGGTCGCCCTCGTAATAGATCGTCGTTCCGTAATCGCAGTAGACCGGTTGCGAAGGTGTGCTCACCAGCCAGCTTGTCACTGCACCGGCGGTAGCCCAAGCCCACCAGTTATTGTTTGGATAGTTAGCCCAGCCCCAACGGTAGTTGGGGTGCCGGCCCCAGTAGCCGCCGCCATAAACAGGCAGAACCACTGGAGGTCGATAATAGGGTGGACGCCAACCCGGTGGGCGGCCGCCTGGTGGACGCCAGCCCGGTGGGCGAGAGTTCGGCGGGCGATACCCGGGTCGATGGCCAGGCGGTCGATAGCCAGGCGGTCGATAGCCAGGTGGGCGGTAGCCGGGTCGACCATTTTCAGGAAGCTGAACAGGGCGGTCGCCGATGCCTGGTCGATCTCCATCGCCTGGTCGGTCGCCGATACCTGGTCGGTCGCCGATACCTGGTCGATCCCCGATACCTGGTCGATCCCCGATACCTGGTCGATCGCCGATACCTGGTCGATCCCCGATACCTGGTCGATCCCCGATACCTGGTCGTCCATTTTCAGGAAGCTGAGAAGGTCGATCCCCAATCCCTGGTCGATCTCCATCGCCTGGTCGATCCCCGATACCTGGTCGTCCATTTTCAGGAAGCTGAGAAGGTCGATCCCCAATCCCTGGTCGTCCCGTTTCGGGACGTGGGGAGGGGCGTGTTCCTGGCGCGGGTTTGGTCGTGGGTCGGTTTTGGAGGAAGTCTCGCGCGGCGCCTCCTCCGCTGGAGGGTAGAGTCGTGGGTCGATTGAGATTTAAGAAATCGTTCAGTTGCCCACGTGAAGGCTGGGAGCCGAACGAAGGTCGCCCCGATCCTCCGGCCGACGGCAAGCTAGGCCTACCAGTGGAGGGCCTACCAGTGGAGGGCCTACCAGTGGAGGGCCTACCAGTGGATGGCAATGTTGATGGTCTGCCCGTTGATGGCCTACCGGTAGACGGCCTGCCTGTTGATGGCAATGTTGATGGTCTGCCCGTCGATGGCCTACCAGTGGAGGGTAATGTAGAAGGTCTTCCTGTCGATGGCCGTCCAGTGGAGGGTAATGTAGAAGGTCTTCCTGTCGATGGCCGCGATGTCGATGGCCGCGATGTCGATGGCCGTGACGTTGGCATCGATGGTCTCGATGTGGAAGGCCGTGAGGTGGGCATTGAGGGCCGTGAAGATGGACGACTCATCGAAGGTGATCGATTGATCGAAGGTGAGCGAGAGGGCATCGATCGCCCCATGCTGGAACCACCGCGGCTCATGCCTCCACCGCCTCGGCTTCGTCCGCCGCCACCCCGTCCACGTTGTGCTAAGCAGATATCACTACAAATCAGTGACATCATCAAGCCGCCGCACGCCAAGACATAGAAGAAACGTCCGGAACGCGTCATCCCATCACCTGTTTTTATGGAAGGGTAATGTTTCATTTTCGGATCACTGTGACTTCGTCAAGATTGGGTAACAATTCACCGTCGATGATTTGATTGATTTTTTGCCATGTGTAGTTCCCGTCGTTCGTTGGCCGGAAGACACCGACAAAGGAGCCGGTTGATCCATCCGCCAAAGTAGCAACAGATTGAACTTTCCACTCGTCATCCCGCTGGGTCCAAACTCCACTGACGAAACCTCCGTCCGAGTCAAACAGCCAGCTGCGAATTTTCTGCTGCTTTTCGTCCCATCCAATGAGTTGTAATCCGGATGAACTGACGCCTTCGGAGGTCGTGACCGAGTACTTGCGGCTGATGTAGGTTTGGTTGGATGTCCAGTCGCAGTCGATCTCGATTGTAAAGCCTTCACCGTTGTCGACCCACTGGCCGATCAGCCAATCCAGGCTTTTCAGCTTTTCGTGCCGCAAGGACGAAATCGGAGTTTCTTGTTCTGTGACGCGATCGATCAGCCATTTATCGCCATCTTTCACAAAAACCGTTTCGTAGCTGGTCTCGGTAGTTTCGTCTTCATAGGCCACCATGGCTCGCCCCGATTCGACGGCCACCCGAGGTGACACGAAATCAATTGAATCAGTCAGGAGCGTCAGCTTTCCTATATCTTCGGAGCTTTCAAAAAGTGCTTTGAATTGCGCAGTCATTGCCTCGCGGCCATCGACTCGTTCACTGCGGATGCGGCTGATGTAGACGCCATTCTCGGTCCACGAGTTGGCGAGTTTTTCGAGTTCGCGAGAGTTGAACGCATCCGCGTACATCGCGATGGCGTTCTCAATTTCCGCAGTCGGGTTTTCAGTCTTTGATTCGGCTTCTTGGCCAAAAGCCGTGCAAAGCCCCAATGACAGCCAGCAGGGCAGCGCGAGAAATAAACGATATTTGAGCATGAGCATGATTGGCTTCGGCGGCAGCGTTCCAGGGAGCAGCAATCGACATAGTAGGTGAGGCACCCTATCTTAGAGTCTTCTCGCAATCGCGAGGTTCCAAGGTTCGGGAAAAGTGGCGAATTTCTCGACGCACCACGCTCACCTCTCGTTCAATATACTTCGCAAAAGAGAGCGAGCCTCGTTCTCGAACCCAGTTCTTCAGCCGAAATCGCAGCCCGATGATTTGAGTGGTTTGGAAGCTGTGTCTTGCTGGGCATCGAGCTTTTTCGGCCGCAGCGACTGTTGCTGTGCACCCAACATGTAGCGCCTATTCACGGCCGGATGCTGGGAAACCTTGGTTGATCGAGCTGCTGTGCCCGAGCAATCGGCCAGGACTCGGTTGGAAAGTGGCTGGTTGTCTACCTCGTCTCGACGCTGCATCATCAAGGACAAGTTGCAGAACGCCAGCTTTTTCGCGGACATCAATGCCATGACTTCACATCACGATTCCATTTTAAAGATCGGCGAGGCGTTGAACGCCGCGGTTCTAGGGCAACAGGCAGTAGTGGAGCGGTTGTTGATCGCTCTGCTTGCGGATGGCCATGTATTAATGGAAGGATTGCCGGGTACCGCAAAAACCCGTTCCATTAAGACGCTTTCTAAATTGATTGAAAGCGATTTTAGTCGGATTCAATTCACACCAGATCTTTTGCCTTCGGATGTAACTGGCTCGGAAATTTATCGCGATCAGACATCGACTTTTGATTTCCAGTCCGGGCCGATTTTTGGGAACCTTGTACTTGCCGATGAAATCAATCGAGCACCGGCGAAGGTTCAGGCTGCATTGCTGGAAGCAATGGAGGAGCGGCAGGTCACCGTCGCAGGAACAACTCACTCGTTGCCAAAGCTGTTTCTGGTTTTGGCAACCCAGAATCCGATTGAGCAAGAGGGTACTTATCCTCTGCCAGAAGCCCAAATGGATCGGTTTCTGCTGTACGTGCAAGTGCCCTACCCCGCGGACGAGCATGAGCTGGCGATTCTGCGTTTGGTGCGTGGCGAGAAGACCGGAAACTTGGAGCAGTCGCAGGCCACATCGCAGGAAGCGATTTTTGCAGCGCGAAAAGAAGTGAACGCAGTTCATGTGTCGGAGGCAGCCGAGCAATACATGGTTGATCTAATCATGGCCACCAGAGAACCAAGTCGCTACGGCGGTAAACTCGAACAGTGGATTCGGCTTGGGGCTAGCCCTCGGGGTACGATCGCATTGGACGCGGCCTCTCGTGCTCATGCGTGGTTGGCAGAGGAAGAGTTTGTTTCACCTGAAAATATCCGTGCGGTTGCACCGGCTTGTCTGGCGCATCGTGTTCATCTCACCTATGAAGCGGAGGCAGCCGGGGTGACGCGGACGGGTGTGATCGATGAAGTACTCAAAGTTGTCGTTTCTGTCTGAGCCGAATATCTATGCCTGCCCATACCACCATCAACATTGATGATTTAGTCATGCTGAAGGCGGACGCGAGAGGTTTTTCGTTTCTGCCGAGGCAGCCGGTGCATTCACTCTTGGCGGGGCGCCATGCTTCGCGACTGCGAGGCCGTGGACTTTCCTTTCGGGAATTGAGGCATTACCAGCAAGGTGATGACATTCGCGCCATCGATTGGAAAGCAACCGCGCGGCTGCGGTCGCCCTATGTGCGGACGTACGACGAGGAGCGAGAGCGGCCCGTTCTGTTCGTGGTGGATCAACGAGTACCAATGTTCTTCGGTAGTCGTCGCGCGATGAAATCAGTCGTCGCTGCGGAAGCAACGGCTTTAGGCGCTTGGCGCACACTTGATGCGGGAGATCGGGTCGGTGGCGTCGTGTTTAACGAATCCGAGATTGTTTTTGTGCGGCCGCACCGCAGTCAATCGCGAGTCCTTCATCTTCTGCAAGAGGTGGTCCGGCTAAATCATCGGCTCGCTGTTGATGAACCGCTGGTTGGAAATGTAACAATCAATGATGTTCTCGAGCGAGTGTTGCAGTGCGCGAAACATGACCACTTGGTGGTTTTGGTCAGTGATCTTGATGGAGCGAATGAACGTACTCGGGAATTAGCAACGCGGTTAGCCGCTCACAATGATCTACTGGTCGCGGCTGTTTATGATCCACTTGGGGCATCGCTTGTAGGGGAGCCCGATATGCGGGCGAGTGATCGAGGTGAGGTCATTGAGATTCCGCATGATCGAAAATTCGCGGATAGCTTTCGTCAGTCCTTCCAACGCCGGCTCGATGAGTGGACAAAGGTTTTCCACACAATCAAAGTTCCCGTCCTGCCGATCTCGACCTCTGATCCGGTCCGCGATCAAATTCGAGAGCTTTTTGGTCATCAGGTTTCCATTTAGCATTAAACTTTGATCGTGAATATTACTGATCTCACTAGCCTAGATCGCTTGCACGACATCGTCGTGCCCGATCCCATATCCTGGTGGCCACCAACGCTAATTTGGTACGTCATCGCCATGCTCACTTTGCTGGTAAGTGCGGTGGCGATTTACCGATTTAGGGTTTACTGGCGTTCCAATGCCTATCGCAGGGCAGCGGTACGCGAACTTGCGGAGGCAAACTCGGCACTAGCGATTGGACAACTGCTTCGACGTGTAGCCTTGTCTTGCTCGTCACGCACAACGGTAGCTGCGTTGCGTGGTGCTGAGTGGGTTGATTGGCTGGCGAATCGAGTTGATGTGCCAATGCCGGAATCTGTCCGCGAGCAGTTGATCGAGGGCGTTTATGGTCGACCTTCGTCCGCTGACCAGCTTTCCGTTTTACGACAGTATGCATCGGATTGGATTCAACGGCACCCAAGTTCCAATGAGTCCGAAGCTTAGTGGGTTTTTAATGCGACTGTTCGAAAACATGGTGCCAGGATGATTTCATTCGCCTACCCGTGGATGTTTTTGCTGCTGCCTTGCCCGTGGATTCTTCGCGTGCTGCTGCCGCCAATGCGCCGCCAGATCGTGTCAGTGCGAGTTCCCTTTGGCAGTCGAGTTGTGGAATCTCGTAAGGGTGGAGGAGGCGTTCCCAATCGCCATCACTTCAGATGGTTGGTTCCGGCCCTGATCTGGCTAATGTGTTTAGTTGCTCTCGCGCGACCACAGAAAATCGAGCCGCCAGTGACGAAGGATTTGCCCACCCGTGATTTGCTGTTGTTGGTGGATCTTTCTGGCTCGATGCAGCATGAAGATTTCACCGATCGCCAAGGAAACACCGTGGATCGATTGACTGCTGTCAAAGAGGTGGTTGGTGACTTTTTGATAAGGCGTAAGGGAGATCGCGTCGGTTTGGTGGTCTTTGGTGATGCGCCCTACCTTCAGGCGCCCTTTTCGACCGACCTTGATCTGTCACGGCAATTACTTGAACAGTGTGCCGTCGGTATGGCTGGGCCGCGGACCGCTTTTGGCGACGCCATTGGGCTTGGCGTAAACTTGTTTGCAAATAGTGATTCACCAGCTAAAACAATCATTGCCCTGACCGATGGCAACGATACGAAGAGCCAGGTGCCTCCGGTAGAGGCCAGTCGAGTTGCCAGTCAACGTGGCATCCGTATTCATACGGTGGCTGTCGGTGATCCAACCACGGTGGGTGAAGAAAAGCTCGATGTCGAACTGTTGAAGGAAGTCGCGTCCACCGCCGATGGTAGTTATTTTTACGCTGCCAGTCGCGATGAATTGGAGGGTATCTATGAGCAGTTGGACAAACTGGAAACCCGCCAAGTCAAAACGATTAGCCATCGACCTCGCCACGATTTGTATCAGTGGATGCTTCTGCTGGCATTGATCATTTCTGTGACGGAAAAGGCCTGGGTTGCGATTTCACGCACGCGGGCTTGTGCCGCGGTGGCCGTCCCAGACAGGGTCCGTGTCAATGCGGCAACTGGTAAGCTGGAGGTGACGCCTTGATCGATTTGATTTCAAATTTTCATTTCATACGGCCCGTTTGGTTGTTCTTGATTCCGGTAGCGATCACGGTTTGGTGGTTATGGCGAAAGCAGATGGATCCGCTACGCGGCTGGCGGCGACAGGTGGTGCCGGAGTTGCTCGATGCATTGGTTCTCGGTCGTGCTGCGCGACGCAACGATCGAGCAAGCTTGCTGCTGGTTGTTTGGCTGTTGGCTGCAGTTGCCATCGCAGGACCCACGTGGCGTCCCGAACCGAATCCATTCGCTGGTGACGCCGCGCCCTTGATGGTTTTGCTGAAAGCGGATGCATCCATGGACCGACCAGTGCCAGCGCCCTCGATCATTGAGCGGGCGCATCTGAAATTGGCCGACTTGGCTGAGGTACGGAGAGGTGAAGCGATGGGGCTGATTGCTTACGCGGGATCCTCGCACCTCGTACTCCCGCCCACCGTTGATACTGCGGTTGTCGCATCGATGGCGACGGAAGTGAGTTCTTCGATTATGCCGGTGCCAGGAGATCGTCTTGATCTCGCATTGACCGAAGCTAATGAATTGTTGGCAAAATCTGAGAATGGAGGGTCGATCTTAGTGATTGCCGATTCCGTCACTGATGTGCCACGAGTAAAAAACGCTTCTCAAGAGACGGATCGGTTTCCTGTTCAATTTTTGGCGCTAACCAATCAAGAAGATCCAGATTACGCAACGCTGTTGCAAGCGGCCGAATCGCTAGGTGGGACAGTTCGTTCTGCGACAATTGATGATGGAGATGTCCTTGCAGTCACCAAGGCCGCTGCGAGCTACGTGATGACCGGCACCGCAGGTGCTACTGACCGTTGGCAAGATGCGGGGTATTTCTTGGTGTTGCCAATTGCCCTGATCGCCGCGTTTTCTTTCCGTCGTGAATCACGGAGTCAGCAGGAGCAAAGCGAATGAAATCGTTTCTGTTTATTGCAGCTATCACTTGGGCAAGCATTTGGTTGACACCCAATCAGCAAGGACAACGATATTTTAGCCGAGGTGATTTTAAGTTAGCGGCTGAGCTGTTCGAGGAACCGATGTGGCAGGGAGCGGCATGGTACCGCGCGGGTGAATTTAAGCTGGCGGCCGAGGCGTTTTCAAAACACTCAACTGCAGAGGCTTATTACAACCGAGGAAATGCCTTGCTGATGCTTGGCAAGTATGAGGATGCGGTCACCAGCTATGATCAGGCATTGAAACTTAAACCGGATTGGAGCCAAGCCTTTGAGAATCGCGAACTTGCAACAGCACGAGGCAGGCTGACCAAACAAACTGGCGGTGAGCTCGGGGATCAAAAAATCGGAGCGGACCAAATCGTTTTTGATAACAAGAAACGGCAGAATGGTCAGGAAACTGAGCTTGTCGCCGAGCAGGCCTCTTCGGACAACGCGGTCCAGGCGATGTGGCTACGTCGTGTTCAAACGAAGCAAGCCGATTTTCTGCGATCCAAATTTGCTTACCAGCAAGCTTACGCCGAGGATCAGAAGACAAAATGAATCGTCGACTCGTTTTGATACTTGCCTGCATGAGTTTGCACGTCCGCGCTGCGGCGGAGGTGCAGCCAGCCGTTCTCAATATGCCCGAGTCAGAAGTATGGACAGGGCAACGCCTGCGTTTTTTTGTCGAGTTGCGGTCACGTGGTTCGTTCTCTGGCGCAGCAAGTTTCTCTCTTCCACGAATTCCCAAGACTGTGATTTTGAAGGTCAGCAATCCGGTTGTTTCATCGAAGGATATTGAGGGTGAATCGTGGTTCATTCAACAACATGAATTCGCGCTTTTCTCTCAGGAAAATGGGCGGATTCAGATCCCGGAATTTGAGGTTCGGTTCGGCAGGCGTGACGGTTTTACTGGGCCAGTGCGTGACGTTAAGGCACTGATTCCCGCCGCCGAGGTGACGATTAAACGACCACCGGGCAGCGAGCAGTTTGGGTTTTTGATTACGTGTGATTCGATCGAGATACGTGAGGTCTGGGAACCTTCTCCTGGTCCTGCCAAGCTTGGCGCGGTGTTCACCCGCACGATTTCCCAAAAAGCGGCTGGGATGACCGGTATGGCGCTGATGCCTCCACCGATTTCGGCCGACGATGGGATCCGAGTTTATCCCGAACCTGAACAAATTCGTGACAACACCAATCGCGGTGATTTTACTGGTGAGCGAGTCGACAAGATGGTCTACCTGATGCGGGAGCCAGGCACTCGAACACTTCCAGCGATTTCCTATGCATGGTGGGACCCAAGCTCAAAGAAGATTTTCACCAAGACGTTGCCGGCTGTGACGTTTGAGGTCGCCGCAGCGCCAACATCAGCTACGAGTACTGCAAGTTCGGAGTTGTCTGAAGCAAAGTTGGTTTGGTTGTTTGGGATCGCGGCGACATTGGTTGTTGTTGGTTGGCAACGCTCACTTTTGATCGGCATTGTCACTCGGCTGATTCAGACTTTCTGGAATCCAGAACGGAATGCATCTCGTATGCTGCGGCGGGCTTGTCGCCGTAGCGATGCGGCATCCGCGAACACCGCTTGGCTGCAATGGCGAAGCTTACAAGGATCAGAGTTTGAATCGTATCCTGGGTTGAAAACGGCGGTTAATGAACTGCAGGGAACAATTTATCGGAACGTTTCCGCCGGTGATTGGAATGGCGTCTCTTTGGGCCGTGCCTTCAAGCAGCAGTTGGCGATAGCGGCTCACGATCGCCGTCAAAGTAATGAGCGATCTCCCTTGCGGCCCATGAATCCCGTTTCCTGTAGCGGGAAGAGATAAAAGGCTTGTCTGTGCGGACGAGGACAAACGAATTCGCGATTTGCCGGTTTTGGATCGACAGAATTCAACAAGTTCTAGCAAGCCGGCCACTGCGATCGTGCATGTGATCAGTCTTGGAAGGCGCCGCCTAACGGTTTAGGCTCAAACAGGTTTTGTTGGTTCGCCAAGCACACGTGTGCAGCGTCACATGGAAACGCACGCACGGTTCTAAGTGTCTCGTTCCCACGGTTTCATCACAGCCAAACCGTTGAATCAGGATCCCGACTTGGCCTTGAGGATATCTGCCAGCAGATCGGGCTTTGTTTCATCCCGGTTCAAATTCCAGTAACGCAAGCCGTCAAAGTAGTGGAGCTGTAGCGTTCGAATTTCGTCCCCGCTGGTGATTAAAAGTTCGATTGGCGTTCGGTCAGAGCTTTTTTCAACGGCGTCAAGCAAGCGTTTGCCACTCCACTTGTGATTGCCGACACCAATGATCTCGACGGTTGGTGCTAGCCGTGCCTGGTCGGCAGGAGTCCCCAGCAACACTCGCCGCACTTTTCCATCGGTCGCGACTGCAATGCCAAGCGAGTCGAGTAAATCGATTCCGCGACTATGGCGGAAGGTCGCGGCGGGGATGCTTGGTTTGGTCGCGGTGAGCTGGAATTTATATCCCAATCGATCAGCAACAGCGGGATCAAATTGTTGTTGAAAAGATTCGACCCGTCGTGAGATGAGCCCATCCCAATCAAATTTTGCAACGGAGTTTAATTGCTTGACGACTTCGTCCCGACTGAAGGAGACGGGTAGAGTGGTCGATCGTGGGGCTTTGAAAAAACTTTGACAGAAATCATCGAGAGATTTCTTGTTGTTAGTAACCTGGCGAATTTGCGCATCCGCTTCCAGCCAGAACAACATGCCTTCCATGTAATAATCTTGGCTCCGCCGTAGACCGCTCCAACTGGGGCTCGCAGCTCGAAGGATGTGCGAGGCAGCAGCCGTGTCGGCGAGAGTTCGCCACTGCCGTCCTTGCTGATGGGTCGCGTTTCGCAGTTCGACGAGTAGGCGGTGCCGAAATTCGTCAGCGGTCATCATGCCACTACGGGCTTCAACCAGTTCACCGAGATATTGGGTCAAGCCTTCATAGACCCACAGCAGTTCAGTATCTTTGGGTGTATGAAAATCTGTCGTCAACATGCCCGCAGGGCGTCGGTGTTTGCCGCACCAAGAATGAAGATATTCGTGTGGAACGAGAAGTCGGTCCCAGCCCTTCAAAGCTTCGGCCGATCGGAGCGAAGCTGGTGGCAAAACATTGAATGTCGACCGTAAATGTTCGAGACCATTCTTGGGCAACGCATCGGTCACGCCTAGTAGGATGTCAAAACGGTCGAATGGGTGCGAGCCGATCAGTCGGGCCGTTTGCGAAACCATCGAACGATACTTGTCCACAACGGTCGAATTCAAGTTTGTGGTCGCTTGATCGTCTGCAAAGACATGTAACGTGTGTGGTGGGGCTAGTTTGTTGTCTTCGGCTAATTCAAAGGATTGGTAGTACCTGCCGAACATAATCGGGCTATCTACAAGCGTGCGCAGTGAAACCGTTTCATAGCCTTGGATGTTTTCCGCTACCGTTGACTCGGTATCTGTTTCGGCGGCAGGAAGGGCAGTCGCAGCCTGCCACGTTTTGGGCAGATGTAATTCAGTCGTGATTTGTTGTTCATCGATATTGACCCCTTCTTGGTAGAACAGCAGCGAACCGGGACTCACCATCCCAATGTTGCGGCTGCCGAAGCAGTCATGGCCGAATGAAGTTGTGGTCGGTTGATCCGCGATGTAGCGAACCGAGATGTGCAATTGATTTACGTCACCGGGGACTGCGACCTCCATTCGATACACCTCGCCTGGTGTACGCTTCCACATCAGTAAGTCACCGGCAGAATCGCGGATCTGCAAGCCGGCGATATTCGCAATCGGACCGCCAGGGCCATGTGAGCCGGGAACCCACTTGGGATACCAAAGTGCGATTTCTTGTGCGTCTTTGTTTGCCTTGATGGGGATGACCAGTTCGGCCTCGATTAGCTTCCTCGGTAGTTCACGGACGTCGATCGCGATCCTCATAGGAACCGACGTCGAGGTTTGGTCAGCTGCAATCACAGCGGTTGGCCAAGCCAAAATCAGTAACGCAATAATTAGAAATGCAAAATGGATCTGACGCTTCATCAAGCTCTGCTCCGAGGTGGATTCAACTTCTCTATTGAAATTAAGAAACTCACCGGTGTGGTCTTGGGGTCTGAAAAAGACGGTAAAAAATTGGTCTTTGATTCTGGTAATCGCGTTTCGATCGAGAAATGATGGAAAATAGGTCGTGAAAGATCCAATCCCGATATTGACGGAAGACGGTAACGACCCGGGTTCGTTGATGCGGTGGTAGCCCCGTCGAGAAATGGCTAATTCAGCCACCGGCCTCGTTTGGTGTCTGATGGATCATTTTCCGCTGGTCCACCCAGGGGAATTCCATTCGTTTCGATCTCCCTAATTCGCTCGAGCGCGAGCCGCTTCATCGCTTCAACTTTTTCTGGGTGCTCATCGCTGAGATTGTTTTTTTCTGCGGGGTCAACGATCAGATTGATAAGCACGGGACCTTTTTCGGACTCCGCGAGTTCTTTCTCGACGTCCAAGTAAAGTTTCCAATCACCAACACGGATTGCTTGTGGCACACCCCATCCATGCCAAATCAGAAGATCCTCTCTGGCGTGTTGATCATTGTGTTTGGCTGAGAATGTGTCCCAGACGTTAACACCGTCGATCTTTGGATGACCTGTAGTGATGGCCGCGAGATCGATGCCGCAAGCTTGAGCAAGTGTGGGTAATAAATCGATCGCAGCGGTGAGTTGGTCACTTGTGTGCCCGGCTGGAACTCTCCCCGGTGCTCGGACAATGCATGGAACCCGATTACCGCCTTCTAATGAACTCCATTTTAAGCCTCGGTACGGTGTTGCCCGTGCCCACTTTTTCTGGCCAGGTTCCGGGCCATTGTCTGAGGTGAATACTACGATCGTATCTTGATCGAGATTGCATTCTTTTACCGCAGCGAAGATTTCGCCGACGCGACTATCCAGTTCCTCGACAACATCGCCGTAAGCAGCCTGAGACGATTGGCCCTTCCACTCAGGATGCGCTTGAGCTGGAAAGTGTGGAGCCGTGAAGGGGATGTACAGGAAGAACGGTGACGCACGGTTGGCCTTGATAAACTTGATCGCTTCGGACGTAAACTGTTCCGTCAACCGGCGGTTGTCGAAGGGGTTCATAACCAACTCTGATCCGCGATAGAGTTTTTTTGTTTGATTGTTGCTCTTGGTGATGTAGAACGCGTCCTCAAAGCCTTGATTCATTGGCAGCAGTGATTGTGCCTCACCTAAGTGCCATTTCCCACAAATTGCGGTTTTGTAGCCCGTGGATTGGAAGACTTCAGCAATCGTTAGAGCTTCCGCTGCAAGTCCATTCTGGGGTTTGATTTTGTATCCCCCCACACCTCCACGCCAACCGACTCTGGCGGGGTAAGCACCAGTCATTAATGCCATCCGAGAAGGAGTGCATACCGTGCAACCAGCGTAGTAATTTGTGAGCCGCAGACCTTCGCTCGCCATTTTGTCGAGCACCGGTGTGTTGATCACCTCGCTGCCGTAGCAAGTCAGATCAGCATAGCCCAAGTCATCGGCCATCATCAGAATGACGTTCGGCCTTGTTGCACCATCAGCGGCGTAAACCAATTCTGCTAACAGTCCATTTGCGAGTACAAAGATAAGTGCGGTGAAGGTTCGAAACCGCTGGCTGAAGAGCTGGCTTAGTATTTGCATCATCGCAGATTTGAATGTTCTCATTGATTTTGTGTGGCTACGATTTGCGGTTGCCGAGCTGGATTGATTGAGATGCGTTCTTCATTCCGGGTACGCCGCATCTTAGCTGATCAGGCCGTCAGCACGTGGTGTTTGAGCATGACTGGTGAAGATGGCCGTCTGAGAATGCTGTCGAGGTTGCGGCCGTAGATCTTACGCGTATGCAATCAACCTATCCTCTCGGTACTGCTCATAGGTGAAGGTCAACGCACTCTGCAGCTAAGACATTCGCAGCGTTGTTTGGTGGCAATCTTTGGTCCAGATTTATCGTGATCCGAAACACCCTTGCAACTCGCAGGACTTCACCGCGTCTGTCGGTTTTGACCGATTCAACAGGTGGCGATCGAATTGCCGAGCGATTTGCGAGTGCCGTTTGTTGCTGATACCAAAAAAAAATCGCCGCGCTGGGGTTGCGCGGCGATTTTTACAATCAACCAAATTTAGCGTCTTCTGACTTCGATGACGTATTTCATCAGGTCGTTGAATTCTTGGCGACTTTTCAGTTGCTTTACAAGATTTGCTGGCATCAGAGACGTTTTGGAATCCTTAACCTGCTCAATGTCATCCTGTGCGATCACAACTGGTTTCGGGTTTGCCAAGTTCCTGAGGGTCAATTCATCATCGTCTTCGGAGACTCGGATGCCCGTGAAAATCTGGCCGTCCACGGTTAAGACACTCACTTGTGCATACTCTTTTTCGATCAACTCAGCGGGCCGCAAAATCGAATCGACCAATTGCTCATTGGTGAGTCGGGTTTTGAGACTTGCCAAATCTGGGCCCAGCCGCGCGACGCGTCCTGGTGGGTCGTGGCAGGCGTAGCAGGCCGCGGCAGACTCGTAGAATAGTTTCTTTCCACGCAATGCATTGCCTTGTGCAATCGCCTCAGCAGCAATGTCGCTGGTGCTTTGCGCCATCAACTCCTTTTCGAGCTCATCGTTGGAGAATTCGACCTCCGGTTGCTTGTCAATCTCAGCCATCAATTCCAGCTCAAGCGGGTGCTGCTTGACAAGTTCTTCGGGGGTCCAGACGGTGAATCGCCCCTTGGTTTCGGAACGAATTCGAGCCACGGCTGAAGCATCGATCGTGTCAGCTTTGTTACCCCAGCTGTTGCGAACGAAAGTCAGCACAGCTGCTAATTCTTCATCGTTCAACAAATCCCGGAAAGCTGTCATTGGGGGTACACCCCGAGCTGGATCATAAGTCTTGCCGTTGATT
The DNA here is from genome assembly GCA_029213145.1 of Rubripirellula sp. GTDB lineage: Bacteria > Planctomycetota > Planctomycetia > Pirellulales > Pirellulaceae > Rubripirellula. Next base: position 10,726 of record JARGNK010000103.1, on the reverse strand, counting down.
CGTATTTTTCCGTGCAGTCCATGCAGGGCGAGCTTGATCAGGCGTTCCTTATTTCCGTTGACCCACGGGCTGTTGAGTAACGAGGGGTAAACACTTGCGTTCCCTTTGCCGTTAGCAAGGTGGCAGGTGGAGCAGTGAGACTCACGTTGGTAAACAACGGATCCCAGTTGGTACGCGTCCTTGTCTTTCCCTTTGAGGTGTTTTGGGGTGTCAAACTTGACAAACTCCAGCTCCGCAGGGGCGGCGAACCCGCTTGCACCCGACTCAACGTTATACCAAAGGTGTTTTACCGTTTTTGCGGCGTTGGCAGCGTGCGGGACGTTTGATGCCAACAGGGTATTAAGCAGATCCTCGTTAATCACACCGTGTTGCTGATGAAGCCACAGTGCTTCGAGTAGGTGGTGTGCTTCGACCTCGTTGTCCGGGTCAAAATTCTTGTACCACCTCTTTGCTGCAGCAATCACAGCATCGGAGTCTCGAGCACTGAGCTCCACGCGTGTTCGGTGACGTACGCCATCAACGGGATGCTTCAGGTTCTCGAGCAGGGCCTCAATGGGCTCACCCGCGATTTTGACTGGTTTCTGTAGTGGCCGGCCTTTCGCGGTCAGGCGAAAGATTCGCCCATGTTTGTGATCACGATTGGGGTCTCGGATGTTGTGCTGCATGTGCCCAATGATGGCATTGTGCCAGTCGGCAACATACAACGCCCCGTCCTCGCCGATGATGGCGTCGGTGGGGCGGAAATTGCGATCGGAACTGTTGAGCAATTCAACGCCTGGTGTTCCCCAAACCTCACCGAGCTTTCGGTTCTTGCTCATGTCGGCGTTTCCGCCACCTTTGATTTTGACATCCACGGCAGCGACAAGTTTGTCTCCATTGAAGAATTCAATCTTGCCGTTGTTGAATCGTTGCTCAAAACCTTTGCGATTCCATACACGGAATTCCGAGATTTCAACGGGAGCGGGGAAATCACCCTTCATCCATGGGTTTTTCTCTTTTCTGGTGTGGGCGAAATTACCCTTATTACCATCGACAAGCAGTGAGGCTGGGTATTCTCCCTTGTTGTAATCGCTTGACAAAGCAAGGTTGGCTGTCTTGGCAATGTTTTTCTTTCCACTCATCACCTCAACTTCGGAAATGTTCATCTCCTGAACACCATTCACACTGAGCTTGAAGCCGGTGACTTTGTTTCCTTTGAGTGCCGGATGGTTGACCGTGATGAGGCCACCATTCCGGGTGATGGAGATGTTCTCTGGTGCTGCTGCGACCGCCGGTTCCGGCTCGGGAAGGCTGCCACCACGGTCGAGGCTGTATTGCTTGACTCCTAGAAATCCGATGGTGTTACAGATCAAGAAGTCATCTTGCAGCTCTTCGGGGAAGTGCTGAGATGAAAGAATCTCGTTGGCTGCGACCGGGCGGAATTCTTTCGTCAGCAGCGTGTGCATCTTGAATCCCTTGCCTTCTGGCCGAACCTGATAAGAGCGTCCACCCGTTCCATCGTTGGCGTAACAGTAGCCCCACTTGTCGAAACTGGTTCCGTGAGGATTGGGGCTGTTGCCGGCGTGCGGCGTGATCGCGAAGGTACGTGGGTTGAAGCGATACATGCCCGAGGAGCCGATATTCAAGTTCGGCTTCCACGGGGTCTCGTGGTTGTGCACAAGAAAAATTCCGCTTTGCCAGTAAATGCCACCATCCGGACCCATCACTAGGTTGTTGGCCGCATGGTGAGTGTCGGCAGTTCCTAGTCCCTGCAGCAGTGGGTAGCGAACGTCGGCTTTGTCATCGCCGTCGGTGTCTTTGAGGAATAGAAGATCGGGCCCTGAGGTGACGATGACGCCTCCTCCCCAAAACTCAAAACCCAAGGGGTTGTGAACATGAGCGAAAATTTTTCGCTCATCGGCAACACCATCGCCATCTGTGTCTTCGAAGATCATCAGGCTGTCGTTCATCTCTTTGCCGGGTTCCCACTTGGGGTAGGTGTTCCAGCTTGCGGCCCAAAGTCGTCCTTTTCCGTCCACCTGTAGTTGCACTGGATTTGCTAAATCCGGGAACTGTTCTTCCGATGCGAATACATTCAGTTCGTATCCTTCGGGAACAGCGATTTTCACTCGCGATTCTTCTGGTGAAAGGTAGTCAACGCTGCCTTCTTTGGCCGCGCTTGAACTGGCACTGCCACCGCCAACGTTTGAAATCACTTTTACCGGAGGAGGGACGTTGCTGTCGTCAACCTCGTAAGGCTTGTTGGTTGCTGCTGCCCAGATCGCTTTGTCGCGGTTGGCGGTCATGATGTCCAGCATGACCAATTCGTGCTTCAGTACATCGGCGTTGCTTTGCCCGTCAACGAACTTGAGTCCTGAACGACCACCCCAGATGTCGTTCCCGTCTGTGGCGCGGTAGCGGTTGTGCCAGTGCCAGTTTTTGTCCTCAACTGCCTTGTACACCGCAGCACTCGTGTCGGTGGTGCTTCCAGTCAGTGACTCCGAGATAATCTTGGCCAGACCGCGGTAACCTTTGGCGTTCAGGTGAATTCCATTCACGGTCAAGCGATCGCTGCTGCTGCGATAGAGGTCCAACGATGGGTTGAAAAGGTCGACAAAAGTTTGACCTGTTTGTTCCGCGGCACGCTGGGTTGCCCTAGTGTAGAGAGCCAGGTTCTCATTGAGCTCGATCCCATCTGGCAGATGGCGATCACCTTTGTTCTCGAATGCGATCGGGCTAAACAGCACAAACCGCAGGTCAACACCTTTCTCTTTCCTGAGGGCCGAGTATCGCTCGATCAATTTGACCAGTTCACCCTGATAGGCGTCAGCCCCCTCCGGACCCGCGAATGACTCGTTGTAGCCGTACATCATGAAAACCACATCCGGCCCAACATGCTGTAGGTATTCTTCGTCGTTGGTGAAGCCTTTATTTCGGGGCCGCTTGTTGACCATGTCGCCCGAAAAGCTCATGTTTCGGAATGTGACGTCCAGCCCCTGGAGGTGACTCTGCAGGACCGCTTCGACCCACGGATCATGCTGCATTCTGTCGGCCAATCCGTTGCCGTAGATCGCAACCACGTCGTCTTTTTGAAAATCAAATGGCTCTGCCGCATGTGTTGTGAGGACTGACAAGAGAACCAGGCCAACACCGAGTAAGGGACGAAAGAGTTTCGTGCCGGGTAGGAAATGCATGGGATGCGTCATTTTTTCAAATATGCCTTGTCTCGTAATCTTCCTGTGAGGCCTGCCCTGTCTGTCCTCAGGGGCTGCCCTAAATCTTCGTAGAACGCAGTATCTTAGCAGACCTCAGTATCTTAATAGAACGAACCTCGATCTATCGGTTCGATGGAAAAAAAGCCAATGGGAGGCATGGTGATCCAGTCGCTCCGAGTTGAGTAAACCAGTCTCCTGACGGGGGGGGAGGTTGCTCTTGGCTGGTGAAACACTTGCCGTTGAGGGCTTGGTGAGAATCACTCCGGCAAACCACGAAAATAGGTTTGCGACCGAAATTCACGCCGTTTTCTTGCTTGTCATCGCTGAAAGCTGAGATCCGTCCGACCGTGCTGCGATGTATCGACGGGTTGGACGATCCGTATCGGCAAACTCCTGTTTGCTGTCGGCTGGAAGGCTTTCGACGGACTGGGGTGCCTGAATTGACGGACTGGGGTGCCTGAATTGACGGACTGGGGTGCCTGAATTGACGGACTGGGGTGCCTGAATTGACGCAGGCAGTCGGATTATTGAGCTGAAGGCATTTCCATTCATTCCGCCAGCACGAGGAAGCTGAGAAACCCGAGTGTCTGCCGCGTATCGCTTGTGGGTGAGATTTTTCGTCGTCCTTGGAGCTGTGAAACGGTGATATGTAGGTCACTGCTCACCCGAAACATCCGCGGGCAATTTAGAAATCTCGGTCAGGCGAAAGAAATCGGCACGAAAATGGAAGAGAATGTCAGGATTTTCAGCTCCGAGACGTTTTATCTATATGACACCTGTTTCCAATGAAGACGTCCTTCGCATCTTGATGAAATCCCGCGATCGCATTGCCGCGGCCGCGTGGGTGGTTGTGCGCGATGCTCACGCGGCAGAAGACATCTTCCAGAACGTTGTAATCAAGGGCATGACGAAAGAAATCAGTTTTGATTCTGACGGAGCGGTTCTGTCCTGGGCTTATATCACTGCGCGGCGGGCGGCGATTGATTGGGTCCGTCGCCACCGTAATGAATCGTCCGCACCAAGTATTGAGCTGATTCAACAGTTGGAAGCGGAGTGGATTGAGGACCATGCTCGCGAGGATCACCGGACCGAAGTGCTGCGAGATTGTTTGCGGGAGCTTCCTCCAAAATCAAGTGAGTTGCTCCGCTTGAGGTATTTCGATGGACTGGCTTGTGGCCAGGTTTCTGAACGACTTGGAACGGGGCTGGATGCGATCTATCAGAGATTGTCTCGTTTGCACAAAGCACTCAAGGATTGTGTTGAATCACGTCTTGCGGGCGCAAAGGCGGTGGACGCATGAGCCAAGAGAATCGAACATCGGACTTACTCATCAGGTATCTGGATGGCACGTTGATTGGGGAGGAGCATGAACGCGCTGAAGCTTGGTTGCGAGAGGATGTTGAGGCACGCTTGATGCTTCGAACGCTCGCCGAGCAGGCCGTCGTCGCTGCTGATTTTGAGCGTGTCAAAACTGACTCAACGATTCAGCTATCCTCGGCGATCGGTGTGAATCAAGGATCGTGGGCACGGAATTGGCATTGGGTGTTGGCGACGGTGGCAGCTGTCGGCTTATTTGCAATCGTTATTCGCCAAGCTGTTTTCGTGAGCGATACCGAACGTCCGTTGATGACCGTTGTCGCTTTGAACGGTCCTTTTGAATGGACGGGTGATGCTGGACGAGTTTCCAGCGAAATCATGGTTGGTGATCGGTTGCCAGGGGGAACGATGCAGATGCTGGCTCCTGATGCTTGGGCTGAATTTGAGTTTCCCGACCAGTCGAGTGTCACCTTGACGGGACTCTCCGCCGTTACGATCTCGGGGGATCAACAAAAAGAAATTCATCTACGACATGGAAGTCTGTCAGCGGATGTGCAGCCGCAGCGCGTTGGGCATCCGATGCTGGTGAAGACGCCGTCTGCGGAACTGAAAGTTCTTGGCACAAAGTTTGATGTCGAAGCGGTCTCTGAATTGACGCGGTTGACGGTCAGTGAGGGCCGGGTGCGAATTAAACGCTTGGTCGATGGTAAAGAAGTTGATGTCCCCGCTCTTCAGACTGTCACGGCAACATTGGAAGAACAAAACGTCCTAGCTCCGAGCAAACAGAAAGCACCCGTTACAGAGTGGCGAAGCGATCTTCGAGAGGATGTCGTGAAGGGGAAATGGTTCTCTTCCCTTTGGCGGTTGGGAATAAGTCTTAAGAAGTCGGTTCGCTCGGGTGAAATGACCGAAGATGCGGCGCAAGCAGCATACAAAGATGCGGTTTCATTGTCTGATGCCACGGGCGGTGTTTGGTCGCTGCCGTCACCCCATGGATCGCTCGTTGTGCTTTCGCCAATGAATTCGTTGCAGCAACCGTTGCGATTGAATGCGAATACGAGGATGCGAGTTCGGTGTCGTGTCACTGCGGCCACTTCGCTGCGAATCGGATTCAGTGCTTATCACGCAAATGGTGGATTCGCGGGTAAGTACAGCGCCGTCATCCCCATTGAACAACCGTCTGATGAGAGTGGTGACGCTGATGTCGTCATCGATTTACCAATCAGTCGATTTCATGTTGAAAAGAACGCAGCAAAAACGGCTGCTGGCAATGATTTGATGGATTGGTGGTGTGTGACAGATGAATCATCGGTCAAGGTTGAGATCATCCAACTCGAGATGACAGATAGTGCTGGATCGCATTGATCAAGCAAAAAGATTGCTTGCGGTATCAAAAGGAAAATGCAGTGATGGTTGAACGATTGGAATATCCGATGGTGATCTTTGGCCTTGATTCACGAATCGATTTGCGTTGTGGGAGTGCAAGGTCTGTGGCTAACGGGAATCGGAAAGAAACGAAATTAACGATGAATTTGCGATGGTTAATGTTCGTGGCGTTCACTGTGATAAGTAGCTTCTCGGCGATCGAGGCGGATGATGCCGCGATTCATTGGAACCAGTTTCGCGGCCCTGCCGGTGACGGCGTTTCGGAGTCGAAGTTGCTGCCTGTCGAATTTGACGAATTGAAGAATGTTCGTTGGAAGGTCGGCATACCTGAGCAGGGATGGTCGTCCCCTGTGGTTTGGGGTGATGAGATTTGGCTCACCTCTGGCAGCGATGAAAAAAAAGAGTTGCGGGCCATCTGCATTGATTTGGACAGTGGCAGGATCAAGCAAGACATTAAAGTGTTTGACATGGTCGAACGAAAAGTTGATCCGGCGTATCGTTACGATTCCCCGCATCTAAACAGCCCCGCCACACCAACGCCGGTTGTCGAAGCCGAGTGTGTTTACGTCAGTTTTGGCTCCCAGGGTATTGCGTGCTTGGACCGATCGACGGGTAAAACACTTTGGGAGCGTCGTGATCTGCGAGTTTATCAACCGGTGCGGCAGGGGTCTTCACCGATCGTCGACAATGAAAATCTTTATGTCGCTTACGATGGCACCGATGAACAATTCTTTGTTGCCCTCGACAAGAAGTCAGGCGCAACACGCTGGAAAGTTAACCGTGATATTGATTCCGACTTTGAATCCCTGCTGCAGGAAAAGGGCATGCGATCCAAAGGAGGTAAACCCGGGGACAGCCAAAAAGCATTCGCAACAGCAAAACTGATTGAGGTGGATGGTAAACGCCAGTTGATCGCGCCTGCAGGTGAAGCAACCATTGCTTACGACCCTGAGACCGGAAAAGAACTTTGGCGAGTCCGGCATCCCGGTGGCTTCAACGTTGCCGCTCGTCCACTCTATGCCCATGACCTGGTCTATGTATTCACAAGTGGCTTGACCGGATACCTGATGGCGATTCGAGCCGACGGAACAGGTGATGTTACCGATAGTCACGTTGCGTGGTCGACCACACGAAGTACACCCCATATTCCCTCGCCCGTGATCCTTGGAGATCTGATGTTCCTGGTCACAGATAAAGGCGGTATCGCCCGCTGCCTGAATGCCAAAACCGGCGAAGAGCGATGGAAAAAACGGCTGGGTGGTGACCACTGGGCATCGCCTTTGCTCGCCGACGGTAAACTCTATTTTCTCAGCAAAACGGGCGACGTGCGGGTGCTGGCCGCCACTGAATCGGAGCCCGAGTCCGTCATTGAAAATGAACTCAACGCACGCTTCTTTGCGTCTCCTGCAGTCGCGGGTTCATCTTTGATTCTGCGATCGGCAACTCATCTCTATTGCCTGCATGAAGGTCATCAGCGCACTGCCGAACAGGTTGCTGCGGATGTTTACCCCGCAGGATCCGCAACAGGTGGCAAACCTGCATGGTCAAAGTCAAATCAATCCACCAAACAAGAGCGGCTTGGGGAACTCAGACAACAATTGGGGGGGCTTGTAAAAGCAGGAACCCTGACACGCAAAGAGGCCATGGAAATCATTCAGGCAGCTCAAAACAAAGAGTAGAACTTGATCATTCACCCGCGGTTGGCGTCACCTCACCTGACTCGCGATCCATCTAACCATCACAACAACTAGAGAGAATCCATGAAATCTATCGTTCTGTTTGCCACCCTGTGCATGATTACCTCTCCGGTCATGCTTCTTGCGCAAGAAAAACCTTCCTCTGCCGGCGACAAAAAGAACGCTGGAACATCTGATACTGACTTCGAAAAGGCTTACCAGCAATTGCTCGAAAAAGCGCCAGAGGTGCGGAAGAAGATCGAGAATGGACAGGCGACCAAGGCAGACGTCATTGCCTGGATGAAAAGCCAAATGAATGGCGGAAAGGGAAAGGAAGTTTCCAAGACCAATCAATCAGCCGTAAATAAAAAGACAACCAAAAAATCAGAGGTGGACTGGGAGCAGGCATATCAGCAATTGCTTGAAAAAGATCCAGGAGTTCGGGAGAAAATCGAGAACGGGCAGGCAACCAAAGAAGACGTCATTGTATGGATGAAAAATCAAAGAAACTCTGGGAAAGAGAAAGAAGTTGCTGGCCCCAGTGATGAAGAACTGGCGAGGCTGAAAGAGAAACTTGACGCCATGGTAAAAGCTGGCACCTTGTCCAAAGAACAGGCCGCCAAGCTTCTGGCAACCATGCAAGGCAGCAGCAAGAACCAGCAAGATCAACCGAAAGACATGACCGCCTACGGCGAAGAACTTAAAGCGGCAGTTCAATCGGGAAAGATGACCAAAGAACAGGCCATCAAAGCGTGGAACCAGGCGACGGCGGGAACCAAGAATGGGAAAGCGGCGGCCAGACCCGCAAAGGGCAAGATGGGCTCGAAAACCGGAGTTCGTCCCGGTTCCTTCAACTTTTATGCAGTTGTGATTGGTCGCCTGCGATCCAAAGACATTGAATTGGGTGAAATTGAACTCGATGTCGATTACGTCATCAGCGAACGTGCCAAAGTCAATCAAGAACTGATTGGGAATCGAATCAAGCTAGTCGGTATCTCGGGCGCATTTCTTGACAACCTGCTGCAGATCAAACGCGGGGAAACAATCAAAATCCGGACCGGTGATTATAACCCTGATAAAAAGGTGCTTGGTTTTGGATATAAGTTTCAGGTGCTGGAACGAACCCCACCATTCAAACCGGAAGACTTTGGTGTGCCTCCCCAAGACTTCCGAGGCTTTGATGGTCAGTTGACGGGAAAAATCGTCGAATCCGCAGGATACGAAGTCGTGTTGGAGCCGACAGAAATCAAGCCGTCAAGTGAAAACAAAGCTGGGAAACCTGAAAGCATCAAAGGCAAGCGGATTCGTGTCGCTGGCTTTTACAACCAACACAGCGATCTCTATGCAGATCTGCATGAAGGCGACACGATTCGTCTCAGTGTTTCCCACCGAAACCCAGCTAGCGATTCGCTTCAAGTCACCGGTCAGCTTGAAAAGCTTGATAAGTGATTAGATCGCTGAGAAGTGGTTACCGCTAAGTGAAAGGCACTTCCGGTTAATTCGACATTCGCCACAAATCTGAAAGCATGGATATCCATGAGACGTTGTTCACTGAGCTTGATGATCCTTGTACTCGCCCAAGGTCTTTTCCATACGGCCTGGGCGGATGATATCGTTGCACCAGCATCCGAGCGGTTTAACAAGATTGAAACCAGTGCAGTTCCCGATTTCCAGAAACATGTGGTCCCGCTGCTGGGACGTTTGGGTTGTAATTCGGCGAAATGTCATGGTTCGTTTCAGGGACAAGGCGACTTTAGGCTGTCATTGTTTGGGTTCAATTTTCAGTCTGACCATGCCAGCCTGAACGATGTAGACAGAATCGATATCGATTCGCCCGCAGACAGCCTGGCTCTCGCGAAGCCAACCCAACAGGTTGACCACGAAGGTGGTTTGCGATTGAGTGTTGATTCTTGGGAATACAATCTGCTGCACCGCTGGATTGCAACAGGTGCGAAAGGGATCAACGTGGTTGATAACAATGTCGAACCTCAATCCACCGTAGCGGACCAGGACCGAGAAGCGGGCATCGCTTTATACGAGAAATCGATCAAGCCGATGTTTCAGGACCACTGCTACGAGTGTCATGGCTTTGACAGTCGTAAAGGAGGCCTGACTTTGACGACACGAGACGCTGCCCTCCGCGGCGGAGAAAGTGGCCCGGTTCTCATCGCAAAGCAACCTGATGAAAGTCTTCTCATGCAGGCGTTAGTACATGCAAACGACAACCTGAAAATGCCACCCAGTGGGAAGCTCAAAGCGGACCAAATTGCCGATGTACGTGAATGGATCAAACTTGGAGCACCATGGTCGAGCCAATTTGGCCCGGATGCGGGAAGAAATGCGAGACAATTGGCTGCGTTGCATTGTGAGCCAACCGAGATCCTTTTCGAGGAATCTGGCCAACAACAAGAACAACAAATCCGAGTGATTGCCCACTGGGACGATGGTACCCGCGAAGACGTCACCTGTCTGTCACGGTTTCAAACCAACGACGACTCGATTGCCACCGTCAACAATGATGGACTCACCACGTCATCCGGCGCTGGTGATACTCACGTGGTTGTCTTTTATGACAACGGTGTGACAGCCATTCCGGTACTCCGTCCCTACCCCCATTCGGCTTCGGCTCAGATCAGCTCTTTGAACGCGGATGCCGAGCTGCATCCCATCGACCAGATGGTAAATGCAAAACTCGAAAAACTTGCCTTAACACCATCCGAACGCTGCACTGATGCCGAGTTTCTACGCCGCGTCAGCATTGACATGACCGGCACGCTGCCGTCACCCGATGAAATACGAAATTTCCTTGCCGACTCATCGCCAGAAAAACGAACGAAGAAAATTGATGAGTTGCTGGAACGTCCTTCCTACGCAGCATGGTGGGCAAACAAACTTTGCGATTTCACCGGATGTAATCCAAAATCGATCAGCAGTCTGATCGAAGTGGCGAGGGAAGAAGGCTACATCCAGGCATCACAGTGGTACGATTGGATCAACGAACGCGTCATGCGAAATGAGCCTTATGACAAAATCGTCGAAGGGATCATGCTGGCTGATCTGTCGGGTCGAGGTGAGGGTTTGCCAACCTTCTGGACCCGACAAAGTTTGAAAGAGCCCAAAGACACTGCGATGTCGGTCGCCCATGCGTTTCTT
>JARGNK010000102.1 GCA_029213145.1 Rubripirellula sp. | reverse complement strand
TCGTCGGCAAAGAGAAGATAGGCATCATCGCTGGTCGACAGGGACTCTTCGGAAATCTGGGTAAAACCTCCTGGGCTCATCATGCTCACGGTGTCTGGGCTCGGCGTCTTAGCACCAAAGCCGCGCCTCCGTGGGCGCACCCCAATGGCGGTTTCTATCTTTATCATACAGAAGTCTTTGCTAATTTCTTCGACGAGATCGCTGCCAAAGGACCAGGTGCGAACTTCGACAAGCGATTCGGGTGTGACGAAACCATTGTCATCAATCACCTTTGGGACAAGTGCCCCGGCCGGATTGCGTACTTGCCTGGCGAATTCAATACGCTGCTCCATCACAATCCACATCTCTGTGAACATCGTGCTATGCAGACGTACGTCTATCATTTCGTGGGCGGGACAAAACGGTACCTGCCAAAGATCTGGTGGAAGCGAGGTAAGAACCCGGCTCAGCCGATCGGCTCCGGGAAGCATGCACAAGTTGTTTATGACTTGCTACGTGCTGCCGACGGTCCGATAGACAAAGGTGTGGAAGTCGGAGTCTTTCATGGGAGTACGGCAGCCAATTTGTTAGCTCTCATACCCGACTTACAGCTGTACGGTGTGGACCCGTGGGCGACGTACAAAACAGATTCAGAACAATCTCGTCCCGACCACGTTCAGCAGATCAGCGATACGAAGACTCTGCACTGGGGCCTGCCGATCGCTCTGCGCACTCTTGGCGTGAATGCGCGACGATGGCACCCGATCCGGCTGCCATCAGTTCAAGCCGCACGCTGTTTCGAAGATGGCGAGCTGGACTTCATCTTCATCGACGGTGAGCACAGCTATGAAGCGGCTATGGCAGATATCGAAGCGTGGTGGCCGAAGTTACGACCATGTGGGCTTCTTATGGGCCATGACTATGACCGGCAGCGGTTTCCGGGGGTTTGCCGGGCGGTGGATGAATTTGGCGGGGAACGATCGGCCACGATCGAACAGCTCGCGAAAACAGTCTGGGTGGCGAGGAAGGACCGGAGAATCACTTAAACGCGAAACCAGATGGCTATTTGAAAGGGATCTAAATCGAACCAGGACCCGATCGAAGGCGAGTCGCATTCATTGAGATTAAGTCATGCATGCGTGAAGAGGCTACTTCAATTCCAAAGAATTGATCTGTGGCAGCAATGCAGATTCAAGTTTCGTCATTGCATCCACCATGGCCGTTTGAATCTCTGTCCAATCACTTTCGGAACCACGATATCCGATGGCCGTGGAAACAAATTTAATCCGACTAGCCCGCTTATCGTTCAGCCGCTCCCACGACAAAGAATCGCCAAAGGCCTGTTCTATTGCGGCTTTGTTATCGTGGAATTGATCAAAGATCTGCTTGTTCAAATCGGCATCTCCACGATCGATATACAGCTCAACGCTCGATTCCTCTTGCAAGATCACGTAATTGAACGTCAGTCCACGTTTACCAGAACCACCAGCCAACCAGTGATAGGTAACAGGCTTACGTGAAGCGTGACGCGTGGCGCGTTGACGGCAAATGGCAACTAATCCCTGCCAGAACCTTAGACGGTCATTGTACTTCTCAGCTCGCTTTTTCCGGCCGACCTGTTCTTTCTCGCGGATCTGAACTTGATAGTCATTGGCCTCTGGCAGCGGGATTATTTGCTGAACGTCAACAAGGCGTTTGTCGCCATCCACATAAGGACGTAGACGAATACAGCAGATATCGATTTCCCGATCAATCAGCCATAGAACGGCGGTCGTTAACTCCTTGCCAAAATCCTCAGAGACTAAAATGATTCGCACATCTTCAGCGAAGCTATCTTCTTCGGGCTCTTCCCAGCTCAGAAAAGCGAGGATCCGGTCGCGAGCTTCTTCCGCGGGCTCGCCGATGCGAGCCAAGAATTCAGAGTGAATTTGCTCTGCACGCTCAAACGTCATCGTCGAAACCATCGCAGCGTAACGAATGGCTTGAAGCTCCATGTGGCCGCCATCGCTTGTTCGCTTCAGCTCGATCACGACGAGATTGGCATCCAAATCGATCGCCAATAGGTCGATTCGTCGCCGGCTGTCTTCCCACTCACCAAATTCTTCTGTCAGAACGTACAGGTCATCACCCAACACCTCGATCTGTGACCGCAGCATTCGTTGCAGATCGTCTCGCTCACGAATCTGCAGTTCAGTAAACGACGATTCATCGATTGGGCGAAAGTTATCGTTGGTGAGCTCGTACAGAGGCACAACATCCCTTTGAACTGGTCGAAGATTATTTGGTATTGGGAAACAAACATCGCTAAATCTATCTAAGATGTGATGTGATCACAATCAGCAGCTGAGGTGAATGCATACGCCCGATTCTCAAAACCATCAAATGCGGCAATGATTACGACAGTTTGAACATGTCGATTACCGACAGTAGAGCATCGACTTGCCAGCAATTGCTCCGGCCATATCTTTCATGCGATGCATGGTGCATCAAGACGAAGATGTGGTCCATTACAAACGGAACTGGGACAGATTCGAAAGCTAAAACGCGCGACGAACCAGATCTCCAGAGATCAAGCTTTCAAAATGATTCGTTAGTCTCGCGGCGAGCCATTGTGATTCGATTCGCAGTCCCACTTCGATATTTCTTTCCTGGCCGGCTTTCGTGAAGTTGGCAGAGGAAACAAATACATCTCGTCCGTCAATCACCACGCATTTCGCGTGTAGCGAAGACCTTACTTTTTCATCATCCGAGATCGATCTGGGGTCGTAGTAAACTTCCGGCAAGCGAGATCCTGTAGGCCACTGTTTCGATTTGAAGCGGTGTGCGTATTTGGAAACGAGGATCTCCGAGGAAGTCGTGTCCTGATTGCTCCGGGCGATGTCCAAAAAGAAGCGGACATTGAGATCGGGATCCTCCTCCATTCTTTTCGCCAGTGCCTCAAAAACCTGCTGGCCTTGGTAAACGGCATAGCCGATGACTGTCACGGACTTCTTTGCGTGGGTGAACATCTCCCGCACGACGACCGAAGTATCCCGATTCGCGACCCCAGGAGCTTCCGGACCGGAGGTGACGAGATCGATTGGTGGCTCGCTCCCTCGGCCGCTTTGCCGATCATCGAGGATGGTTTGAATCACGCAAAAGATCTGCTTCTCCACAAAGTCATTTTCAGCAAGCTGGTTTAGATGAGCTGCCACGTCTGATGCCCGACTCGCGTCAATCAACGAGCGAAGCTTCAGCGTCGTGTACTCGGGACGCAAACGACGGGATTTCAGCGCCGCCGAGATCGCCTTCAAATCTGCATCACTGAGCTGAACAAGGGGGTTGGACATTATCCACCAGCACTGAAGAACTCGATGCCCAGGTTGTCCACCGTGGGGACCACGAGTGCTCGATCGAGAAATTCATTGTGCTGCTCGCAGGACGTTTCAGAAATGAGCAGACAACCGTGACACGCTGCACCATGCAGGAATCTTCGTTCGTGTTGGTTTGCCGGTTCATGCTGAGCACAGACGGGGTCGTTGGAACATAGCTCCCCTAACTCGAGTGCATTACGAACATGCTCCGATATGTTTCGCCCGACCTCCACCAAGCCGCCTAGTGTGCCCTCTGCATCAGATGTGGCTGTAAACAAGAGAATGCCATATCCCACATCCGGCATCGCATAAATCCGCTCTCGGATCGAACTTGCGGGGTAACCACACTCCAGAGAGATCGCTGTGATCATCAAGTGGGACAGTGAATGCAAGAGGATATACGGGGTCCCGGTAAACGTACGGCTCGATGATTTGTGCTCCTCTCCCCACATCCGAAATCCACGCTCCAGTGTCACCGCCCGTTCGACAACATCACGTCTTTCCACCCAGTTCTCGATCGCTTCCTTACTGAATTGCAGAAAGATACCCTCGCCGCGATTCTCGATCGCGGGCAACCATGAGATCTCCCGCGCGATGTTCGATCTTTGGACGCCCATCTCAAGCTCACCGTCGATGTCAGGTGAGATCGCTTCGAATCGCGTGAATCCTACCTGAGCGATCACTTCACGAAGGCGATGAACAAGAACGACACGCTCGATATCTTTCATCCATGCCTGATCCCAGTTCTCACGTGGAAGATTTCGAGCGAAGAAGTCACCGTCTGGACGATCGTTACCAAGTTCGTCCTCCGCGGCTGCGAGGGTTTCAAACTCAGCTTGCTTCACCGTCTTGCTCTTAGCGGCTGACTGCCCGCGACGCACCTTGATTTCTGAAAACACCTCGTAGTCGGTGTAAGACTCCAGGACTTTGGCGACACGCGATTTCTTTCTTTCGTATTTCAGCTCACCTTCATCTTCTACTTCACCAATAAAATCCCAGACGCTTTCCACTGCTTCACGCACATCTTCGTTACGGTCAGGTAATGAAATCACACTCATCAACTGCGAGAAATATGCATTGCTGGCTTGTCGAATCAGCAGCCGGTTTGGCTCGTTGCAAATCTCGCGACTGTACTGACCAAGCCAAGGTCTCGCGCCGTCACAATGTCCAAGCGATTTCGTCGCGAAGCCGACGGCCTCGGCGAGTGCTCGAGACTTACCACATTCACAGCGGATATAAACCTCGTTGATATCGCCGCTGGTGCCCCGTTCATCAATCCAAAGCTGACGCTTGCAATCGTTGGATGATTCGTGAACGAAAGTAAACCAATCGATATCTCCAATATGGCCCTTGCGACAGGCACGCTCCTCGTGCGAATTTGGCTTCGCCAGTTTGGATGCCTCGGCGAACCACAGCGCAGCCTCCGCCGGCAGGTTTGAATCGGCCGCGAAGAGCCCGAGCGATGTGTTTAGGTCGTACAGTGCCTGAACAGATTGATCGACAGCTTCTTCGGCAACAACTCGCTGGGCGTCAATCAGGTAGGAGCTGACAATGCCGCCGATTGCGACGATGCACAGAAGCATGAAAATGGTGCCCGTTAAGGTCGCCACCCTGGGATTCCTTTGGCACCACCTTCCGAATCGTGCAAAGGAACTGATCGGCCTGGCTTCGATCGGTTCACCTTTAAGGTACCTACTTAAGTCGTCAGCTAGATTCTGCGCTGATGCGTATCGCTGAGCAGGGCTCTTTTGCAGACACTTCAGGCAGATGGTGTCCAGGTCGCGATCGATCATTCCGATGAGCTGACGCGGTCCCGGCGGCTCGTCATGAATGGCATGTTGCAGCAGCATTCGCAAATCACCGCGAAACGGCTTTTCGCCAGTGAGCATCTCAAACAGTACCACACCGATCGAGTAAACATCCGAGCGTGCATCGACAGTGTTCGCCTCACCTTTGGCAAGCTCGGGAGACATGTACGCGGGAGTGCCCAAGATCTTGCCGTCGGCGGTCATCGTGATCTCACCGGTCTCTCGTTTAGCCAGACCGAAGTCAACCAAGTGCGGTTCTCCGGATCGGTCCATCATGACGTTGGATGGTTTCAAGTCGCGGTGAATCACGCCCGCTTGATGAGCGTGATGCAACGCTTCAGCAATCTTCGCGGTCAACTTCGCCGCCTCCTGCTGAGTTGGTCGCTTTTCATTGAGCCAGTCTGAGAGCGAACCACCGTCGACAAAGTCACTGACGATGTAGATTTGACCATCCACTCGTCCCACTTCGTGCACGGAGACGATGTTGGGATGTTTGAGCCGCGCTGCCGACCGGGCTTCACGCAAGAAGAGTTCGGATTCCGCGGGAGAGAGTTGTGCTGCCCGAGGTGTTTTTACTGCGACAATGCGGTCGAGCGTTTCGTCATGCGCTTTCCACACGCTGCCAAAGGCGCCCGTGCCTACACGCTCGAGCAGAACATAGTGAGCAATCCGTTTCGTCCCAGTTTCATCTTCGTCCGCTACCGGCCGGTCACCCAACAGGCTGAAGTGGCTGCCGCACGACGGGCAATCGACCTCGCTGAGCGACGATTCTTCCAGAATCTCAATCGGGTTTTGACAGTGCGGACATCGCACACGAAGGGCTTTTGTTTTTGTCTTCGGCGCGCCGACGGTTTCAGTCACCCGGGGATCCGAGCCAGATTCTGCCAGGGGTCCCACGTCACCGATCGCCTCGTTCAGCGGACGCTCCAGTGGATCCCGGGAAAGCTCGTCATGCTCCAAAAGTGTCTGGATCTCCCGCAGGAGTTCGGCGTCCGTACCGCACTGTTCGGCCAACCAGGTGTAACGTTCTTCGGCCGGGTGTTCCAAGGCCTCGAGAAACAAACGCTGAATTCGATTGATACGTGATTCACTCATGTTTCTGTTTCGATATCCGATCCCAGCTCACGATAGAGCCATGCCTTGGCGAACCGCCAGTCGTTCTTGACGGTTCGCACCGAGACGCCGATCTCGTCGGCAATCTCCTCACTGGTCATGCCGCCAAAAAACTTCAACTCGACGATTCGGGCAGCCCTTGGACGATCCTGGGCAAACACTTCGATCGCATCGTTCAACTCCAGAACATCCATCTGATTGGCGTTGTCCGATACGGAGAGGTGCAACGGATTTCCTCGCCCCTCATTTCCACCGCGTTTCAGCCGTTTTCGCTTGCGCGCGTAATCAACGAGGATTCGACGAATAATGTTCGCTCCCACCGCCAACACGGCTGAGCGATCGTCGAAGGTCACGTTGCGTTGGTCGAGCAACCGAAGGTAGGCATCATTGACGAGCAGCGTCGGCTGCAATGAATGCCCGGGTGTCTCGTTCGTTAGCGCCTTCTCGGCAATTTGATGAAGCTGATCATAGATCGATTGGTTCCAATCCTCGATCGTTGCATGATGGGCTCGATCATTCATTCAGAAAGTCTCATTCGGCTCGTCAGTTCAACAAGTTGCAAGTGCCAATAGCCGGTGAAACGAAGCTTCGGACACGCGCTCAAATGTACAAGTTTTCCAGGGTGCAGCGCGAAACGCTAGCACAACCATTTCGGCAATCACGTGAGGTCGCGGTTACCCGCAACGGCGATAAGCCGCTCATTCAGATGAGTCAGCGACTCTCACGCTTGGCAGAAAACCAAGCACTTTTCGGACACGGGCGTATCCTCATCGCCGATTTTTCAAGGCCCGACTCCCGAACGGACGAGGCGCTAAAAGCGATGCCCTGGAGATTTTGATAGAAACTTCGCCCCCTTCGTCCACGGACGACGCCAGTAGTTGTGAAGCCCTTGCTTTCAGCTAGCGTTTTCGACGAGGCCAAGCGGCGCGAGTGTGCGGCACGGCGAATATCGAGTGTTGGCTCAAAGGACAGAATGTGACGGGGGTCGGGGCGTTGACGTCGAGTTGCCCCACTTCGTTTTTCCTGTGATTCGGAACAGAGCCGAGCCACGAGGTCTGGAACCCGATTCCACACGTTGAACTTAACTGTTGTCCCTTCGGACGACCAACAGACAAAGGTAAGTAATGCTCGCTGAATACAAACAGAAGACCAATATTGGGATTGGCGTCGGTTTACTGATGCAGATAGCCGGTAACTTCGTGAGCGGTGGAACGACTGCGGGTTCAGGCTTGGTTGGCTTGTTTCTCCTGCTAGGTGGCCTTGGCTTATTCATTTGGGGGTGCGTTTCCTACGCCGTAGGAAAAGGGCATCACGGGGCATTGGGATTGCTAGGCGTGTTTTCGATCCTTGGGTTAATTGTTCTGATTCTGCTGCCAGACAAACACAAATAGTCTTACATACTCGACTCGCCCTTCCCAAACGCGTCACAAGTAACATAACCCCATTTCCTCCGACTCATGTTCGCTTGGTCACGTCGATGACAATGACTCTCGTTTTGGTTGTAGCGATGGTGTGGTTGTGACGGAGACCGATCACATTGCCTGCGAACTTGAAAGGATGGAAACATGAATGATCCGCTTGCACGACGACAGAAACTGGTGCTTTCCGGGTTCATTGTCCTCAGCGTGATCTTTGGAACGGTCATCGTCTCTGCAATTGCGTATGACGTTGTCATGGCCCGAAAAGAAGCTCGCGTGTTGCGCGACATGGAAGAGGCGAGGGCAAGCCTGCGAAATCTTGAAAGTTCCCTGGAGGAATCAGGGCTCTTGAACGCAGAGACCTCAGTTGAAGCGCTGAAGGAGCTCGGGGGAAGGTTTTCTTCGGACGAAAATGGCAACGCTGTGACCCTCACACTCATCGGACCTCAAGTCACCAACGCTCACCTTGTGCACGTGAAACGGTTGACACACCTGGAAAAGTTGTACCTCGGACAAACGAGCATTAACGGCGCCGGATTGACGCGAATTAGTGGAATGACGAACTTGACGAGTTTCTCTATGTACGTTGCTCAAGTTTCCGACGCTGAATTGGTGCACCTTAAACGGATGACCAACTTGGAAGAGTTGCTTCTCGGACACACACGCGTGACAGGCACTGGATTGGTGCATCTCAACGGGATGGCAAAATTGAGGAAACTCTCCCTGTTGAGCTCCCCAGTCACGGACGCTGGACTGGTGCACCTCAAGGGGATGACAGGGTTGGAAGACCTTACTCTCCAGAGCACACGCATTACCGATGCTGGTCTGGTGCATCTCAAGGGGCTAAGCAATCTCAAAAACCTGAACGTTGTCCGTACTGGCGTTACCAACGCTGGGCTGGAGCACCTTAAGGATCTGAATCGTCTTAATTCGCTTTCCCTTAGCAACTTCACTGACGCCGAGCCCCTCAAGGGGCTGAACCATCTTAAATCGCTGTCACTTACATTCGTCACCGATGCCGAGCTGGTGCACCTCGAGGGACTGACCAACCTTGAAGCCCTAAGCCTTTCCAACACTCGCGTCACGGACTCCGGGCTGGAGCACGTCACGGGGCTGACCAATTTGAAACAGATCAGTCTTGGCTCCAATATCACCGACACTGGACTAGAGCATCTCAAGCGGATGACAGACCTGACCAGTGTCTCGCTGTCGATGACCCGAGTTACCGACGCGGGATTAGAGCACCTCAAAGGGCTGACAAACTTGGAAGACCTTAACCTCTTGGGGACTGGAATTACCGACGCTGGATTGGTGCACCTCAAGGAGATGACAAACCTGACCAGTCTCTCACTGGTTCGCACCAAAGTTACGGACGAAGGCGTCGCGGAACTGAAGAAATCGCTTCCTCGGTGTGAAATCTCCCACTGAGGCTACATCAATGCCGAGTGTCACTGACGCTCGGTGAGAAGGTAAACCATCGTGACAGATTACATGTGATCACCCTAACCATCGTTGTTGGGCCGCTACCCTTGGCGATGGCTGGTAGCACGGCTAAGAAATTCCGAGCGCAAACAAGGCGGATATGCCACAAGGTCGACGGACTGGCAGGAATAAACGCGGTCCACGGCTTTTCCCTCTGGCGAGCGTTTCTCACGTTTTCCATAACGATGATCATCGTCACGCTCCTGCTGCCCATTTCGGTTTAATGAGTGCTCTTCGTGATGCTGTAATGCATTTGCCAAATTCAGTGCTCACAGAAACGTCGTCGCGGACACAATCAGTTTTCTTCAGGCCGATTTGCCCGCAGCTCAGAAGTCCGTCGCCAATACCAGTGAAGACGTTGGTGCGTTCATAGGGAGCTTCATGGTGTCCAAGAAAAGAAGAAACAAGAAAAAGGGCTCGCACAAAGTAAAGTCGCAGGCTGCTAAACCGAACGCTCAGCCGGTGAAGAATCCTGCGAGAAAAGAGGCGAAGAAAGAGTCACCCAGGCGGAGTAAGAAGGGACTCATTTTTCTTTTCGGGATCGCCGCGTTGTTCATCGCGTCACTGCCGTTGACAGTTCCCCTCATGCAAGCGGTGCTGGAGACCAATCGCAGGGCCTCGTGCTCTCAACATATGGAGGCGATCGGTGCTGCATTGAAAAAGTATCGCGACGTGAATGGAAGTTTTCCACCTGCATACACAGTGAACCAACAGGGACAAAAGTTGCATAGCTGGCGAGCATTGATCTTGCCTTATATGGACCAACAGACGGTTTACGACCAAATCGACTTTTCCAAGCCCTGGGACGATCCGGTCAATCGCGCCGCTGCCGACACGATCATTTCGACCTACGCCTGCCCGTCGATGAAGATCGAACCAACACAAACCACGTATGTCGCGGTCGTTGATGCACGAGGAATCATGACCGGTCCCGAGGGAACTAAAACGCGAGAGGTTTTGGATGGATTGTCGGGCACGATCGCCCTCGTGGAGACCGACTCGGTTAACGCGGTCCATTGGATGAGTCCGAATGACATTGACTTCCAGACATTCATCGGCAAGGGCACGCAGCCAGTAGCTGACGGGCACATGGGGGGATCGCATGAACTGATGGCGGACGGCACGGTCATCTTCATCACCGACACCATTGATCCAGCGTTCCACGAAGCCCTGCTCACCAAGGCCGGTGAAGAAGCAATCGAGGCGTTTCTCATGATGTAATTGCTCATCCCAAAGGAGATTGCCCATGCCCAAGATTGAGTGCGAGTGCCCGCACTGCACGATGCGTTACGAGTTCTCAACTGCGAATGCAGGGAAGAACGCGAAGTGTCGGAATTGTCACGGCGTGTTCACCATTCAAGCAACCCAACCAGAATTCGACTGGGACATTCCCGACCTATCGGATGATCTTCCGCCTCTCCCCACATCCCCGTCACCGCCAAAGCCAGAGCCTGAGCCGACCCCACAGCCGCAGGCAGATGTTCCTGTCCATCACGCGCCGTCGGTGGCCATTCTTGAGCGTGGCAGCAATTCGACCAAGACCATCGCCGTGCTGCTCAACTTGTTTCTCCCACCGTTCGGTTACCTTGTGTATAGCCGCGTTGCTGAGTTTTTCTTCTACCTCCTGCTCTACATCGTTCTGGCATTCTTCAGTTGTGGGATGGGCTGGTTTTTTATTCCGCTCGCCTGGATCGGCGGTGTCGTCGATGTAGCGCTTCACACAGATCCTGGAAAGGTTCAGGTTCACCGCCAATGAACAGTAAGAGGAGATCTCCAGCCCGATGGCGACTTAGCCCACTCCATTCACCAAGTCGATGGCGTTTCGCTCAGCCCCGAGAAGTGGCGGAGTGCAGAATCAATGCTTCAATGCAGTTTCAACGAAACTCCGGCCGAAGAATTGAGAAGACCGCGTCGGAGCGATTTCGTTTCGACGCGCAGCCCGATGCAGCTGATCGCACAAGCGATTTGTCGCCGCGGCTACTTAACGACAAGTTCCCAACCGTTACACTCCTTGCCGTATCCGGAAACATGACCGCCTGGCTTTGACGAAGAACGTTGAAGCTGCGAACAATCAGGCATACACATGCTCCTGCTCCGATCAGAAGTCAGCGACCGCTGGGCGAAGAGAGTCGTTGCTGACACGAATCGGATAAGCAGATCGTAGCCTCATTAGGGTCGACGAAATCGTATGAGACGTTTCATCGTTACACTTCTTTTGCTCGCGTGGGGTCAAAAAAGTCGAACGAACACTTTGGCCGATGAATACCTAGATTGCGCCGTTATCTGAGGTCCGGCTTTGGGACGAGATTGGATCCAGAGTGGACGACAACGCGGACAAAGCAAGCTATTTTGACGTCACCGCGCAGCAGCGAGCGCACCATTTGATTCACAATCAGTGTCCGGAACGTGAACGCGGGGCGAACTAAGCCGCGCGTCGATACGACCGAAGCAAGCCGCCGAGGCGCTCGGTTGTTTCGATTTCAGCATCCAAGTCAGGCGGTCGATCCATCAGCACGATTAGCTCGTTGCCCAAACCTTGATGATTTCGTTCTGTGTGATAATGTACGAGGAAAGATCGAACAGCTTTCCGCGTCGCGGTCTCACCAAAGAGAATCAGTTTGTAAAGACACTCGGATTTTACAGATCGAAAGAACCGTTCCAGGTGTGCATTCAAGTTTGGGCTTCGCGGTGGCAAACGAACAGGCTTCACGCCCTCGTTACTCAGGAAGTCCCGAAACGACCTACTGAACGTCGCGTCGCGGTCCATGATCAAGTATTCCTTGTCCTTGAGAAAACCATCTTCATGGTTGGTCAGCTCGAGGGCCACCGTTTTCATCCACGCTTCGTTCGGATTGGTGGTGCAGCCCGCGAATTTGACGCGGCGTGTTTTCACCTCCATGACAAAGAGCAAATAGAACGTTGTCAGGCCACCCTTGGTCCAAACTTCCACCGTGGTGAAGTCGATGGATGCCATCACGTCCCAGTGCGCCTTGAAGAATGCTTCCCAGGACCCTGTGCGCCGACGTGTCGGTGCTGGCTCGATACCGTGGGCTTTGAGAATATTGCCAATCGTGGAGTCGCAGATGTGGTAACCAACATTCGAAAGTGCACCGCTGATACGGTCGTAGCCCCACGACGGGTTCTCTTTGGCGAACTTGACGGTCAAGTCAACGATCACTTGTCGCGTCCTTGGCCGACCAGATTTCTTCTCTTTTCGGTTGGAGTAGTCCCACTTATTGGCTACCAACTGACGGTGCCAACGCAAGATGGTGTCCGGCGTGAATAGGGTCCCAACCAGCTTGAGTTGTTTGCGGCCGAGAATCTTACCTTTGACGGCCAAGCGACGTCGCTGGTCATCGGTCAGCAAGATCCGCTTCTTGCCGAGCTTTTCTTTAAGAACGGCATTCTCGGTGCGAAGGTACTCGATAACTTCTTGTTGTTGTCGACTGACCCAACTGGCCAAGATCAATACGAACAACTGCCACGGTTGCAGAATGAGTTTCATCGGCGTCTCCGTGGTTCGGCAAATCCGAGACGATCATAGGCTTGAAGCGAAATGTAAAGCTACGTGGTCGAATCTGTGAGCGATCGAGGCTTATCGCTGTTCCGGTGAGCACGATCGCGGGAACATTGCCGACGTCGACAGCACGTCAGTTCGGGCGAAATACATGCCTGAAAATCGCTGAATCTTTTGATGCCACGACCTACTTACTTCCGCGACTTCTTGCGTTTCGCCTTGTTCGCTCGCAGTTTTCGTTTCTGCTCGCGCGCGCGTTTGGATACCTCGCGTTCCCAGAGTCCGAATCTCGCGAAAATCCATTCGATGAAACCTTCCGTTTCGTGCCAAGAATCCAGTTGTTCCAAGATTACATTTGCCGCTTCTTCGGGGCTGCGCAAAGCGTAATGCTCTGGCATCGAAGGTGGTTCGCTCGAAGCAAACAACTCTATGACGTGCGGATTGAACCGAAACGCGGCGGAAATCGCTTTATGGGCTGACCGACCGTTGGGACCCTCACGCCGAAATTCGACTTGCGCTTTCAAATATAGCCAACTCGCTGACTCCTCTGGATATCGGTTCAGTACCTCGATCGCCTCTTCCTCGCGATTTTGACTAAGCAACAACGGAATGACTTCGTACCGAACGCCCAAGTTGTCATCTGTGTTCAGTCTCAGGATGTCAAGCATCTGCGAGATCGCTTCGTTGGCTTGCCCATCGTCCGCGAGAGCCATCGCCAATCCGTGTTTGGCTCGCATTAGAGAACGTGTTTCCGAAATCACCCAAAAGTTACCAACTTCAGTTTGTAGCAAGTCCGCATTCTGCGCTTCGCCGTGCTTGATCGCGTTCGTGAATAACTCGATTTTCTGAGTCGTGTCGTGAATCGACTCGGCCAACAACACATTGGATTCGACATGCGATGCGTCTTCCTGCAAAGCCTGTCGAGACAGCTGAATCCGCCGTCGTCCATACGTATCGATTGCCGCGTAGCAAAGGTTGTCGGCTCGATCAAACCGCGTTTCTGAAGGATAGTCAAAGTCATCGATCGAACCCGTAAACTGGCTGTTGAGCAGTTCGTTCAATTCGTCCAGCCCCATCCCTTCGTTTTGAGCCATCACTTGTTGGACAAGTTTGAAATGCCGCTCATTGCCGCGGCGTTCCGGTATCATGCCACGATCAAGCCATTCTTTTCGGTCTGGCGGGACCAGCAAATCCGGGATCGAGATTTTACATCGTTTGTTTTTGTTTTGAATCGAAACTTGCTTCGACCACTGGCCGGAATCAATTTCTTTTTCCGTAGTTTCCGCCAGCGCGGCCAGCAACACCGTGGCAAACTCAAGCTCCTTTGGGTGCGGCGGTCGGGCATCGCCGCGAGCATAGAACAGGAACTGGGGAAAGGCATCACCCGTGGCCAGTGGCAGGTCAAGTTCGTGCCACAACGCCACGTCTGCCGGAATCGCCTCATTGATTCCGTTGAAGGTCAAGCTAAAGATCTGGAGCGATTCCATATCCAATCGCCCAGCCCGCATGTCCCAGTGAGTGTCGCTCGATTCGTAGAATCCAAGTCCAAACTCTTGTCGACCAGAACCCAGAACGGTTGCGTATTTCAAGAATTTTGCAGGCTTTGGCGTTTCGATCTTCAACAAGTCGGCATCGCAAAAAAATTGCCATGGACGGGCGCGATAAAATGCCGCTGCGGCAGTGGCGTATGCTCGAATCTGTTCTTCCGAGCAATCCGAATCGGCAAGCGAAGGAGCCGCTACCGCTTCCTGCATGTGCTCGGCCATGCAGGATTTCACTTCGCACCAGAATTCCGGCTTCGCTTCCCAAGTAACATGTGTTCCCGAATCGGCGAGCAGCTCTCGCAACCTGCCAGCCATCGTCTTGTCTGTGACGCAAATTCGCGCCGGTCGATACGCGAACTGCTCCTCAGCGAATTCCATTAGCTCATTTAGCAACAGGTCAAACGGCTCCCCTTCCGTCTTAGGCTGTCCGTGGACGCGTTCGGCTTCACAGGCAACCCACAGAGCGATTTTCGCATTCGCCATCGGCGAATCAGGAACCGCCATGTCGGCAAGCTCGCCGAAATCAAAGACTCCACCTTGCCATTCAGTCCCGTGCTCAATCGGATAATTTAAAAAGCGAGCCAATTGATTGCTGTTGGACAAGTTGAAACTCCATTTGTCGTTGCATTTTGTCTCGAAACTCTAATTCATTAGCGGTCAACAATCGACAGTCAGTCCACCAATCCTCGCGTTCGCAATTGAACTTTTCAAGTGGTTCAGCGTTGGATGTTTCTTGGCAAGATGGGCTGCGTGACGGCGCGTGATCTCGTCTCCCTTGCTCCGTTTTTTTAATCAACGCGACAACTGGTTTTTCAAAAAGACAAAACGACCCTTGGTTAACGTAGAAGCCTGTTGACCCGCTCCAAGAAATTTCTTGAGCGTCCTGTTCGCTAAACATGCCCACCGAGCAAGACGGATTCGACGTAAGTTGTTGCCAACATTAAACTTGTCTCGAAATGACGAATCAAAGCCTCTCTGAAACAAGTTCGTCACGGGGAGCTGAATTTAAAAAAGCGAAAACTCTCGCGAACCAGTTAACGCCCGTCGGTCCAGCATGACCCACGGGCGTTTCTCGTTTCCGCCCCCTTTTTCGCGGTCTTTCCACGCTGCGGCGGCCAATCCCCAAGTTCTCACTTTCGCCGAGAGAGTCCGGGCTGCCGAACTCAACCACCCCCGCTGCACCCCCCAGTCCAAACTCCCCATCACACGCCGCACATCACGTTCGGTCACCGTATCACGTCCTTTGTCCATACGAGGCAAGAACAGAATCGCCTCCTGTATCTCCGGAGCCAGAGACAACATCCCCATGATCTGTGAGAGTCGTGCAGGCGTCACATGCCCAAGGCGTGCGATCTCGCCTTGATCTTCCACCACGCCATCCTGAATCAGCTGATCAAAGCGTATCGCCAACGCCATTAGTTTGGTGACTCGCTGCAGCCGTCCGAGATTGGCCGGTGGTGGTTCACCCGTTTTGAGTTCACGATGTCCACACGGTCCACGTGTGAAATAGACTTCATGCTGTGTCTTCATCACGCCAGCACCTCCAGTCTCTCTGTGGACATCAGGCTCATGGCCGCTGGCCTGTAGCTAATCGACAGCCTGCCGGCTTCGCCGTCGTAGCTAACCTGCGTAATGAGTGATTCAATGATTCGACACTGCTGGCGCGGGTGCAGATTTCTCCAGAGCCGGCTAAAGTCGCTCAGCAAGTCGTGGACGTCTTGATCTTGGATCTCTTTGCCGGTGAGAGACTGTTGCTCCTGTGTGATCGTCTCGATTCGTCTTTCTGTGGATTCGATCCGTGATTTGAGCTGACAGAGTCTGTCACTATCTGGGGAGAGATGCTGTGCAAGGTGACCTAGCTCGGCGCTGTCTTGGCCTAACTGCCGTAGCAGCCTACTTCTCTCGCCTGCCAGTCTCTTGATGGAGTCGTCTGCTTGATTCTGTATCACATCGATCGTGCTTTGGATCAGCCCCTCGTTCTTGCCGATTGTCTCGATCTCGTTGACGACAAATTCTTCGATCTCACCGGCGGGGATGGACGGCGCTGGACACTCGTCCCAGCCACGCTTCTGAGCCTTCTGGCAGACATAGTAGCGATAGACCTTTGTGCCTTTGGTGGTAAAGCTGTGGCTCATCGCACAGTTGCAGGTTTCACAACGCAGTAGGCCTCTTAGTAAAGCCTTGTGCTTGTTGCGATTCTCCAGTCCCCAGGTTGTTGCGTTGCCTTTGAGTATTTGCTGGACTTTCTCGTAAACGTCTAGATCGATGATGGCATCGTGTTCTCCTTCGTGGACCTCCGTCTTGTAGCACACCTTGCCGATGTAGACGGGACTGGTGAGTAACTTGTGGACATGGGTCTTATCGAATTCCCTGCCTGCCGGTTGATCTGGGTTGGGCCACGTTTCAAATCCGCTCGTTGTCTCAGACGCCTCCTTATTCGCTGTAAATGAATAAGTGCTCGCTGTGGCAGAGGAAACGTAGTAGTCTTCGCAATTTAAACTCGACGTGCCAGAGCTGTCATCATCATCATTGACCTCAAAGGTGATCGTGAGATCTTGGTAAGTGTAGGCGTAGGATGCTGCCCCGATCGCCGCATCGTCGGTTGGTGCACTCTAGTTTCGTGGACGAATCAATCCGTCTTGGACCTTGTATGTTTTCGGTGCACGTCAGTTGTTGGCTAGCTTTTCTAGGAGTTTGAAGGGGAGATAAAGTCGCATCGGGTAGCCGGGGAGTTCGGCGAAGTCGAAGCGTTGGTAGAACGCTTTTGCAGGGGCGTCGACGCAGTCAAGGATAACGGCGATGAACGCAAACGTCTGCGAGGCTTCGTGACAATCTCGCAATGCATTTGCGAGTAACCGCGAGCCGATACCTCTTCCTTGTGCGGTGCTGTCGACACCCAGCCACGCCAGCACCGCAACAGGCAATTGTCGTTTCGGCAGTGACTTGGCGACATCTATTGGCAGGTCTGAGAAATCGACTTGCGATGACGCCAAGGTGTAATAGCCAATGATCCGGCTTTCCTCATCAAGCAATACCTTCGTCGAACTGAGGTGCTTCATTTGACTTTGCAACGCGGACCGTTTGAGCCAGCTGTCGACTTGCTCTTGTCCAGATTGGAACGTTTTTCGATTGTGCGACTTCGTGAGTAAATCGACACGCCAGCCAGCGGGATAGCGGACACCGCTCACGCGTCGCCTCGCATGATCGCTCCGAGTCCTTTCTGAGCCTTGGTCAGCTTTGGTGGCTTGGCGAGCGCATTCCAGAATTGCAGTTGCTCATCTGCAGTCATCGCGATTGTGTGTGATTGGGCTGCCGCGACTTCACGCTCGGCTTGTCCCAAGACCACGCTACGGACGTAGTCACTGACACTGACTCGTCGCAGATCGGCAGCGGCACTGAGCAAGGCTTTCGATTCTTCATCCAGCCGAACCATCAATGAACTATTCTTTTGCATGACTTGCTAAGCTCTTCCATTGGTTGACATATTTTATCGGCGATGATTGTACTGCAGAGCGCTATACATTGCAAGGTTTTGTGGATCACGCTCCTATGTCAAAAAACAATGACGACTTAAGGCCCAGTATGGGCCTGAAGTTGCACCTTACAGCGGCCATCTACGCTCGCCAGTCGCAGGGCAGCTGTACCGAGTTGTCCTCTTGCGAAGTCCAGTTCGATATTTGCAAATCGGCTTCGGCTGCTCAGGGGTCGAGCTTGACTCGGTCTTCTATAGATGAATCTGAATCCAGTGGGGTCAAAAAACTCAAACGAACATTTCTACCGACGAATCTAGAGTTTACGTCAATAGATCAGGTCGGTTTGCAGTTCGAAGATAAGTCCTATGTGAAAGACGGGACGAGGAAATCGCAACTTTGTAAATCGAGTGCTTTTCAAAACCTGTTCAGAATCCCGTGTTTTCAGGCATCGAGAACGCAGAGAAAGATTTCGAGGAGGGTCCGTCACGGGGAGCTTTGCTCCAGAGAGCGGTACCGTCCGCTTGAATCAGACATTAAACAAGCCGAGGTTTACCGCCTCGGCTTTTGTCGTTTTATTCGCCCTGTTTTACAGTCTTTAAGAAGCCGGCGACTTTCTGAGAGTACTCTCAATGTCCAGAGTGAGTAAAAACGTGCGATGCGTTTTTGGCCTCTCTGGCCGCAGACTCTCACGCTCTCTGCTGAGCGGTGACACGCTGGTTAATAGACGAGTTGGGGGTGGGATTAGGGTTGTCTGCCAGCAGATGAATGGTGGGGTTATTTCCGGGTTTGTTGGGCATCATGACTGAGCGTTAACAGGCAAAGATTCCGCTAATTCGTTGAACCGACAAAGATCATTGGCTATCAAAATGAAAAATACATTGTCGATTTGTAATTTCATGGTCGCCTCACTATTTACGTCCGTGTTAACGGCGGAAGATCGCAGCCAACCCAATCTGCTGCTGATCTACTGCGACGATCTGGGCTGGGGCGATGGCGAGGAATTTGCATTGCTAATGCGGTCGATCTGATTAGACTCACCCCGAACCAGAGTTGATCGACGGAGTGCTAGTGCTGCTAACGGATATCGGCACATTTTAAGAGCCGTACTGGACTGTGCTCACGCAGCAAAGGTGGCGTCATCCTGATGCCAACTCGCGGTTACATCCACGGCTAACCACCCCCTTTCCTCCACTCGCCAAGATAGCCAAACGTATTCCTGCATGTCCCAACCGCTAGCAAAATCCCGCTTGAGACTAGCCGATACTCTAGGAGTAATACGATCTTATGATTGCTGGAGACTGAGTCAGTATTTACTCCTAGACGATCCGCAGCGAGGATGCATTGAGACTCTTGGTCACGCGAAACTCCTACGCTTTCAGGATGTCGGCTACTTCAATCGCATCTACGACTTTGGTTCCTCGAATGTCAATGATCTTGAGTACATCCTAGATCGATACCTGACTTCCATGGACAAGCAGTATCGTTACGGGGTTGAGTTGATTGCAAGGCATGATTTCGATTTGGATTCAGTGTCAGAACAACTCTTGAGCTTTGGATTTCGACCAAAAGAAATGGTTGCACGGTTGGGTTTGAATCTTGGGAGCCAATTGTTACCTGGAGAGAAATCGCCTTGTATACCATCGGGACGGTTAAATTTTCGGCATCCGGATCCTGGTGAATTTGAAGCCGTGCTTGAGCTATATCTGAGTGGTTTTGGAGCACCCAGAGAGCATCACCAACAAGCGATGATCAACATGATGCAGTTATTCGGGCATCCTGAACTCATCACTTGGTGTGCTTTTGACAATGAGCGGCCTGTCGGGCTGGGGATGCTTTATGTTCAACAACCGTATGCGCTTTTAGTAGCTGGTGTGACTGCGCCTGAGTATCAAAATCAAGGTATCCACGAATCCTTGATTCAACTTCGCCTAGCCCATGCAAAGTCGCACGGATGCTCTCGAATTGCTACTTGGTGCGAAAGCGACGGACAAAGTTATAAAAATCTTATCTCGCAAGGCTTTGAGGTGCTCAGGAACGAGCAAGTCTGGAAACTACCCAGTCAACGATAGACAAATGATCGAGGAACGATACACCCATAGTTTCCCAAGGTCTCGCGGGGTTCCAGACTGGCCCGGACTAACAGCCGCCGATTTCTCTCCTGTCGATCAAACCGAGTTTGATCGACTTGGCACAAACGGACGGTTGCACGAAGCCTTTGACTCCATCGCTTTCAAATACCCTGATCGACTTGCGATCGTTGGCTCTGAGTCGCTGACCTACCGTCAATTGCGCCAGCGATCGGCACAGGCCGCCGTTGGATTGACGAGCCTTGGGGTCAAACCGGGGGATATCGTATGCATAGTTGCAAGGAATGATTGGCAAAATATCGCAGCCATGTTCGGCGTTTTGCGAGTTGGTGCAACTTGCAATCTTGTAGCGTCAGACGCAATATCCCAATCAGCCAAACCGCCGATTGCTAGCCTAAGCCTCGCACGGACAACCCGAATCTTCTATCTCTTGGAAGACCTCGAAAAATCGAGTGCTATGAGTTTGACTTCGCTTCATGCGAGATCCCGAACCAGTGAATTAGCCAGCTTGTTTCAGGGGAAATCAAATGAGATTCATACACCGAGCCAATTTGCTAGCTGCGATTTTCCTGCTTTTGTTTTCTTCACATCGGGTTCCACTGGTACGCCACAAGCGGTATCGATGAGCCATCAATTCATTCTTCTGGACATAGCTCGGCAGATCAATGATCTGGCCATTCGTCCGGTCGATCGGTTCGATCTGCTATTCTCTCCGAACTTTAGCGCCTTTCTTGCACCGACATTTGGAGCGATTCTTACCGGTGCAAGTCTTTGGATACGCTCCTTGAATCAATCCATTCCGACAGACCTCATGGATTGGCTCATCGATTCAGAAATCACCATTTCAACCATGTCTGTGTCAGTCATGAGAGCCTTGTTCAAGCAACTTCCAAACAGTGGGCATTGGCCTTCCTTACGCATCTTGAGTGTGGGGGCAGAACCACTAAGGTCTAAAGATGTTTTGCTGTTCCATGACAAAACTTGCGATCAAGCGATCCTTCAAAATACCATGGCAACGACCGAGACAAGAACCTATGCACAGCATTTCTTCGATCGTAATCAAACTCCGGGCGATCTGATTCCAATCGGCTACCCCGCTTTAAACCGCCTTGTCGAAATTCTTGATGATCGGCAAATTCCCGTTGCTTTAGGTCAAGTAGGAAATATCCGTATCTCTTCAGAACTCTTGGCCGCTGGCAACCGCTTGGAAGGTATCACTCGTTTCGACTCTTCCGATTTGGGCTACTTCGACGAAAAGGGTTTGCTGTATTGCGTGGGTCGAGAAGACTCCATGGTAAAAATTCGTGGCCAAAAAGTCTATTTAAACCAGATCGAAACCGAAATTCTTCGCGTGAAAAATGTCTCGAACGCATTTGTCTTCACATTGGAAGCAACCCCCAACAGCGAGTCGATTATAGCCTGTATCGAGTCGGTCGATGCAACGGTTCAAGACGCAGTGTATGCCCAGTTGCTGAAGCGACTTCCACCCATTGCCCACCCCTCACGGATCATTCCGTTTGAGCAGTTCCCCAGAACATCAACAGGCAAGATCGATCGCCAAGGCTTGATCCAATCGGTCACCCAAAACTTAAAGGCTAGAAAGTCGATATTCTTGAATAGTGACACGCGTAGTCCGCTTTGTGAACTGCTAGCAAGTTTCTTAGCCAAGCCGATCCAACCAACTACGCTTATCAAGAGCCTTGGCATTGACTCGATTCAGTCGTTAGATCTGTGTATTCGAATAGAAAAGAAATTCTCAAAGCGAATCACTTTTTCTGATATCCATTCGTGCGAAACATGCATTCAGCTTGAAGAGCTCATAAAAAGTGCTCCTGTTTGTGAACCACTTTACTGGGTAAAACCTCCTGCACAAGAGCGTCCCACCCTCTTGCTTTTTACATCGATCGTTGGACATCTTCAGCAATTCAACCCTCTAATCGAGCACTTACTCAAGGCTCAGCCATCAATGAACTCCTACGGTATTGCGGTCGTTGAAACTGGCCGATTGCATTTGCCGCAAGATAAGGAGGTCTCTGTTGCGAGCTTTGCGGAACAACTTCTTGAGCCCGTCCTCGATCATGTAAAAAGAACACCATTGATCTTCGCAGGACACTCGTGGGGTGGTCTGATTGCCATTGAGTTGGCGTGCCAAATGCAAAAGAACGGTCAATCCATCAAGAACCTAGTCCTCATTGACACAATCATGCGCAAGGGAGTTTCCTCGAAGATATTGAGCCGATGGTCTAGCAGAATTCGGAATTTGCCTAATTGGTTCATGCTTGAAGCAATTCAGATGAAACCAGACGACTGGATCAGAGAGTCAGTCAAAAAAATGAGACGACTACGTAATCCCGAACGAAACGATTGCCTTGCCCCTGAAAACTCTTTGTACGACCAGCAGTACCTCGCTGCATGCAAGTATCAACCGAACATCTATTGTGGTCAAGTGACCGTCATCCGAGCCAAAGCACAAAGTCTGACACGACCGGTCTTCGGCGCTCTTGGATGGGAAGCATTCATACAGCCCGAACCGAACATTCGAGTTGTTTCAGGAAATCATCTCTCTATCCTTGATAAAACCCGAAGCTCACTTATGGCGAATATTTTGATGGAAATAATAGCGTCCACTTAAGATATGATTCAAAAGCGATTCCCATTCAGTGGTTCTGGTACAAACCATCCGGAGGGCATTCCGTTTGAAGAACCCTTGTCTAAGCCTCGATCCTTAGCCTCTTTGGGGCTTGCTAACCTCCCGTGGAGTCAAAAAACTGCAACGAACATTTCGGCCGTCGGAATCTCGAGTTTATGTCATCAGACGAGATCGAGTCGTACTTCGAAGATGAGGCCTATTTGGACGCCGGCGACCAAGAAATCGCAACTTTGCAAACCGAGTGCTTTTCAAAACCTGTTCAGAATCCCGTGTTTTCAGGCATCGAGAACGCAGAGAAAGATTTCGAGGAGGGTTCGTCACGCGGAGCTTTGCTCCAGAGAGCGGTACCGTCCGCTTGAATCAGACAAACTAGAAGCCGAGGTTTACCGCCTCGGCTTTTGTCGTTTTATTCGCTGGGTTTTACAGTCTTTAAGAAGCCGGTCGCTTTCTGAGAGTACTCTCACTTTCCAGAGTGAGCAAAAACGTGCGATCCGGTTTTGGCCTCTCCGGCGATAGACTCTCACGCTCTCTGCGGGGCGGTGACACGCTGGTTAGGAGACAACCCGCTGTGGACAAACGGTGGATCTGCGCGTGGCCAAGAAAACCAGACAACGATTCGTCTCACGCGTGACCAGGCTTTACGAGCAAGGTTCGATCCATCAGAAGATGATCGAAGGTTACGTGAGACGATGGAAACAGTGGTCCAGAGTTGGCCTTGGTGAGTATGCTAAGCAACTGACCCTTGACGACGACGACGACGGTTACCTGCAAAGCCTACGATGCCGAGTAAGCCAATCGCGATGGCGGTGCTGGGTTGGGGGACGTTGTTGGAGCATCACCGCTGTGAACAAGGACCGTCCGCAAGCTGTAATATTGACAGCGGCAAGCGTATACTCACGGTCATGGCAATTGTTTATTGAAAGTCTCGCCTAGGAATAACAGCGATGCGACCTATTCACACATTAGCTTTGGTGACAGCGATCCTTCTTATCTCAATTGACGTCTCTGCAGATGACATGTTTCAACCGTTGGATACAAGAACACGCTGCATCGTGTTATTCCGAGAATGCCTCGTCCTGATTGACCAAAAAGACGTCGATGGAGTCTTCGAGATCATCGCCGACGGTGGTGCATCGGACTTCAGACTGTATCCCGATCCAGCTTCACTCTCCCCTGAATTGCAGCAAGAACGACAGGATGTGGATAGATTCATCAAACGCAACTTCAGGAGTGCTTCGTTGCTCCACAGTTCATTTTATAAGATTCAATTCTCCGACCTCGTAACGGCCAGTGAGATGGTAAGGGTAATCAACACGGCCAACAACGAGACGGCCGACGCGAAACTTCATTCGATGAAGATAAGGGTCAAGATTCCAGATAAAGACCGCCATGAATCTGTCGAACTGCGATTCCTTGAGACAGCCGAAGACATTTATTGGATCCCGATTGGGTGGTAGCTCACGGGTACAGGCAATAGCACGATAAGCAAACACGTTTTGGCGGGAAAACAAGCGGAATTCAATGGGAATTGTCAATAACACTTTGTTTAGTAAGTGGTGCATGAAAAACCTTGCAGCTGTTACCAGCTTCACGTTCTGGATTGCGATTGGGGGGCTGCTATTCGGGCGGTCAGGTCGCCTCGAGCGGTCAGGTCGTCATTCGTCCCGACAAGCAGGTAACCCACATCGAGGAACCGTAAACGGCGAATGCCATAACCCCCAATACAGTGAACACGGAGAGTTTGTGGTGTCTCGCATTCAGATGTTGGACGATGTGGAATGTGTGGTATGGACGAAAGTAATTCTGCAAAGAAAGAATGAGGCAAGCATGATGAAAGTGTTCAGGCTAGTCGGCATCACAATGATTTTGGTGGTGGGTCTGTGCGTGGTAAGCCAGGCCGCTGATGAGCCGAACTTTCGCGCGATGGGCGTGCCTTTTGCGATTTCCATCTTCGAATCGCCTGATTTGCTGAGCAGGCTTCAGCTGACTGGCGAGCAGCAGGAGCAGTTGCAGGATGTCTTGAGAGACGGAAAGGCTCGGTTTCTGACTGCGAAGTCCAAGTACGACGCTCGACCTGCCGCTCTGCAACGCGGGCCGTACGAGCAGCGGCGTGACGATCTGCTGAAGAACGCGATCAGCGATCTGCTGGATGACGGCCAGCATCAGCTGTTCCATCAAATGCTGGCCTTGTACTTTCAGTCCCCGGTCCAGGCGAATGGGGCGTTTCGATTTGACGTGCAACTGACCGAGGAGCAGCATGAGCAGTTGCAGGAGTTGGAAACTCAATGGATCCAGTATGCGCTGAAGCAGGTGCCTTGCAGCTACCGGTATCAGCGTCACTCAGAGGAGCGGGACATCAGCAAGTATGGACCACTGTTGAAGTACGGGGCGGACGTGGCTCGGGTGGCCTGGGATTTTGTCCCACGGCGGGATGAGCAATGGAACCGAATCCTGACCCCGGAGCAGGCCAAACGCTGGAAGCAGCGGGAACTGCAATCGGTAATTGTGTTTAATCGATTTGAGATTTTGCTGATGGATTTTGGACCTGCTCGAGCGGGTCGGGAGCCGTTAGACACGGGGACGTGGATGGATAATAACGTCCCGTACCTGACGCCTCCCTTTGAGGCATTGCAGTGGAGCGACGTGCAGCTGGACGACGTGCAGAAACTGGTCGGGGTGCCCACTTTTGGGTCGGAGCCATTGCCGTCAGACCCAGCGAAGCGAGCAGCTGTGCTTGCGGAGCGTCAGCAGCAGGATCTGCAAGGTATGCGACAGATTGAGCGGATTATGACCGCGGAACAGCGAGCGATCTTCTGGGATTTGATCGGAGAACCTGCCGCAGGCAATCGTTTGCTGCAGAAAATGAAAGCCAACAGCGAAGCAGCGACCGGACCGGCGAAGCTACAACCTGATGCGGACCGCGAGCGGCGATAAGGCAACCCACTGCATTCCCTGAGACGCAACAGTAACCTGAGGCTCGTCTGTTTCGTCCAGAAGGGGTCGGCTAAACTCGCGCCGATCGTGGACGCAGGCACTCGACAGCACGACAACGAAAGGAAAGAGATGAAACAACTAATCGCACTTGGCACAATGTTCCTATGCACCGCGACCCTCCCATCTTCTTCGCGGCAAGCCGTCGCCCAGACGCTGGAGTCGCAAGTCTCTGCCGAGTGGAAGGCCCTTGGATGGACTTTGCCCGAGAGCTTTCCCAAAGATCAGCTTCCCTTTTTCAAAGGTCTCAATGCCGCTCGGGGAACATGGTCGTTCAAAGGCGAAGCGATTGATGGTGAGCGTGCCGCTGCGTTAACAGGGAATCTCGTGATCAGCGGGAGTTCGCAGGGAACCATGGCCTCTGCGTGGAACCTGATCTGGTCCTGGCCCACCGAGGATCCGCAGTTCGCAATCGTCGAAAATATCATTGCGATGCCTGAGTATCAAAACCAGCAGTTTGGCCTCATGTTATTCCGCTTTGGCCCCGTCGACTATTCCAATGTGCAAGCGAAGCAAATGCCGAAGATTCAACCATCCGTGTTTCAGGGAAAATGGGATGTTGGAAAACAGTCGGTCAGTTGGACGCAGAAGAACCTACCCGGCGAACGGGGCAATCAAAAAGAAACGAGGGAAGAACAATCGGCAGCTGCATTTGAGATGTTGGTTGAAGCCAACGGAAAGCTTTCCATTACCAATAGCGTTAACCTTCCAACGAACCACTCGCCGAAGACGCGTGGCGATCAGCACTCGAACAATTCGGCGGCAAACCAACCGAAGCCGATCTGCTGAAGCCTCCATTCTTCCAGCTCTACAACCTCGCTGACGATCCATCCGAAAGCCACAACATCGCCGCCAATCACGCTGGCCGCGTCAAGAGCATGGCAGACCTGCTCCGCGAACAGGTGGACAACGGCCGCAGCACGCCCGGCCCAAAACTGAAAAACGACAAGCGAGTGCGAATCGTTGACCCCAATGACAAACGTCTCCCCGACTTTTTGAAAAGCAACGCTCAATTGCTGAATCACGAATAACACTTCATTGTGCGCGACTCGACGAGCGAGCAATTGCGACAATCGCTTGACGGATACTTGTGTCCAGAGTGGACCAGAGCAGCACCAACTCGCACAGCGTGGCATCTGTCGCGATTGCTTCGCATTCTGCTTCGCTTAGCCCGCTGATCGTCCTCAATCCCCGTGTTTCAGGCGATTGTTCTGATCCTGTATCGCCCACTCTCAAAAGCCCGCAGGCGGCGACTTGCTTGATGTTGGCTGGGGCGGGGTGACGCTGAAAAAGAAAAGATTCGTGGAATCTTGTAGGCAACTCTTCAATGCTCCGGTGGCCGACGCCGGTGTGTCGCTTTCGTTCTGCGCGGTAATGAATCCGCATTTAGTCGACAGCTTTTAGGTTTCCCGGTTGGATACGCTATCGCTTGCTGGGAACCGGCGGCTTTGAACAAGTCGCACCCGATGGCGAACTGAAGCACGGAAAATTATCGGAACAAAAATATTCCAACAAGGCCGACACTTACGGTCAGATCCTTACACTGACCCGGCACGACATCATCAACGATGATCTGTCGGCCTTCATGGATATCCCACGCCAGATGGGACGATCGGGTGGTGGACGAAGAATACGACAACGACACCACGTTCGCAACGCTTCAGGGGCTTTTCATGTCCGGTGACCCGTGTGATGTGAGCATCAGTGACGCTGGCGGAACGTTGTCGCTGACCTGTGAGGTGATGCAGTTCAACGTCAACCAGAACCTTGAGGAAGTGATTTCGGCTGATGTGACCTTGAAGCCTACCCAGTCCACCAGCGGTACTGGTTCCAATGTTCCAACCACCTAACCATGTGCTGTGAAAGCAAATCAAGATGCAGAAGTTCGTTGATCGCAAATCGAACGTGTGGGTGGTGGAGATTGATACATCCACCATCAAACGTGTGAAGGCACTCACGGGGGTGAATCTACTCGAGTGTGTCGATGGAGATTTGATTCAG
>JARGNK010000101.1 GCA_029213145.1 Rubripirellula sp. | reverse complement strand
TGGATTCTGAGCGTGAAGAGCTGTACGCAAGAATCGACGCCCGCCCGCTACCCGACGCGTACAAAAAAATGCCACATCAGAAATGGGTCGACTCACGCTTGGCTGCCTTGCCGAAACACAAACGCAATCTCGCGGGGTCACTGTGGAATGAGTTCCGAAAGACCAACCCGGACCGCAAGAACGACGGCCAGTTTTACGTGAAGATCATCGACTACATCATCTACAATGACCTGCCGGTGACACGTCGCTTCGTGAAGAAGTGGCAGCACCACTGGTTTGGCGACGCTCCCAACCAATTGGGCGATCGAAACCTGGAACGAGGAAAGCTCGTTTTTGAACAGGCGACGTGTAGCCGATGCCACAACATCGGTCCGGGAGAAAAGAAGCTCGGCCCTGATCTGAGCGAAATCACGAAACGTTTCAAAGGCTCGAAGCTGCTGACTCAGATCGTCAAACCATCCGCTGAGATCAACAAAGAGTTTCAAACGCAGATGATCCTCGGCGACGACGGAATCCTTCGCACTGGGCTGGTGATCAAGGAAACGGATCAAGAGATTCACTTCATCGCGAACTTGCTAAAGCCGGACAAGATCGAGGTGATGCCAAAGTCATCCATTGAGCAGCGTAAAACGGCTGACATCTCAACCATGCCCACGGGATTGCTGGACACATATTCTGAAAGTGAGATTTACGACCTGCTCGCGTACATTCAGTCAGTCAGCAGGCCATGATGAATCGCGTTCTCTGTCGCGGAAGTCGTCAAGGCTTTCGGCTGCGCCAAACTGAGACCGCCGAGTTTCTCGATGAGTCTCTCGCCGAGTTTCGCTACGGAGTATTAGTAGCGAAACTCGCCCAAGCTTTCGTCGACGCGATGCGTAAACTGCCGATAGTTTTGACGATTCCCGCGACGTTGCTGCTGGTATCTTCAACCGAGGCGGATGAAGTTCAACCGCTGATCGAAGCTGCGTGCATCGCCTGCCATGACGAGAATACGGAAACCCGGCTCGACTTCACGAAGCTCGACAGAAATTTCGAAGACGCCGGCACTTTTCGTGCATGGGTCAGGATCGTGGACCGGATCTCCAGCGGAGAAATGCCGCCAGAATCGGAGCCTCGTCCCGACACGCAAACGCAAACCGCCGCGCTGAAGTTCCTCAAGACGAAACTCACGGAAGTCAATCGCCAACAACAACAAAACGCTGGAAGAGTTCCGTCGCGTCGTTTGTCCCGGCTGGAGTATGAACATACGCTGCACGATCTGCTCGGTATCGGTGGCCAGATTGCGAAATTGCTTCCACCCGAAAATAGGTCGGGAGCTTTCGATGTTGTGGCTGCGAAACAAGAGATGTCCAGCGTGCATGTCAAAGGGTTCCTCTCCGCGGCCGATGCAGCTTTGGAGGAGGCCATTCAGCTGGGTCCGAAGCCGCCGATGTCACACGTGCTTGATTATCCGAATTCGCCTTACATGCAGATGTGGTTTGAACGCTCCGTCCGTCGCGGCGGTGGTACCGTCTTTAAGGACGAAGAGGATCTCATCATGTTTCGCGGTCAGAACTATAACCTTCGCTCTGACCACAATGGACTGCGGATTCCTGTCGCCGGCCGATACCGCATCACCGTCACCGGTTCGGCGTATCAGCCGCGATCCTCTGTCACGATGAGTCTCAGGCACCAAAACGACATCCAGGGTAGCAGCGAACTGTTCGCGGCCTGGGATGTCGACGAGAAACTCCGCACCGTTTCAGCGACCCAATACCTTCGCCCCGACGATTACTTTTACGTCAGCGCCGATGAACTTGAGCCAGCTCCCGATGGAAAAGTCATTTACAACTCGCAACCGGCGAGCGAATTCAAAGGTGAAGGCGTGCGGGTTCACGAGGTGCTTGTCGAAGGTCCGCTGGAGTCCACGTGGCCTCCACAGCGTACGCGTTCCCTGTTTCCGGGCGTTCAGTGGGAGCTTGAACGTGGTAGCGGAAATCGCCAAGATTTTCGGAGGAACGGAAAGAGCATGGGCCGTGCCGAAAGTCATGACGCCTTCCGCTACAAGCCGGTGACGACTAAGTCTCACTATGAGCATATTCGCGATGCGGTCGCAGCGCTGGCCCCCAGAGCCTTTCGACGCTCAGTGACTGACAAAGAGATCGCAGACCTCACCAATCTCGCGATCCCGAATCTTAAAGCCCAACGCGGCTTCATCGCCAGTGCTCGAGTTCCGTTGCGAGCAATTTTGGTTTCGCCCGAGACATTGTTTCTGACGAACGAAACAATTGTTAGCGCGAGTCGTCAAGGCTTTCGGCAGCTTGAAAGTAAATCATCCACAAGTCTTGACGACTTCCGCTACGGGAAACCAACACTGACTGATCAAGCACTCGCTAGCCGGTTGTCATACTTCCTCTGGCGCAGCCTACCTGATGAGGAACTGCGCGGGCTCGCGAATGACGGAGTGCTTTCCGACGCAAAAACACTCGATGCTCAGGTCAACCGCATGCTGTCTGATGAACGCAGCGAACGGTTCATCAACGAATTTCTTGATCAATGGCTGGATCTGAAACTGATCGACGCCACAACACCCGATGCGTACCTGTATCCGGAATACGACGACGTCCTTCGCCGTGCCATGCTGGCCGAAACACGAATGTTCTTCCGCCATCTCATCGATGAAGATGTCAGCATCGCCAAGCTCATCGATTCGGATTTTACGTTCCTCAATCGGAAACTTGCCGAACACTACGGTATTTCGAATGTCGAAGGTGAAGAGATGCGCAAAGTGATGTTGCCGCCCGATAGCGTTCGAGGCGGTTTATTGACGCACGCCAGCATTGCAAAGGTGACGGCCAATGGTACGGTGACAACGCCTGTCAAACGCGGCAATTTTGTTCTGTCGAACCTGCTCGGCCTGCCTCCTGATCCACCTCCGCCGGGAGCTGGTTCGATCGAGCCCGATACCCGCGGAGCCACGACGATTCGTGAGACACTTGCGAAACATCAGAGGAACGAAGCGTGTGCCGTCTGCCACCGTCGGATTGATCCACCCGGTTTCGCCATGGAATGCTTCGATCCAGTTGGAAACTACCGGCAACAATACCGGCTCAGCAAGGGTGTCCAACGCACCGCCGTTGCCGGCCTGCGATTTCTTCAAAAAGATTATAACCTTGGTCCGCCAGTCGACTGCACTGGACGCACGGAAGACGATTTCAAATTCGGCGACATTCGTGATTTCAAACAGTATCTCATGAAGTCCAAAAAGCAGGTGGCGCGGAATCTGGTGTCACAATTGATCACGTTTGCGACCGGAGCCGAAATCCAGTTCGCGGACCGAGAAGATGTCGAAGCAATCCTGGACCGAAATGAGAAGGACGATTATCCGCTGCGCAAACTGATCCATGATGTTATTCAAAGCAGGATGTTCCGGTGCAGGTAGCGGAAGTCGTCAAGACTTTCGGCCGTCCCAAAAACATCTCACCTTCCAAAAATGAACTGAGACCTCAACCAGCCGAACTCTTGAGGAGTTCCGCGACGAAAGAGAATGAATGCACAAGCCCATTTCCCGACGGTCCGCCCTGAAAACAGCCGGAGTCGCATTGGCTTTACCGCTGCTGGATGTGATGAATCCGGCGGTTGGCTTTGAGCGTTCCGAGCAGCCCAAGCGCATGGTGACGATATGCAATACGCTAGGGTTGTATCCTCCATCACTGTTCCCGGAGAAGCCTGGGAGCGACTACACAAACACGGAGTACCTCAAGTTACTCAAGCAGCACCGAAGTGATTTCACGCTTTTTTCGGGGCTGTCTCATCCGGACCAAAACGGTAAAGAGCCTCACGATAGTGAGATGACTTTCTTGACGGCAGCGATCAATCCAGGGCTCGCAGGTTTTAAGAATTCGATTTCGGTGGATCAGGTGGTCGCAACGCACCTCGGCCATACCACGAGATTTCCTTCGATCATACTGGGAAGTAACACACGGGAGAGTCAGTCGTTCAATCGCAATGGTGTGATGCTACCCGCCGACAATCGCCCGTCGCGGGTGTTTGCAAAACTATTCTTGGCTGGCAGCCCACGAGAACAACAACGGCAAAGGCAACGGCTCGCGGAGGGCCGCAGCATCCTCGATTCCGTTGGCGATCAGATAAACTCGCTCAATGGACGGCTGAGTGGCGGGGATCGAAAGCAACTGGATGAGTATTTTGCCGCTATTCGCGTTGCGGAAAAAGAATTGGCTGCTTCGGATGATTGGCTGAAACGCCCCAAGCCAAAGGTGGACACAATGATTCCGAACGACATTCTGGATCCGTCCGAATTGCTTGGCAAAATCCGCGGGTTGGTAAATCTTATTCCGCTGATGCTACAAACCGATTCAACTCGCGTGGTTAGCTTAATGATTCAGGCTGACCATGGCGTGCCAAACATCGCTGGTGTCCAGGGGGAACATCATCCGTTGTCCCATCACGGACGGGATCCTTCCAAGATTGCTCAGTTGAAGATCATTGAATCGGGAATCCTTTCAGTGTTCTCGGAGTTGCTGACGCAACTGGGGCAACAATCGGAACAGGGAGGGAGGCTCTTGGATCACACGGCCGTTCTTTTCGGTAGCAATCTGGGCAACGCGAACGCTCATGATCCGAAAAATCTTCCGATCATTCTTGCTGGTGGCGGCTACAAACACGGACGTTATGTCGCGCATCAACAAGACCATAACACTCCGCTGTGCAATTTGTTTGTGACTTTGCTGCAACGCATGGGTGTCGAGACGGACAGCTTTGCAACGAGCAGCGGTGCACTGGAGATCATGTAGCGGAAGTCGTCAAGACTTTCGGCCTTTCTCCGCAACGAAATCATCAATACTTCCGGCCAGCTGATAATCCGATAAATTAAGCGTTCGAGCCGCTTGGTCCGTTCCGCAGCCATCACCCGACCATACGCCCTTCGAAGGATCACTCATGAAACTCGCGATTCCCTGCTGTTGTCTTCTTCTTGTGTTGGCATCTGGGTCACTGTGCAATGCTGACAACAACTGGGCTCAATGGCGCGGGCCCTTGAACAGCGGAGTCTCGGACTCCAGCAATCCGCCAATGACATGGAGCGAAACGGAGAACATCAAGTGGAAGGTTGCCATCGACGGAAACGGCACTTCAACTCCGATCATTTGGGAGGATAAAGTCTTTGTGCTCACCGCCGTCAAAACGAGTGAAAAAGATACATCCATTCCTGACCCCCAAGATCAGCCCAAGACAAATTTCTTCGACATCAAGCAGCCAAACGCTGTGCACGAATTCGTCGTGGTTTGTCTCGACCGCAACACGGGACAAGAGCTTTGGCGAGATATTGCAACCAAAAAGATTCCTCACGAGGGCGCCCACAACGACAACGATTTCGCATCCGCGTCGCCGACGACTGACGGAAAAAGATTGTTCTGTTGGTTTGGTTCCGCGGGTCTATTTTGCTATGACCTGGAAGGCAAGCGGTTGTGGGAAAGAGATCTGGGCGAGGCCAAAGTTGGATCGAGTCTCGGGGAGGGCTGTTCTCCGGTATTGTATGGCGACAAGCTGGTCATCGTTCGCGACCATAGTCGCAAAGGGTCGATCGAAGTTCTCGAAGCCGCATCCGGCAAGACCGTCTGGCGCAAAGACCGAGATGAGGACAACGCCTGGGCAACGCCACTCATTCTGGAACACAGCGGGCGGACTCAGGTCATCACCAGCGCCAGTAATTTCGTTCGCAGCTATGATCTGAATTCGGGCGATATTATCTGGCAATGCAGCGGTCTGACTGGCAACTGCACACCGTGCCCGCAGGTCGAAGGCGATTACGTGATCTGCATGAGTGGCTATCAGGGTTACGCAGCGATGGCGATACCCCTAACAGAAACCGGTGACATTTCGGATTCCGAGAAGATTCGCTGGACGATGAACAAGGGGACTCCGTATGTGCCGTCGGCCGTGCTTTACGATGGGCTGCTGTACTTCAATCAGTCCAATCAGGCGATCCTGCGTTG
This sequence comes from Rubripirellula sp., assembly GCA_029213145.1. Taxonomy (GTDB): domain Bacteria; phylum Planctomycetota; class Planctomycetia; order Pirellulales; family Pirellulaceae; genus Rubripirellula. The sequence continues at coordinate 22,029 of JARGNK010000101.1, read as the reverse complement.
CGTAGACTCGAAGTCTGGTGAACTGGTGTTTGGGCCTAAGCGTGTCAACGGTATTTCGAATGTCTATTCGTCTCCAATTGCTGCAAATGACCGAATCTATTTTGTTGGCCGAGGTGGTACAACGGTCGTCCTGAATCACTCACGCAGTTACGAACCAATCGCCACCAACGAATTGGATGAACGCTTCGATGCGTCACCGGCGATCGCAGGCGACGAGTTGTTCTTAAGGGGAGCAAAGCACTTGTACTGCATCGCGGAAAACTGAGCCGCGTCACCTTTGTCGGAACGTGGTTACCGCCACGCTTTTTCTTGGACGTGAATTCGACTGACTGGTGAGCAGGTGGCTCGAACAGTTAGGTTTGCGGGCATCGGTGAAAGCGACCGACGGCGGTTCAGATTTCTTGTTCGCGCAGCAGGATGGGCGTTCTGAGTGAAGTTGGTCGAATGTCCAGCTGCTGCCGGGCATTTACAACGATGCGGCCACAGTCCACATTCATAAGTCATCGTTCCATTCGATTTTATAGGTGTATGTGTCGTTCAGATCGGTGTCGGTTGACTTTGACAATCACGATCTTGGTCAGAGGAATCGGAAGTGGGGACCGCCTACGCGTTAACCAGACTGGTGAAATCGATCAGCGGCAAAGCACAACCTTTAGTCGCTTGATTAAAACCTGGAATCTGCCGAGCCGAACCAAGCTTTTGCGCAAGAGACGGGAATCGCATTACAACGCCCATTCAAGGTGAAAAATCGCCGGCAAAACCCGAGGGCTCTTTCCGAATTAGTTGTTTGCGGGGAGGGTGAATTAACAACTCGGTTCGGAGCCCGTGATCCCCATGGCAAACGAAACACAACCCATTCGCCAGAACACAAGAGAGGTTACGGCCAATGCTAGTAACGACTTACCGCCCAACTTTTCTGTTTTCACTCGCGTTGCTTGTGTTGGGTTCCGCTGGATGTGGAAAAACTCAGCAGCCAGAGCAAGCGGCAACCAACGAAATGACACAACCATCATCAGAGCAGTCCGCCCCAGCCACGTTGTACAAAGTGCTTTCCGCGGATGCTTGGCAGCAAGCGGAACTCGACGGCACGTTTCGAGGCGTTGGGATCGACCTCGAGGATGGCTTCATCCACCTTTCCGCACCTGACCAAGTCAAAGAAGTGGTTGCCAATTTTTTTGCCAATCAAGATGGCTTGGTCTTGGTATCGTTGGATGGTGATCGTCTAGGTGAAAGTTTGCGTTGGGAAGCTTCTTCAGATGGCGTTCTTTTTCCGCACGTCTACGGCGATATCCCGTTGCAGGCAGTTAAAAGTGTGGATCCGCTACCGCTGGGGGAGGATAACGTTCATCAATTTCCGTTTTGAAAAATCTTTGGTCATGACCAGACGTTGAATCATCCTGGATTCCGGGTTTTGCTTTGGGGCTCGATTCGATTCCTTTTTCGTGCAGGATATTCTTGTCGATCTGCCAGCAGATTTGGGAGAGTAAAAAGGTTTCGCGGTTCACCAAGTATCTTGGTGTAACCAAAGCCGGTTTCTTTCGCGATTCGGATAGCCAGGTCGCCTCCTCTGGTGAGCGTCCAGGGGCGGCCGCGAAACCCAAAAATCACAACTTTGAAATGGAGCCTTTTCAAAGATGCCTGATTACCAAAGATGCCTGATTCCCCAAGATCTGGGTCCTGAGGAAACAGAGAGCCACTTCGAGCAGCGCCCGTCCCTAGTAGCTCCCGTTCCTAGCAGCGCCCGTTCCTAGCAGCGCCCGTTCCTAGCAGCGCCCGTTCCTAGCAGCGCCCGTCCCCAGCAGCTTCCGGTCGGCTTGTGCGAACATTTGAGACGTCGTTCGCATGCATTTGTCACCGTGGATTTTGTCGTTTACCCTCGCATGAGAAGCATGGTTGTCTGACTCCAGGCGGGCGGTTGATGTGGTACTCAATCCACGAACGACCTTGAAGTACGAGTTTCTGACAAGAAATTGTGACCGCCGGGTGTTCTCGTGGAATAAACAATAGAGCAGAGATCGGAGACGTCTCTGTCGGCGGGTTGAACCACGCCAAGCACCTGTCTCCACCATTTGACTTGACCCCATTCACCTTATCCATGCCGTTACCACAGGACGAAACCCGCTTCATTGAAGCTTTGACTCGTCACCAGCCCGCTCTGGAGGCATTCTGCTATGCGAATCTTGCCAATCGCGAGGACGCCCGCGAGGTGTTGCAGGCGACTTGCGTGAAGTTGTGGCAGAAAGCTGCGGACTGGGATCCGGGCACGGAGTTTTTGCCGTGGGCGTTCACCGTGGCTCGATTCACGATCCTTTCGCATCACCGCGATCAGAAGCGAGATCGGCTCGTTTTTGATGAAGATGTGGTCCAGGCAATGGCGGATGATATTGAGGAGGCCGCAACCGCATTTAATAACCGTCGCGATGCGCTCGCCAAGTGTATGGAAAAACTCGATCAAAGGCAGAGAGGTTTGCTTCATGCCCACTATACAGTCGGCCAGAGTTTGCGGGAAATAGCCGAAGCATCAGGGCGAAGTCTGAGTGCGGTCAAGATGACATTGCTGCGAATTCGTCAGCAACTCAGTGCGTGTATTGAACGCGAGATGAGGACTAATCCGTGATGGAAGAACAACTTCTCAACCTGCTCCAGAAGGTCAGGGATGACGGTGACCAAGCCGCTCGGGCCGAAATGAACGAACTGCTGCGCAAGCACCCAGAAGCTCGGACGATCATGTCCAGGACGCTGGTCGATGAGCAGGCATTGGTCAGTTGCTTGCGCGATGAATCGATCGTTTCCATTCTAGATGCTGAAGTAGACTTGGCCGCGAGTCAGCCACCGATGAGGCCTGCAATGCGTCTCCTGGATTGGCGGCAGCAGATCGCAGTTGCTCTGGTGGCGGGCGCGATTGTTGGTCTACTGGGAGTCGGGGTGGTCTGGGCCGTAAACTCGCCTCAATCGCAGGCGAGAACGCTTCACGTTGCGAATGGTGATTTTGAGGCGTTTTCAGGTTCGTCTGAAATCGGCTTCCCGTCTCACTTTGGTCGGTGGGGTGGAAATCCTGCCGAGGTGGTCGAAGATGCTGAGGGAAACCGAATGTTGCGTCTTCTGAAAACGGGAAATGTCAATGGTGATCCCAGCGACCTCGCCTCCAACTGCTCCGTTTTTCAGTTAGTCGATCTGTCGCCGCTCCAGCGGAAATGGGAAACGACAGGTCCCAAGACGCAAGTCACTCTCAACCTTTCGGCCCGCTTCTGCCGAAAGGCCGCTCCGACCGATGCCGAATTGCCGAAACTCGCAGGAAGTTGCCGCATCTACCTTTTCAATCTGAATCCAGAGGCAATCGGTGAAGGGTGGCCTGGGGTGATCCGAGAGGACGGGGTTGGATTTGGCAAGAAGTTGATCAATCTTGCGCCCGGAGAAGAGCCGGCAACGATCACTACATCCTGCCTTCTGTCATCCGAAGCAACGGTTGCACTGATTGTCGTTTCTGCAAGCAGTGGTTCTCGTGCGGCTCCCATCGAATTGGGTGGCTACTTCGTTGATGATGTTCAGCTTACAGCAATCCGACAACCGGCTTTGCCTGTCCACTTTCTGGAATGACCAATTTCCCGGACCAAAGAATAAAGTTCAGATGATGAAAACCAACCTGGATCGCCGCCACTTTCTCCGCGGAACCGGAGCTCTGGTCGCTTTGCCTGCGCTCGAATCAATCGGATTTCGCCGAGTTACTTCGGCTGCGGAAACCACGGCCACCGCGCTCTCCAAACGCTGCGTGTTTCTCGGCATCGGCTTTGGTGTGACCAAAGAGACTTGGTTTCCTGACCAGACCCGCACCGGCGCCGACTATGAACTCTCAGAGGGACTCTCCCCGCTGGCTCGTCACCAGTCGGATATCACTGTGGTGCAAGGATGCGAGAACCAATACACCAATGAAGCTCACTGGGGTAGTACCTTTTGGCTTACCGGGGCCAATCGCTATAGCGTGCCCGGCCAGAACATGGCCAACAGCATTTCGGCCGACCAGGTCGTCGCGCAACATCTGGGTCAGGAAACCCGCTTTGCCTCGCTCCAGCTCAACGCCGCCAGCCTAGAGGGACACGGTCCGGGCCTCTCGCTGGCATGGGATCAACGGGGCAAGCCTGTTGCCGGTCAGGACGATCCGGTTCAAGTTTTTCACAAGCTCTTCTCGCCAGAGGACATGCCGCTGGAGCAACGAAAGGCCGCCATTGCGGAGAACCGTAGCGTCCTGGATGCCGTCCTCGCGCAGGCCAGGCATGTGCAGCGCGGCCTTACCAAAACCGACACCGATAAGCTCGACGAGTACTTTCAGGGTATCCGCGATATCGAGCTGCGTCTGAAAAAGGACGAAGCTTGGCTCGACATCCCCAAGGCCAGGCCTCCCCTCGACGAACCGGAGCCCGGCCTGAAGGGGAAGGCCGAGATCGAGATCATGCAGGACCTTATCGTTGCTGCGCTGCAAACGGACAGCGCCCGCGCGGTGAGCTACCGCATGCCTGGCCAGAGTCTGCTGCAGAGTCTCGATCTAAAACCGAGCGCCCACAATGTGAGCCATTACTCACCCGGCGATCGCATGGAAGCTTCCAAGTTACGCGATCAAGCCCACAGCAAACTGCTGGCACGCCTGATCGACAAACTCAAGGCTACGAAAGAAGCCGACGGATCGAGCCTCTTCGACCACACCGCCGTGGCTTGGGGGTCGAACATCAGTTCCATTCATTACCTGACCAATTGCCCGACCATCCTGACCGGCGGCGGGGCCAACTTGAAGCTGGGTCAGCATCTCGTCCTGCCGAAAGACACACCGCTTTGCAATGTGTGGCTGACGATGCTGCAGGGACTCGGCATCAACGCCGAACGACACGGCGACAGCACCGGAGTCGTGAAGGAACTGCAGGCGTAACATTACGAGGAAAGTCGGATGTAGCTGCTGTTACCTGACGGCGGTCCGCGCTCTGGCGAGCGAAGCTAAGACGATGACTACGGAATGACAATATGACACGAATTATTTACGCGACGTGCGCGGCAGTTCTGTGCCTTTGTGGCTTCGCGCAAACTGCTCCACCTGAAGCACGCCTTCCAGAAAAGCACCAAGCGTTCTTCAAAACGCACTGTCTCGATTGTCACGACTCCGCGACGCGAGAAGGCAAAGTTGATCTCGAAACTCTGGCATTTCGCATCACTACTATCGAGCAAGCGGAGCTTTGGCAGAAGGTCCTCAACGCGCTGAACTCCGGCGAAATGCCTCCGGAAGATTCGGAGCAGCCTGGCAATACTGAGAAGGCGGATTTCCTTGATGATCTGGCTCAAACGATGGTCACTGCGCGTCAGGCTCTTTCGGATTCAGGCGGCAAGATCACGATGCGACGGCTCAACCGGCGTGAGTATCGTAACACCATCGAACAGTTGACCGGCGTCAAAGTCGATGTCGGCTCACTGCCCGCCGATGGCGGCTCGGGAACGTTTGATACTGTCGGAGCATCGCAGTTCATCTCCAGCGATCAGTTCGAGCAGTATCTCAAGCTCGGGCGTCAGGCCATTGATGAAGCCTTCGAGCGGCAGGCAACGCAGAAGCAACCGTCGCGGGTCTTCCGCGTCGAACCGGAAAACACGGTCAACGTGCAGAGCCGCAAGAATATGAAGACGATGCAGGAAACCTACGAACGCTACCTGCTCTGGAAGGCCGAAGTTGATAAGGCCGCTGCTCTTCCTGAAAACAAGGACGTCCTCGAGCAGATTCGCGAGAAGTACAAGCTCGATGATCTGACCGACAATGTGAGGCTCTATCAGAACGCCGATCTTCTCAAGGGAGGGCCCGATGCGACGAAGTTTGGTTTCAGAGACGCGAACCAAGCCTCCTTTTCTTATCAGGGCGGGTACGGTCGTACTTATGCCTACATGAAGCACTATCTCGAGCGGCCTCACAGCGATCGCGGTACGTACTTGAAACTCGCCTGGGCGATCCAGCGCATCGACGTGACACCCAAACCGGAGAGCGTTCCTCCCGGAACCTACAAGCTACGGATTCGAGCCGGGGCAGTGAAGGGTTCCGACCCCTCCCGGCACTTCATCGAGGTTGGGCATCCCCAACGCGTCAACCAGGTCCCGGCCGGTTTCTCCAGCAAGCCGCTTGCCAGCCTTCAGGTCACAGGCACGGAAGACAGCCCCGAGATCATCGAGACCACACTCGTCATTGGCTCGAAGACGCCACGCGAATTCGGCATTCAGGAACGCCGCCCCGAGGGCAACCAGAAGGCCCTCAGCAGAGAGTTTTACGCCTACAAGCGTGAGAACGGCTACGGCACTCCGCCTGCCATCTGGGTCGATTGGATCGAACTGGAAGGCCCCTTGTCCAATGCAGGGGGCGTGGCCCCCAGGGCCCATCGGGTCGAGCCGGAAAAGACGGTCAACGTTAAGAACGTAGAAATTATCAAGAGATTAGAGAAGACCTATAAGGAGAAATGGCTCCCCTGGAAAAAAGGAGTCGACAAGGCAGCCGAAGCTGCTGAGAACCAGGAAATTGTGGCCGCCCTTCGCAAGAAGCACCCGGATTATGATTCCAATCCTGTTCTCAAATATCAAAAGGCCGGTCTTCTGAAAGGAGCACCCGATCCCCGCGACTATGGCGGCAGCGATCCAATCAATGCCGTTGCGGCCTTATACAGCCCCTATCGGCGATATCACAGCTACATGAAGCACTACGCTGAGCTTCCTCACAGCGATCGGGGTGCCTATCTGAAACTCTCACGGGGGATTCAACGCTTTGACGTTCGCCCCGATCCGAAGGACGTCCCGCCGGGCACCTACAAGCTCAGGATCCGGGTCGGCGCGGTGAAAGGCTCCGATCCTTCCCGCCATTTCATCGAGATCGGTCATCCCCAAAAACTCAACGGAACGTCACCGGGCTTCGCCAAACTGCTCAGCACGCAACCGATATCCGGCACCATTGAGAACCCGGAGATCATTGAGGTCAATGTCGAAATCGGCGCAAACACGCCTCGAGAATTCGGCATCCAGGAACGCCAGCCCAGGTCGGGAAAACTCCTCAGACAGGAGTTCGACCGCCACAAGAAGAAAAACGGATACGGCACACCGCCCGCCATCTGGGTCGATTGGATCGAGCTGAAAGGTCCAATCACTGAGGCTGCGGTGACCGAATCCACGATTGTCCGCGTCGAGCCTGAAAAGACGATCAATCCCGCGAACGAAAAAGCAATCGCGGAGATCGAAGAACGACAGGAACGTTTCGGGCGGTGGAAGACAGGAGTCGACGATGCAGCCAGGACTCCGGAGAATCAAGCGATCATTGCCGAGATTCGAAAGACGGATCGCCTGATCGATCACCCCAACCGGTTTTATACCTTTGCCGATCGGTTAAAGGGCACTCCCAATCCAAGGGACTTCGGGTTTACCGACGAGAAGAAAGCTGCCGCATCTGATCCTTCACGAAGCCGAAGTCTGGCTCTTCACAAGCACTACGTCAGCCTGCCACACCGCGACCGCGGAACTTACTTGAAGCTTACTCACGGCACTGGTCGCATCATTGTTCCTCCGAAGAAGAGTGAACTGTCACCCGGCAGCTATGTCCTGCGCGTGCGTGTTGGAGCTGTGGAAGGTACTCCTGCCGAGCGACGTTTCATTCAGGTAGGTCATCCTCAGCGTTTAATCGAAAGCAGAAACTGGGGACTCGAGGGCCGGGCCATCAGCACTCACCAAGTCACCGGAACCATCGACAATCCCGAAACGATTGAAATCCCCCTTGAGGTCACCTCCGATACGATTCGCGAGTTCGCGGTGCAGGAGAAACAGCCGAACAACGGAAACCTCAAAGCGCTCTGGAATGCGCACAACGAGTGGAAAACGAAAAACGGCTACGGCCACCCGCCTGCCATCTGGATCGACTGGGTGGAACTCGTAGGACCTCACTCGGCATCCAAAGAGATCAAAACGCGATCGCCGTTGCAGGCGATTCTCGAGAGGAATCTACCACGTAGCGGAAGTCGTCAAGACTTTCGGCGCGATGCAGGGAACGGCCAAGTTAACGAAACCCAGCAGGACGATACCGAAACTCTTGACGAGTTCCGCTACGAAGCGCGGAGAGCGGATCGTGCTCGCGAAATCTTCACCGAATTTGCTGCGACGGCCTTTCGTGATGTTCAACCGGATTCCGATTTCATTGACAGGCTCGTTGCGATCTATGAAACACGTCGCAAAGCAGGCGACTCTTTTGATGTGGCGATTCGCGTACCTCTAAGCGTCATTCTTGCTTCACCTGGATTCCTTTATCTCTACGAACCTGGTGACGTAGCTCTGCGGCGCCCGCTCAATGATCGCGAACTCGCTGTGCGGCTTTCCTACTTCCTCTGGAGCGGACCGCCCGATGCAGAACTGCTTCAGCTCGCCGAAGAGAACAGGCTGCATCTTCCAGACGTGCTTCGGCAGCAGGTTGATCGACTGATTGCTGATCCGCGTTCAGATGACTTCGTAGCCGGCTTCGTCCATCAATGGCTGGACATGGAGCGACTCGATTTCTTCCAGTTCGACGTCAATCTTCATCGGGATTTTGATGAAAGCACCCGTGCAGCCACGCGCGAAGAGGTCTACCAGTCATTCGCCCACCTACTTCGTGATTCAAAAGAGGGTCATCTCGTCAAGCTTCTCAAGAGCGACTACGTATTCGTCAATGGCCTGCTCGCTACCTACTATGGCATCGAAGGTGTCACGGGCGATGACTTTCGAAAGATCAAGCTGCCCGCCGATTCGCCTCGCGGCGGATTGCTCGGAATGGCCGCAATCCATGCGATGGGTAGCGACGGCGTCGCGAGTAGTCCGGTCGAACGTGGAGCCTGGGTCCTGCGGCATCTGTTGAACGACCCACCGCCGCCGGCACCGCCCAACGTACCGCAGATCTCGCGTCTGGAAGGTCAGGTCCTTACCACACGCGAGCGACTTCTGGCACACCAGGAAGAAGCGCAGTGCGCAAGTTGCCACCGCAAGATCGATCCGATCGGTTTCGGTCTGGAAAATTTCAACGCAGCCGGGAAATGGCGCGCTGATGACAGTGACGGGGCTGGCAAGCAAAAGAAGACGTGGAAGATCGACGCCTCTGGAGCTTTCCACCAAGGCCCTGCCTTCAATGACTACCACGAACTACGCGACCTCATCGCCGAGCAAAAAGAAGACTTCGCCCGCGGCTTCACCGAACACTTAATCGAATATGCCTTGGGACGCCCGTTCGGTTTCACTGATGAAGGACTCGCCGACGAAGTCCTGGTCGCCGCAAAAGAAAATCAATATACCGTAAGCGAGTTCATTCACGCCCTCGTTCAAAGCAAGCCATTTCACTCGAAATAGTCTGCGGACCAAGCCATGCCAAGAATTCAATTCCATGAAAACTAACCTGCCGTTTGTTCTTGTTGTTTGCTGCCTGACCTTCGCGTCGAGCGACGCTGCCGTCCAGGACAAAAAGGGCGAGACTTTGTCTGGTGTTGTCGAATCCGTCGACGGACACAAGATCACCGTCAATCACCGCAGGAAAAGCCGGGGGTTCACGCTCGACGACAAGGCGAAGATCAACTATGTCAGCTTTCTGAACGCGAAAAAGGAAATCAAGCCAGGCTTCTTCGTTCGCGCCGGCGTCGATGCCAACGGACGCTGCAGTCAGCTCTGGGTCACGCTTCCCATCCCCGAGGAGAATCTTAAACCCAGCGCTGAGATGCTCACCATGACGCCCGCAGAGTTGCATCAAATGGCTGACAGCAATGGCGACGGCGAGCTTTCCTATGTCGAATACGCCACCGCTATTTACCGTTCAGCAAAACATGGCCCGGTTGGATTTGAGAAGTCCGATCGAGATAAATCAGGCACCCTGAATCCGGAGGAGTTCGCATCCAAACTCGAAAGCATCAAATGGTGGAGAATCTCCCGGAAAACCCCAGCCGAGTGGCACACGGAATCCGATTCCAATTCCGATGGCGTCCTCAGCAAACAGGAATTCGTTACTTTTCTTGGCTCGACCGCTCACCTCGATGTCTTTCTAAAGAGAGCAGACAAAGATCGCTCCGGCGACATCTCAGTTGTGGAATTGGCCGGATTCATCGACACCATCCTGCAATGATGACCGCATCTCCGTTGCATCGAAACCTGCCGGATTGGTTGTAAGCTAGCGCCAGGCATTCGCCGCGGGATTTTCATGCAAGCCACGCTGCTATTCTGTGACACCAGAGTGATCTTACTTACTGCCTGTGTAAATAAACCTGCTAGGTAAATCGATGACAACGGTTCAACGTTTTAACTTGTTTGATGTTTGGCAGCAGAGACCACTGCAAGGATTGATGTTGGTGGAGAAATCTACGGTGCAGTTCCCCAGGTTGAGCTGTTCAGTCGCCGATCGAAAACAAACGGTTGATCCACTTGTCCTGTGACCTGAACTTGAATGGGTGGGAAGTTTTCGCTTACGACGTCTAATTGCAGTCGTGTAATGTTCGCAGCATACCGAGCGGGTTCATTCATCCATTTGTGTCCGTCCGCATGTAAGTACAGTATCGGCTTGCCGTAGGTTGGGCCCACTCGTGCGAGAAAGTTTTGAAAAGCTCCAATTTTCGAAAACCCGCTTGCCTGTGCGAAGATCACTGCTGAGTGTGTAAATTCTTTGTGTGTGTTCAATTGTTCTGAAACCCAATCAGCGTTTTGTTTCATGCGGGATTCCCATTCGCTGGCATCGTGGATTCTGCCGCCGACTTTATTGATTCCAATGAACACCACACCGTCCAACGTAAATGCAAAGTTCTCAGGACGCTCGGTCTGTCGCTTTACCGGGCTGGCTCCAGTTGGCACGCTCCATTTCTTATCAAAGTGCATGAAATGCTTTTCCCAGTAGCCCCAATGCCGGTCTGGGTCGACTTGATCGTTCCATTCGTTATCGCCGGGGACAATGAACGTCGGGATCTGATTGTCACGTGAAAGGATGCCAGCGATTTTTTGATACTGTGACTCTGGCCAGTCCTTTACTTTGCCAGTCACGATATCTCCGCAATGCACGATAAATTGGCTCGTCGAAAGTCGGTTTTCGATTTGCATGTAATTTGCCAGTGCCTCTTCCGCCGCTGGTGTGTATGGTCCACATCCCATTGCTGTGAATACGACTGGCTTGATCGGCTTCGCCTTGACGCGTGCAAGAAACAAGCTTCCATCGGCACCACGTTTTTCTGCTTCGGCGTCGACATTGCCTTCGCCAACTGTGACCCACGATTCATCATCGCTAATCGTTGCGACACCAAAGTTGCCCAGTGTCGCACCACGTTCAGGCACAACCATTTTTTCTGTAGAACGAATGACGTGCAGTCGGTCCGGGTCGACCTGTGCGATAAACAGAGGAGCACGATGGCGAATGATATGATCGTTGTTTGCTCCTCGTCGCGTATAGACCAAGAACAACCCGTTCCCGCTTACCAGCCAGTGCGCTTGGGTGTTGTAGCTCCCCAGGTCTTCGCCGTCGTCAAAGGTCCATGCCTTCACAGGCCGAAAGTTCAATCCGTCCTTGGAAATGGAGACGTAGGCACGCAAGTCGTTGCGAAGTGTCAGGAAGAATCGGCCTTTGAATTTGACCAAAGAGGGTTCATAAAGTCCACGTTTGATATTCAATCGCAGGACTCGGCCATGCTCACGGTACTTCAGCTTCGCGCCATCGAATTCGCAGCGAACGACGGTTGTGGAAAACGGTGTCTTTGTGTCGGTCCCGATATAAAAGGGTAGCAACACAGATCCGTCCGCTTCGACAATCCACTGTGCACAGGCACTTCTTGCGAAGTCGAATTCGTTGTCTTGCGGCATCTCAAGTCGTTGCCAAGCGTTCCACGAAACGCCATCGCGGGAAACGGAGTACGCCGTCTGGTGAGAACGTGGCTTATCGTCCAGTTGCTGTCCTTGAGTGCTGTAGCGGACTTGCGCACCAACGGCGATGAATTGTTTCGCAGTCGGATGGAAACCGGGCGTCACATCGGCCACTGCAATGTTGACTTTGTCTGATTCCTTGACCCAATCAAGCTCTGGATAGAGCGTTGGTCCACTCCAGCTTTTCCCCGAATCGTTTGTCCGCATGATCTGTAGTCCCGCGAAATGGTCGGACCGCTCAAGCAGTTTTTGAACGGTCATCACGACTGCGTTTCCGCTTCCTCGCGTCACACGCGGATGGAACCACAAAGATTTGTCCCTTGGATCCTGGCGTTTGATAACTGTTTCCAACTGAATCTCAATTGGCGCCAGTTGAGTGTTGGGTGTCCAGATTCCACGTAAATGCTCAAGAATCAGTTTCGCCATTTCAGCATGTCCGGCGGGATTCGGATGACAGCCATCCGTCGTCCATGTGTTTAGGTCCCTTCCGTTGGCCTCCGCAGTTGTCCAGTGCGCATAATGATCGATCAGCGGGAGCTCATTTTCATCTGCGACGCTGCGGCAAGCGTCGACGAACGCGTCCAGCGATAGGTTGGGGTTTTCGCCAATACCATTCACTCTCGCGTCGGCTGCCCAACGCGGTGGCGTCATGAGGATTGGTTCAATTCCAGCGAGTAACAGCTTGCCAGCAATCATCGTGAGATTGTCGCGATAGGCATCTACCGTGATACGGCTCTGACTCTTCCCTTGATCAACGTAGCTGTCGTTCGTCCCGTACATCACCAAGACAAATCGAGGCTGCTGCGAGATGACAGCATCATCTAATCTTTTGAGCGCCTGGTCGGTTCTTTCTCCACCGATGCCAAGATTCAAGGTTGACCGGTTGTGTTCACGATCCAAGATTGCAGAAAACGTCTGATTGTTTGACACACCTGAGCGAACACCTTTTGTGATCGAGTCACCCAATGCTACCACCGTCGGCCGTGCAGAAGTTGTGTCGTTCGCCATTGTAATGGCGGTAAGCAGGCATGCGCATGCGACTGAAAAAAGTCGTGTCAGCATATTAACCTTGGGGGAAAGTTGCGAAAGGAATCTCGAACACAAATTGGCTCAGTCTGGGGTTTTCAGGCATGGGGAGGAACCGTTGAACGTATGCCGTGAGTGTATCTGAGAGGCAGGCGTTAATTGCTTCCTTCCAACGCCAGCCATGACCGATTCTGGTAACTGCAGCTACACCCCGCCGACGCATCGGGGACCAATACGAGTCCGCCAACCGGTAGAGCATTGATCCAACAACCGGGACGAATCCCGCCGTAGTTTTCAGTGCCCGCATCGCGCGTGAAGTCGTGATAACCAAGGGTCCCGCTGCGATACATCAGTAAATTTCGGGATCCTGACAGTTGGCCACAGCCATATGACTTCGGGATCTTCAGCGGCTTAGGTTGACCAGAAAGCAAGTCTAGCGCAGACGGGTGAGCGATAATTGTGTCTTGATTGATCAGCGGTCGTGTGCGGTAGCTAACTTTTTGATCCCACAAACGTTGGCCATCGCTCGCTTGTACAGTCGCTATGCGCCCGCCGATCTCCGATGGCAGCCGAAATGATGTTGGCTGATAAAACATTAGTACGACATGATGTCGAGCGCTGAATGCGAGTGTCGTACCAAACACATCGTCATCTTTGGTCCAAATGGGTTCCCCTGTCCGAGCATCAAGCGTCACAAGTTTTCCATCCGGATGACCGGCGGGCGGATTCTTTGGTTTCTCTCCTCGTCGGGCTGGTGCGTTGGACAAAAGGTCATCGACGGCCAACGAGCGGTCAATCAAATGAATCCGTCCACCGCCGATGGCAATGGCATTGTGACGGATCGATTTTTCGGCGTCGTATTGCCAAATCTGCTTTTCGGTTTCGAGATCGATCGCAAACAAAGATGTTGACTCGGAGAATTGACTCTGCATCTGTTGGTCAGCGCGGATGTATGCATGGCGTACGATGTGCGTCCTGTTTGCCGTCGAGCCGTATAGCACGCCGTTTTCGCACGCAATGTATCCCCACGTCGCTGGCTGACCGTCCGCATTCGTGGGTGCCTCGAACGTTGCCTGAACTATGCCCGTTGCCGTATCGATACGAAAACACTTGGATCCATACCGCAAAAAGATGCTGTCGTCAGCAATGCAAATGTTACTTCCCGTGATGGCAGTACCGGCCAAATGATCGGCGTTGTAAGCATCTAGGATTCCTTTCTGCTCGAAACGCCAGATTGGCCGACCATTGTACGCATCAACGGCAATCAGTTCGTTCAATCCTTCGGCAAATAGCCTGCCGTCGTGAAACAGTGGTGATGGCCCACGACCGTGGCGTTGGGGCAACTCCAGGTCAATGTCGCGGAACCAAACGCAAGTTAACGGGCCTTTGATCGTATCGGTCGAGCAAAGAGTATTAGCAGGATTTGAATATAAGTGTGTCCATTCGCCGGCACCCTCGAGAGGCCCTCGCGTGGTCACCGCCAGTGATTCGCCAAGGCATGTGATTCCGCCATAGGGTCGCTGCAAACGCAGAGCTTCGTCCGCGTCAACCGACTCTGGGTCGTCGGTTAGTGATCGTTGCGAGACGACCAGGTTGGCAAAGTATTTTGGAAAATGCGTGTCGTCTGGATCACCGACGTGAACTGAAACTCGCACACCTAGTAATCCTGCTGCCTCTAGTTGTTTTCGTGCCGCATCAACCTTGATCGGATCGGAATCCACGGCGACAACGTAAAGGTCCGATTGCTTGGCCAACGCAAAAGCCAATCTTCCATCACCGCAACCCAGGTCGACACAGTATCCCTCGGTAACGCCCGAGCGTTTGATGATTTCGGTAGCCGCGTTTTTCATTGCTTCATTGTTTGGAAACGGCTCTTCGATTGCTTTGGTTCGTATTGCGTTTGAATCCCGGTCAGCTTGAATCGTATTCGCAAAGCAGTGAATCGCGCCGCTTGCCGTACTAACAAACAGACAGCCGTCAGAAACAGCCAATCCGTAGGCATCGTCATCGACTTCGGCGGACCAAATCCGTTCTCCGGTGCCTAGTTTTGCGGTGGCAATGCGATTGCCGCTACTTGTGACAATCGACTCCCCCGCCACGATCAATGACGTTCCGGCTGGAATGTCTTTGACGAGCCATTGTGACTCGTGCGTCGGCACTTCAATCGGCTTTCCGCGGCGATCAGTCGATTCTTTTGTGCCGACTTTCAGACATCGCAGTTGGTTGCCGCTGCCGTGAACGATGCCATCAGGAAAAGCGGCAACAGCGCCGGCGATGCGATCGGTCAACAGCGAGCCATCCTTGGTGTGATACGCATAGCCGCCGTTGTAGACAAAGTCACCTGCAAGTACCGCCGTCGTCCCGCCCCGCCGTGTGTTCTCTTGAAGCCGATAATATTCAAACTCGCCAGTGGCACGTGTCAGTGCCGCTGGTACCGAGCGTCCGGTTGTTACGAATAAACGCTCGGCGTTCGCCAGCAAGTAACCTTGTGCTGAGACACCGCTCTTCGCATTTGCACCACCGTGCGGCTGTGGCATGTCGATGCCGCCGGAACTGTCGTTGGTCCAAACCCGCTCGCCGGTTTCAGCATCCATCGCGTAGATGTACACACCCTCGGATTGCCATATGCCAGCTGCCCAATAGAGAATTCCGTCACGAATTACTGGTCCACCTCGGGCTGGCCATTTCGAAATCATGTGCGAATTCCCAAGGACAAGATCATCGCGGGGAGCACCGCGCCAGCGATCGATTAGCTGTCCGTTTTCTAATCGCAAGCAATATAATTCGCCGTCATCACTCACAACATACAAACGATCTTTCCAGATGATGGGAGCGAATCGTACTGGCCCTCCTGTAAAGAACGACCACACAGGCATTCCTGAATCAACGTCCAACGCTGTCACTTTGCCTGTCACCGAACTGCCAAAAACCACCAGGCGATCGGCAACCACAACATGATTTGCTCGATCGAAACTCATACGGTCGTCACGCGACCAAGCGGGTGACGGCCTATGGGTCGGCTGCCAAGTCCATCGCAGCGACAGTTCGCTGGAGAGTTCATCCGCTGTATACCCACTTCGTTGCGAATCGCTGCGCCAAGTTGTCCAGTCAGACGCGACGAGGCAATTTGCGGCCATGACGCCGATAAACAACGCTGCAGTGATGGTCTTCATGGATGATTTGTTTCGAGTGCCGAGGTGCATCTTAGAATCAATGTTTCCGCAAGGAGTATCATATATCTAATGAATCAGCCTTGCCGAACCCAGATTGCAAGTCAGGCTAATTTGAGGAAATAGAGCGTTCTGTGGGTCAGGCGGCGTCGGCAATCACGCGCGACGTTAGCGAACGTCGCTTCGTCGTCCATGATTAAGTACGTCCTGTCCTTGAGAAAACATTCTCTGCGTTGGTCCGTTCGAGGGTAACCGTTTCCATGCAAGCTTCGTTCGGTTTGGTGGTGCAGCCTGCGGATTTGACGCGGCGTCTCTCCAGCTCTGTGGCGAAGAGTAGGTAGAACGTTGTCCGTCTAGTCTTTGTCCGGGATTCAATGGTGGTAGAGTCGATCAACGCCATTTCAACCCACTGCGGTTTCAGAAGCGGCGGAGTTGATTGACCAGAAGCGGTACAACAGTTGATACTGAATGACCCAAGCTGTTTGCTAGATGACGTGACTACAGATCTTCATTGATCTCATTCATTAAACGTGTCACGTCCTTTTGAAATCGCATCATGGTTGCGCTGAATCTCAGGTAGTCCGTGCCTGGCCGCTGCGCCAATCGCTCGATTGCCTTGATTCGTTGTGACAGTGCATTGAAGTCACGAATGCTCAATTGAGAGAGGTAGGGACTGTTGCGGATCGCATTCAAATGCTTGTCCATGTCCTGTTGCAGCAAAGCGATGATGTTCTTGGTGCTTTCGCTTTGCAGCGTTGAGCGAAGAACGCGTGCCGGTTCGGTCGGAATCAGTTCCAGAAAATCATCGGCTTTGCGAGTGGGCGTCACTCGCGCGGCCTGCTGCCGCATTTCTTCCGGGGCGTTCACATTTGCCTCCAGCAAGCGTATTCCAGCAAGTGCGACAAGTCGCTTGAACACCACGCGATTCTCATGCAACTGAGAACGGCGTCCCGCCTCTTTCGCGGTGATTTCACGCACGTTGTCGAGTGCTTTGGCCAAATCTTGTGCAGGGATTCCAAACGCGATACCGTCCTGAGTCTGTCGCCTTGGTTTATTCTTGAAGGAGTCATCAAGACGCGCGAAGCCTTCGTGCATCAGCTTTTCGCCTTCGTCGGTCGCTTTCATGGCGATTACTCCAACGACCTGGTCCAGTTCGTTTAAAATTGGGCCACCACTCGATCCGGAATCAATGGATGCATCGACCTGGAGGAAATCGAAACCATTTACACGCACCATTGACCGTGTGGTCCCCTTCACCACGGCATTTCTCAGCGTTACCCCTCCACCAATGGTTGGGTTGCCTCGCAGTTGAACCGACTCGCCCTGTGGCACATAACCGTCGTATGCAACGGCCAAGGGTGCTCGCTGGCTTTCGATAGAAAGAATTGCAAGATCTCGATCGGTGTCCTCAAACAGGACACCGTGAACTTTGACGAAATCGCTTTCGTCGGGGAAGAAGATCTTGAGGTCGTCTGTCGGCGCGTTTTCGATGACATGATGATTCGTGACCAACAAGTTTGGGGCCGCAAGAAAACCACTGCCATGACCAAGTGGATGTTCGATCAAGGTGACCGAGTCAGCCGGTGATGGTTTGCCGCGTGGTTTGTATTGACGGAGTTCGGACTCGCGGATCGGTCGGTATTGCAACTGGGAGATTCGGTAACTGCCGTATACCGTCTCGATAAAAAGTTGGCCGCTGGGGATTTTGAAATTTGGGTGCAGTGTTAGTCTGGATGGATCGCCGGTCCACTCGATGATCGTTTTGCCGTCGCAAGTGACGCGCAAATGACCTTGGTGAACCGTGCAAACGATTTCGGAATCTCGCCCCGTTGTTAATGCAGGCTTGCGGTAATACGTCGAATTCGCGGGCTCATTCTTTTCGTCAATCCAGGCTAATCCCGATCTCTTCGACTTACCGTAATCAAAGATGGCGAGCGCTTGATGCCGACTGCCGACCGCAAGACCAATGTTAAGTGATCCCGCGTCTGTCTGCCGCTGCGCGACAAGTCTGAGCTGATATGAATCCGAAACAGAATATGGGATCAACACTCGCGCTCGGGACGAACGTTGCGACACAAGTGCGTTTGCGTCACGCTCCCACTTTCCTGTTTGAGTGTCGTTGGCAGGGTCGATCATCGACAGTAAGTCGATTTGTTCTCCCATGACGTCCGGCACAATGCCTGGTTTCAATGTCTCAGCCTGTTTGCGTTCGAGTCGCCAGGCTTGGACATAGTCGCGGTCTGGTTTGCTAAGCTTGCTGATTGAAAGTGTGACGACATTGCGATCCACTTTTTTCAACGTGACTATTGACTCGTTCGCTTCGACCAATTCACCTTGTGCTTCAAATCTTCCGTCGCTGGTCGTCCACGTGCGAAGTTCTGCTGCGGTACTGAGCAGTTGAGCAAGAGTCGTAAACGTCAGGAAGCAGAGTGCACGGAGTTGGGGAATCGTCATTCGTCAACTCGAGGGGCAAAAGGAGTCGCTGTAAGGGAAGATTGATTATCTGCCCTGATGATAATCGATGAGCTCAGCTCAATTTGTGGAGGCGAAGCCAACAAAATTTCATCGAAATCAGATCAGCTAACTCGACGTTGCCAGTACGACCCCGTTTGGTCAAGGGACTGGAATCGGTGCTTTTGCGGTCGAAATGCGAAATTTACGTCACTTTAAGGCTCCCGTATTTCGGTCGAGATCGATGCCCGCTGTTGCCAGTCGTTGCATCGATGCCGATTGAAAAATCTGTTTGTAACCAAATGCGAATTTTTTTTGAACAGCATAAGAATCCATCGGTCAACACAATCGCGTTAACCGAGTGTGGAAGTGTTCACAAATTTCGAGCAAAGAGCGATCGGCCATCTACTGCGAATCGTCAATCGACCTCGATCGTCACATGCTTTATTTCACCGGAGAATGGACTTTGCCGGACGTCTGTAATCTGACGGGTCAGTACGGGGGATCCGCGATCGCGTCCAACATCGGCACCTTCGTCAATGGAAAAGCGACTCGCCACGCTGGATTCTAGCTTTGCAATTGCGGTTGGCTGACCATCTGCATTGAGTGAAATCACGGCACCATCGCCAGCTCCCTCACCCTCATATTGAATCTCGACGATGACTGACTGCGGTCCCGGCTTGAGAGGCTTTGGTGATTTGATGATCGTGAGTTCGCCCAAATTGTTGTAGGCATAGCCGGCATGTCCATCTTCCACAAACAAGACCCATCCGCCAAACCGTCCGCCCTGCGCCATAATCACTCCCTCGGTATTACCGGGATTGACAATCTCGATTTCTGCGGTGACTTTGCTGGATCGATTTTTGACATTGATTAGAGCATTTTCATTTACGTTGATGGCACCTGGGTAAAGCGTGATCGACTTGCGAGCACCCATCAACGTAGGTCTGCCGGCAACTTCAGGAAGTAGGCGTTCTAACAAGCGATCGTCCAGTGGAAAGACACCGTTAGAAAGTGCTTCAGTGGCAAACTGCTTTTTTAGTTGTGCCAAACGCTCCGGGTACTTGTCTGCCAGATTGTTGGCCATGCTGAAATCTTGCAAGGTATTGAAGAGTTCCCAACCTTGATCATCGGTGACCTGCCGGCGACGTTTCGTTTCCCATGGGTATTTGACCGTCACTCGGGCCA
The DNA here is from genome assembly GCA_029213145.1 of Rubripirellula sp. GTDB lineage: Bacteria > Planctomycetota > Planctomycetia > Pirellulales > Pirellulaceae > Rubripirellula. Next base: position 2,287 of record JARGNK010000101.1, on the reverse strand, counting down.
TCCAACCATCAGAGTACATGCCACGGTTGCCCACGATTTCGAAGTATTGTTTCGAGTGTTTCTCTTTTGCGTCAGCATCATTAAAGGAATAGAGGAGACTCTGGCCCTGCATTGGAAACTGCTTGATTCCATTGACGTACTCCGGTTCAGGGATCTGGGCGGCTTCCAGGATCGTTGGGGCAACATCAATGACGTGGCTGAATTGAGTTCGGATTTCATTATTGGATCGAATAGCTGCGGGCCAATGAATAACGGTTCCGTTGCGTGTCCCGCCGAAATCACCTGCCACCTGTTTGGTGTGGGCGAAAGGAGAGTCGAACGCCACTGCCCAACCAACCGACATGTGGGGATAGGTTTCAGGGCCACCCCATTTGTCCAGGTACTTCATCTGCTCCTCAGTGGTTTCAGGAACACCATTGAGCATATGCCCCCAGTTCCAGTTGCCTGTCTGATTACCCTCTGAACTGGTGCCGTTGTCGCCGGTAATGTAAACCACGAGCGTGTTGTCTAATTCACCTATGTCATCAATCGCCTGAATCAACCTGCCAGCTTGGAAATCAGTGTATTCAGCAAATGCCGCGAACGCCTCCGCCTGACGCGCATAGACGGTTTTCTGATCGTCCGAAAGACTGTCCCAGGCAACGATGCTGTCTGCGGGTTTCGCGAGTCTTGTCCCCTTTGGAACAATTCCCATCTGGATTTGTCGTTCTAGCGTGGCTTGCCGTGCTGCATCCCAACCCTGATCAAATTCGCCACGATATTTTTCGATCCAATCTCCAGTGACGTGGTGGGGCGCGTGCACACCAGGTGAAGCGTAATAAATAAAGAACGGTTTCTCAGGTGTCATGGAATGCTGTTGATGCATCCATTCAATCGATTCCCGTGTCATATCAGCAATCACGTGATAGTCTTCTGATTGCTGCACGTCGATGTTGGTCACGCCATCGTGCAAGGAGGGCTCGAAGTTGTTTTCCTCCGCGCCAATGAACCCATAAAATTTTTCAAAGCCCTGGCGCGTAGGCCAACGATCCTGCGAGCCAGAGGCGGTGGTTTCGCGCCCAAGTGTCGCGTGCCACTTTCCGAACGCCGCGGTGTTGTATCCATTCAGTCGCAGAATCTCTGCAAGCGGTGCTGTGTCATTTGGGACGCGACTGGTATTTCCTGGAAAACCCGTTGCGATCTCTGGAATCGATCCCATGTTTACAACGTGGTGGTTTCGACCCTGTTTGAGGGCGACCCGCGTCGGTGCGCAAAGCGCACAGGTATGGAATCGAGTGTAGCGAAGGCCGTTCTTTGCTAACCGATCAAGTGTCGGCATTCGGATAGGTCCACCGAAAGCAGATGGGCCTCCAAACCCTAAGTCATCAAGTAAGATGATGACTACGTTCGGTGCGTTCGCTGGTGCACCGAACGGTTTCTGCTTGGGCATCGTTGCTTTTGAGGGATCGATTTCCCGATTGGTTTCGGGACGTACATCGGCAACGGGGATGCGAGTGCGATCGTAGGTTCCCTGTGCATAAAGCGGTGAGTCGGCATGCATACCGATCAACGCGATTGCAAAACCTTGAAGGAAACAAACGAAGCGCCGGTCAACCCGAGCTATCACAGAACTAATGTTACCAAGCATCTAAAAACTCCCGCTTTTTTCAAAAGTGCTACAAGCCTTTCATGAGCACAAAGAATCGGATCATCGAACCATTAAGTGTTTTTGAATTCTGGATCGGTCTTCTGGTTAAAACCACCGGGTCGATTGATGGGGTTGACTCCCCCTAAGGTGAATCGTAGCCGGTACTTCCTCTGCCAGTACCTCACCATGTCCCAGTCGTTTTATTGCTGGCTGGTTCGCTTTTATGAAGAGTTGGAGCGAGCGGTGGTGGCTACGTGAAGAAGAGTTGCTCAGGCGAGGTTTCCCGTAAAGTGATACGGCTACTCGCAATGCTGCAAGCGGAAGCGGTCACTACTCGCAGCATCGCGAGAAAAAGTAGCGTTGGTGAACTGCGAAGCGTCGAATGGCGTTTTACTTATAGAGACGGACGCTCTGCTGTTCGAGATCGTGGGACTACTCGAAAGAGACAGGGAAGGTAATTGAACAGCCAATTCAAACAAGCGCAGCCTCCTGATTCTGCTGCCACTCTTCGGATTAATCCAGAGCGGGGAGGCTTTTCTTCTTTAGGGCGAAATGATTTGCCGTTTGCGAGTCTTCAGGGCCAAACGGGGACAGGCACGGAGCCAAACGGGGACAGGGTGTGCCGGGATAAACCGGTTTGGGATAGAGAATGAAAGTTTC